>NZ_CP150277.1:1155000-1468004 GCF_037977385.1 Terribacillus sp. FSL K6-0262 | reverse complement strand
CTTCGAATAATGTCAATTGATCGCCCATATAGTCCTCTTTTAGCTGATTCCTAATATATTCTTGTATTTGTTTCTTATTTCTCCCGACTGTATCAACATAGAATCCTCGACACCAAAATTTTCGATTTCCATATCTATATTTTAAATTGGCATGACGATCGAATATCATTAAACTACTTTTCCCTTTTAAGTATCCCATAAATTGTGACACACTTAATTTCGGCGGGATACTTATCAACATATGAATGTGATCCGGACAAGCATTTGCTTCATGGATAATCACACCTTTCCGTTCACATAAATCCCTAATAATTTGTCCGATACTCTTTTTGTATTTTCCGTAAATAACCTGCCTTCTGTACTTTGGCGCAAATACTACGTGATACTTACAATTCCATGTTGTATGTGCTAAACTGTTCATGTCCTTCATAGGGCACTCCTCCTTCTATGGCGAGATAAAGTGGTCGGGAAACCAACTTTATCCTACCATGAAGTGAGGTTTTTTTATTACCACGCTTGAAGCTTTCTGGAACCCCCGGCATAGCCAGGGGTTTTCTAATACATATAACAAGAAAGGACCCGTCGCTGACGGGTCCTTCTTTCATATACCGATGGAGATATATTTTGTTTCCAAATAAGGCTCGATTCCTTCGATTCCGCCTTCGCGGCCGACGCCGCTTTCCTTCATGCCGCCGAATGGAGCTTGAACGGCGGATGGACCGCCATCATTCCAGCCGATGATACCATATTTCAGGTTTTCGGCGATATACAGCCCGCGGCGGTAATTTTCCGTGAAGAAATAGGCTGCCAAGCCATATGGTGTGTCATTTGCGATGCGGATAGCTTCGTCGATGTCGGTGTAAGTCGTGATCGGAGCCACCGGTCCGAATGTTTCTTCGTGCATGATGTCCATGTCATCCGTTACTTGATCAAGGACAGTTGGGTTGACGAAGAAGTAGCCTTTTTCTGCATCGGCGTTATAGGTGCCGCCAGTGAGGACTTTAGCACCTTTGGATTTGGCATCATCGATTTGGGCAACGATCTTATCAAAGCCTTTTTTGTTGATGACTGGGCCGATTGCCACGCCTTCCTCTGTGCCTTGTCCGACTTTCATTTCGGATACTGCTTTTGTGAATGCTGCTGTGAATTCGTCCTTGATGGATTCATGGACGAGCAGTCTGTTGGCGCAGACGCATGTCTGGCCGGCGTTGCGGAATTTGGAAGCCAGGGCATGTGTCACAGCCCGGTCGATATCTGCGTATTCATCGACGATAAGCGGTGCGTGTCCGCCGAGCTCCATGGAGACATGCTTCACGCTATCGGCGCTTTGTTTGATGAGCAGTTTGCCGACAGGAGTAGATCCCGTGAAGGAAATCTTCCGGATGTGGGGATGATCGGTGAAAATCTTGCCGACCATTTCGCCATCGGCATTCACATATTGAATGACGTCCTCCGGAATACCGGCCTCATATGCCAGTTCGACCAGGCGGATAGCTGTCAGCGGGGTATCCGGTGCTGGTTTGATGATGAATGTGCACCCCGCAGCCAATGCTGGTGCTGCTTTTCTTGTGATCATCGCTGCCGGGAAGTTCCAAGGTGTGATCGCTGCGACCGGGCCTACTGCTTCGCGGGTGACGAGCATGCGCTTATCCGTTGTGGAAGCAGGGATGGTGCGGCCGTAGACACGCTTGGCTTCTTCGGCGAACCATTCGATATAACCAGCGGCATATAAAACTTCACCTTCTGATTCCTTCAGCGGCTTGCCGTTTTCGGCTGTCATGAGCGCAGCAAGTTCGGCTTTGTTTTCAATCATCTTGTCGTGCCAGGCCCGAAGAAGCTTACTGCGTTCTGCTGCAGAAGTTTTGGACCAGGCTTGGAAAGCCTGATGTATCTTTTCGATTTTTTCATTGATTGCTTCTTTTGAATCAATCGCTACTTTTTCGATCACTTCACCTGTGGCTGGGTTGGTTACATCGAATGTATCTGTCATGTCGAATGCCCCTTTTCTTATTTATTTCATAGGAAAAGCTTATCAAGGAAATTTTGAATCAGACAAAAAAACTGCTCAAGTTTTTTAGTGTCCATGTTTATATTCCTGTTTTGAAAGGAAAATATGCAAGAATGGAAGAGATAATTAAAATGCTTGGAAACGTGGATATGACGGGGGTTTCAGAGGATAGGGAAGGAGGATTGATTCGGGTTAATTATCTGAATAAAAAGAATTTGAAAAAGTAGCTTTACAAACTGTTGCGTTCCTGTATATAATAACTCTTGTCAGTTTCGAGTTACGAAAAACGTAACGAAGAAAAGGACAACCTGGCCCGTTGGTCAAGCGGTTAAGACACCGCCCTTTCACGGCGGTAACACGGGTTCGAATCCCGTACGGGTCATCAAGTCGGAGGATTAGCTCAGCTGGGAGAGCATCTGCCTTACAAGCAGAGGGTCGGCGGTTCGAGCCCGTCATCCTCCACCACTTGCTTGATGAAAAACATCAAAAAAAGTGTTGACAAACCAAGCGATAGGTGATAAGATATCATTCGTGACGGTTGAGGTCAACAAAATTAAATAACTTGCCGGTCTAGCTCAATTGGTAGAGCAACTGACTTGTAATCAGTAGGTTGGGGGTTCAAGTCCTCTGGCCGGCACCACCTATGATGGAGGGATAGCGAAGTTGGCCAAACGCGGCGGACTGTAAATCCGCTCCCATCGGGTTCGTAGGTTCGAGTCCTACTCCCTCCACCATCATTGGGCTATAGCCAAGCGGTAAGGCAACGGGTTTTGGTCCCGTGATCGTTGGTTCGAATCCAGCTAGCCCAGCCATTTACTTTCTTTTCAATAGAATGTTTTTGAGCCATTAGCTCAGTTGGTAGAGCATCTGACTTTTAATCAGAGGGTCGAAGGTTCGAGTCCTTCATGGCTCACTTTATAGATCAGTTCCAGTAACTGTTTCTATTGCGCGGGTGTGGTGGAATTGGCAGACACGCTAGACTTAGGATCTAGTGCCGTATGGCGTGGGGGTTCAAGTCCCTCCACCCGCATCATCATTACCATACTGCTGGGCGGAAGTAGTTCAGTGGTAGAACACCACCTTGCCAAGGTGGGGGTCGCGGGTTCGAATCCCGTCTTCCGCTCCATATGGGGCCTTAGCTCAGCTGGGAGAGCGCCTGCTTTGCACGCAGGAGGTCAGCGGTTCGATCCCGCTAGGCTCCACTCATGATAGCCATCCATTCGGATGGCTTTTTTTAATTCGGCACAGGAGTCTCTCCTGTGCTTTTTTGTTTATTCTGCCGTCTGTCGGGAAAAATGTAAAAGGCTGACTGACAGGAGGGTGGATATGGAGGATCGGACTGTATCTAACGGACGGAATATCTTTTCAGGAATCTTATTCGGCTTCGGCTTGGCTGCTTTTGTTGATGAAGCTGTCTTTCATCAGCTGCTGCATTGGCATCATTTTTATGACCTTTCGACTTCTGAATGGGGGCTGATTTCGGATGGCTTCTTTCATGCGTTCAGCTGGTTTGCCACGGTTGGCGGTTTGTTTTTATTGGCAGATTTGCGCAGGCGCAAAAGCATGGTGCCAATTCGCTGGTGGGGTGCGGTACTCCTGGGCGGCGGTTTTTTTCAGCTATATGACGGCATCATCCAGCATAAATTGCTGCGTATTCATCAAATCCGCTATGGGGTAGAAAATCTTTTGTATTATGACTTGGTCTGGAATGGAATAGCTATCATACTGTTGGCTGCTGGCATCATACTTATCTGTCGCTCTGGGAGGGGAAGGCATGCATAATGATGCATTTTTCATCAGCCTTGCATTCCTGGCTATCCTGATTTATCTGGCGGCAATGCGGAGTGCGGTTAAGAGATTCAAGTCTTGGCCGATCCGCCGCCTTCTCTTGTTTGCGGGTGGTGTTGCGACTGGTGTGCAGGCATTCGCCGGTCCAATCGGAATGCACGCGCATCACAGCTTCGTTTTTCATATGGCGGGGCACTTGCTGCTTGGTATGCTTGCGCCGCTGCTCGTCATCTTATCCCGCCCGATTACCCTGCTTTTACGCGCTTTGCCTCAAAAAGGAGCACGATCTGTGATGCGTCTATTTCGAAGTGGATACGCCCGCTTCCTGGTTCATCCTGTCACAGCTGCAGTATTGAATATAGGCGGGCTATGGCTGCTTTACACCACGCCGTTATACCATCATATGCATCAGGTGAGCTGGGTATCGCTATTGGTACACTTCCATGTTTTTGCGGCTGGTTATTTATTTACGCTAGCGATGCTCTATACAGAGCCTGTGTCCTATCGCAAGAGTCATGTATATCGTATGGTTGTGTTTATTTTTGCGCTTGCGGGGCACGGCATCTTGTCCAAATACCTTTACGCAAATCCTCCGTCTGCTGTGGGTGCTGCTGAGGCGCAATCTGGAGCGATGCTGATGTATTATGGCGGAGATTTTGTCGATCTGATGTTAATCATACTTTTGTGCTGGCAATGGTATCGTGCGACAGCCCCTGGTAGGCCCCTATCTGGAAAAGAAGCTGCTGAATGAAGCGGCTTTTTTGTATTGTTTGGCGGAACTTTCAGCAAATTATCCCTATAATCGATTTACAAAGTGTCAAGACACATGTAAACTTATGGTGTTAAATAAAGAGTCTATAGAGGTGTTGGGATGGAAAGGACAGTAACTGATCATCAAAGGGCAGCAAAACGGATTTCCGAGCGAAAGCTGCTTGGTATTGTCGGTACGGGCTGGTTATTTGATGCAATGGATGTTGGTATCTTATCTTTTATCATTACAGCGCTGACGTTGGATTGGGGATTATCAGCGCAGCAGGCAGGCTGGATCGGGAGTATTAACAGCATTGGGATGGCCGTGGGCGCATTTGTATTCGGAATCATGGCGGACAGGGTCGGCCGGCGCACGGTATTCATGATGACGATTTTGGTATTCTCCATTGCCAGCGGCTTATCTGCATTGGCAACTTCCTATCTTATCTTTGTCGTGCTGCGCTTTTTAATCGGTGCAGGTCTTGGAGGTGAGCTGCCGGTGGCATCGACATTGGTTTCAGAATCGGTAGCCCCTCAAAGGCGCGGGCGCATGGTTGTATTGCTGGAGAGTTTTTGGGCGGTCGGCTGGCTGCTTGCAGCAATCATCTCTTATTTCGTCATACCAGCTTATGGCTGGCGGGTGGCGCTTGTGCTGACAGCCATCCCGGCGCTGTTCGCGGTATTCCTTCGCAGGAATTTGCCGGATTCGCCATCTTATACGAAGCTGAAGCAAAAAACATCCGTCATGGATGGTATCCGGCAGCTGCTCGCAAAAGGATTTGCAAAGCGCAGCATCATGCTCTGGATCGTCTGGTTCTGCATCATGCTCAGCTATTATGGCATGTTCCTTTGGCTCCCGAGTGTCATGGTTGCAAAAGGATTCGATATGGTCCGCAGCTTCGAGTATGTTCTGATCATGACACTGGCGCAGCTGCCGGGGTACTTCTCTGCAGCCTGGCTGATTGAGAAGGTGGGACGCAAGCCGATCCTGATCATTTATCTTATCGGTACTGCCATCAGTGCTGTACTGTTCGGGAATGCAGAATCGGCTGCGATGCTGCTCACGGCAGGCATGCTGCTTTCGTTCTTCAATCTGGGGGCCTACGGGATTCTTTATGCGTATACGCCGGAACAGTATCCTACGGCCATCCGTGCGACTGGTTCCGGAATCGCGGCTACTGCCGGCAGAATCGGCGGAATCCTAGGTCCGCTGCTGATTGGGTACCGCGGAACTTTTGGGTTATCTGTGAGCACTGTCTTTCTTTTATTCTGTGTGACGGTCCTCATTGCTGTCGCCGCTGTCTGGGTGCTTGGTGAGGAGACGAAGGGCAAGACACTTGCTTGATGCGCGATTTCCGTGCCGTGTGGTAAAGTAGAGCAAGAGTAAGAAGGAGGTAACGCTTTGTTTTCCATACAAGATTATACCGAGACAGTCAGTGTCTGCCTGGAGAAGCATTCGGAGGACATGATAAGCGAATTGAAGCATATTTTCCAGCTGCCGTTCCTGCCGGAAGTGAAGAAAATCGCTTTTCGTATGTTCAAGGAGCCGATGGCTTTCGAGCTGACGATCATGTATTATGCGCTCGATGCTGATGGCAATGAACGTTATTATGATGAAATGGGCGATAAATACGCAGGCGGAAGTGAAGAAGTGGCAGAGGAGATTCCATATTTCGAACTGCCTGATGATGCTGCCGATTCATTCGAGGCTTTCCGTGAACTGCAGGAAGATGCAGTGCAGAAGGCGGATGAGCAGGTGATGATTGCCTGGTTCAGTGACTGCTTCAAGCGTGCCGGAGGAGAAGCATTCCCGCTGGAGGTCAGTGTCGGCTTTCATGATGATGTGAAGGCTTATTTTATCAAACAGGGAACCTGGGCGGAAGATCGCCATTGAAGGAAAGTGCGTACACTGTGTACGTGCTTTTTTTGTGCAAAAAAATAACAGCTTCCTCTGCGGGCTGTTAATGATAGCTATCTGTCCCTGATTTGTTTTTCGTACTCATTCAGCAAATGATCGAGCTGTACACTGGCAGTGATGACTGCATCGGAAGTGAGCGGCAAGTTGGTGGACAAACTTAGCATGTGGCTGCGGGTCTGTTCGATTTTTTCCAAAAGATTGTCTATTGTAATCATTTTTACCTCCAAAATCTGATATACTATTTGTCGTTATAATTACCCTGTCTAATCTTATTTAAAACGTCAATTTTGAAAAATACAAAAAAGAAAAAACTGTTGCTGGCATACTTAAGGTTTATAAAAAAAGATATTTTTGTGAAAGTGAAACCTTTTCGGAACGTCGTTCGTTACTAAGAAGCCGCAGTTAGGCGGGAGGATTTTCATGGAGAACATCATAAAATATCATATAAAAAACGTCAAGAAGGGTGATCATGCTGCCTTCGAAGAAATTGTTTCCTTTTACCAGAACAAGGTGTACCATATCGTATACCGAATGGTCGGAGACAGTCATGAAGCGCAGGATATCGCCCAGGAGGCGTTTATCCGCGCTTACACCAACATCCATTCTTTTGACGAAAACCGGAAATTCTCCACATGGCTTTACCGGATTGCAACGAATCTGAGTATCGACCGTCTGCGTAAAAAGAAGCCGGATTTTCATCTTGATGCCGAGGTGAAGGGGACTGATGGATTGGATATGTACTCGCAGCTCGCTGCTGACCAAGCATTGCCTGAGCAAGAGGTCGAGAGCATGGAGCTGCAAAGCTATATCCATAAGGAGATTTTGTCCCTGCCGCCTAAATACCGCAGTGTCATCGTACTGCGGTTCCTGGATGATTTGTCATTGGCGGAGATCGGCGAAATACTTGATCTGCCGCTTGGGACAGTGAAGACGCGAATCCACCGTGGCAGGGAGCTGCTAAGGAAAAAACTGCGCCACGTATAAAGGGGGGTAACACATGAATTGCGAAGAAAGCCTTGCGCTTATGCATCGGTATCTGGACGGAGATGCTTCGGAGGAAGAAGCGCAGCAGCTCAGGGACCATTTGAAGTCCTGTCCTGACTGTAATCAGCATTATCGGGAGCTCAAGCAGACGGAGAGCCTGCTTAGCGGGGCCGCTTATGAATTGAGTGCACCGGCCGGCTTCACTGCCAGTGTCATGGCGAATCTGCCGAAGGAGAAGAAGCGTGTCGGCTACATGAGATGGTTCCGTGCGCACCCTGTCATCACGGCAGCTGCAGTGTTCTTCCTTTTCATGTTCACAAGCATCATTTCTGCTTGGAATAGTGATGGCAGTGTCAGTGTATCGAAGCAAGAGGGTTTGATTGTAGAGAATGATCTCGTCATCGTACCGGAAGACGTCACGGTCAAGGGGGACCTTGTCGTTGAAAATGGCGATTTGGATATCAGGGGGGAAGTGGATGGCAATGTCACGATCATAAATGGTGATCTCGTTGATGATCCCGGTTCTAAAGTGAATATGGCCTCCGCTGATAATATAACAGGTGAATATCAGGAAATCGACCGGATATTCGGCTGGGCATGGTATCATGTCAAAGAATTTTTCTCGTTTTGATAAGGTTATAGAGCTGCTTGTAATAGGGCTCTTTTTTTTGTCCAAGGATCATTGGCGGCACAAGCCTGTATTGCGGTAAGATAACAGGGGACAGTAAGGGTAAGACACGCCCCTTGTTCGGAAGCGACTGCAATAGGGGAACTGTGCTATAATGTACGAAGAAATTCGAGCTATTCATATATAAAAGGACGTGTATCCATGTTTGGGGGATTAAGTGAACTTTCCATTTTATCCATACTGCGGATCATCGTGGACATTGCGGCGGTATGGTTCATCTTTTATAAAGTTTTGATGCTCATAAGGGGAACAAAAGCGATTCAGCTGCTGAAGGGGATTTTCATCGTTGTCATCATTGCTTTTTTGAGCAGTGAGCAGATACTCGATTTCCCGATGCTCGCTTTCTTGAGCTCGCAGGCCATCACCTGGGGGTTCGTGGCCATCGTCGTCCTGTTCCAGCCGGAAATCAGACGTGCCTTGGAGCAGCTCGGCCGAGGCAGCTTCTTCTCCCGGAATAAGGGATCGGAAGAAGAACAGACGAAAAAGAATATCGAAGCAATCGTGAAGTCCTGTAACTATATGGCGAAGCGCCGGATCGGCGCGCTGATCACGCTGGAGCGCGAAACTGGCATGGGAGATTATATCGAGACGGGAATTCCGGTGAATGGTCACCTGACATTCGAACTGCTCACGAATATCTTCGTACCGAATACACCTTTGCATGACGGGGCAGTCATTTTAAAAGACAACCAGATCGCAGCGGCAGCCTGCTACCTGCCTTTATCCGAAAGTCCTTTCATTTCCAAGGAACTGGGCACACGTCACCGGGCTGCCATGGGGATCAGCGAAGTGACGGACGCGCTGACGATTGTCGTTTCCGAGGAGACGGGTGCAATCTCCTGTACAAAGAATGGAGAATTGTTCCGTGATATCACGCCTGATGCGCTGAAAGAGATCCTCGTCAAGGAAGTCAGCGTACCGGCTTCCGGTTCCAAGGTAAGAAGATGGAGGGGTAAGAATGGATAAATGGTTGAAGAGTCCATGGACCTTGCGCGTTTTGTCTCTGGTATTTGCTGTCCTTCTCTATGCCTATGTGAGTGCTGAATCGGATGTGAACAACCGTGCGGGGGAGGTCCCGATCACGAGTTCGGATGAAACGAACACAGTCGATGCACCTGTCAGCATCCGCATCGATGACTCCAAATATGTCGTCAGCGGTGTCCCGGAATATGTATCCATGCAGCTTGTCGGTCCGGCAAGCGATGTAACGGCTGCCGTTCAGCAGAAAAACTACGAAGCCTATGTCGATTTGAGGGATCTTGATACCGGAACGCATACAGTGAAGCTGCATTATGAAAATGTTTCGGACAATCTTCAGGTGTATATGCAGCCGGCAAGCGTCGAGGTGACAATCCAAGAAAAAGCTTCACAGCAATTTAATGTCAACGTAGGCTATACCAATGAAGATCAAATGGCAGCAGGTTTCCAAGTAGATAGTTCCACAGTGGAACCTCAAACGGTTTCAATCGTAAGTACACAGGAGGTCATCGACCAGATTGCCAGTGTGCGTGCTTATGTGGATATGACCGACGTCGATAGCGATATTAACAGCAAAGAAGCACCTGTGAAAGTGTATGATGCACAGGGCAATGAGCTTAGTGTGAATGTACAGCCGGAAACAGTCGAGGTCTCGGTGGAGGTAAGCAATCCGAGCAAGACAGTCCCGGTGGAAGTGAAGACGAAAGGGAAGGCTCCGGATGATGTATCCGTTGCATCGCTGTCGCCGGAGACGAAGGAAGTCACGATCTATGCACCTCAGGATACATTGGATGGCATTGATTCCATCAGCACCGAGGAAATCGATTTGTCGAAGATAACGGAGAATCAAAAGATCGATGCTGACTTGCAGCTTCCGGAAGATGTCAGGTCGGCCAGTGAAGAGAAAGTGAAAGTCGATGTCGAGCTGGAAGAAACAAGCGAGACGACGATCGAGAACGTCCCGATTGCGGTCGAGAATCTTCCGGATGGATTGGAAGCCACTTTCAGCGACCCTCAAAATGAACAGCTCGATGTGACAGCGAGCGGAGCGCAATCGGAGATCGAAGGCCTTTCGGCTGACGATATCAAGGCGACGATCGACGGCAGCGGCCTGGAAGAAGGAGAGCAGACGGTTCCTATCGAAGTGACAGGACCTGATAACATAGAGCTGACTCCGAGTCAGGAAGAAGCAGCGATAACTGTCCAAGCGACAGAAGCTGAAACGAATGAAGAGGCAGATACGAATACAGATACACAAACACAGTGACTGTGAGCCATGAAGGAGAGGTAACAATGGGAAAATATTTTGGAACGGATGGCGTCAGGGGGATTGCGAATAAGGAGCTCACCCCGGAGCTTGCGTTCAAGTTAGGCAGATATGGCGGTTATGTACTGACAAAGGATAATGAGGACCGACCGAAAGTGATGATCGGCCGCGATACACGTATTTCCGGCGAAATGCTTGAAGGGGCCCTTGTGGCAGGTCTTCTTTCCATCGGTGCCGAGGTCATGCGCCTCGGTGTCATTTCCACACCGGGAGTCGCTTACCTTACGAAGAACATGGGAGCAGCCGCGGGTATCATGATTTCTGCATCCCATAACCCTGTTCAGGATAACGGGATCAAGTTCTTCGGTCCGGACGGCTTCAAGCTTTCGGATGAACAGGAGAATGAGATCGAGCAGCTGATCGATGCCGAAACAGATGATCTGCCGCGTCCATCCGGCGCCGATCTTGGTCAGATCAATGACTATTTCGAAGGCGGTCAGAAGTATATCCAATACTTGAAAGGGACAATCGATAATGATTTCGAAGGACTTCATATCGCGATCGACTGTGCCCATGGAGCGACTTCTTCCATTGCGACGCACTTGTTTGCCGATCTGGAAGCGGATATCTCTTCGATCGGTTCATCTCCTGACGGATTGAACATCAATAAAAATGTCGGTTCCACACACCCGGAAACATTGCGTGATTTCCTTCTGGAGAAGGAGGCTGATGTCGGACTTGCCTTCGATGGTGATGGCGACAGATTGATTGCTGTCGATGAAAAAGGCCAGATCGTGGATGGTGACAAAATCATGTACATCTGTGCCAAATTCCTGAATGATCATGGTCGTCTGCGTCATAACACAGTCGTTTCCACGGTCATGAGCAATATCGGTTTCTACCGCGCTTTGGATAAGCAGGATATCAAGAGCAATAAGACGGCTGTCGGCGACAGATATGTGATGGAAGAAATGCGCCGCGGCGATTTCAATCTTGGCGGTGAGCAATCCGGCCATATCATCTTCCTTGATTATATGACGACTGGCGACGGGATGCTTGCAGCATTGCAGCTGATCAATGTCATGAAGGAAACGGGCAAAAAGCTTTCCGAGCTTGCAGGTGAAGTGGAGATCTTCCCGCAGATCCTGAAAAACGTGCCGGTGACCGATAAGCAGGAGGCGCTTGTCAACCAGCAAATCCTCGATTCCATTGCAGAAGTGGAGCAGGAGTTAGGAGACCAAGGCCGCGTCCTTGTACGTCCATCCGGCACCGAGTCGCTTGTACGGGTGATGGTGGAAGCGCCGACGAAAGAGGACTGCGAGAAGTATGCAGATAAAGTGGTGGCAGTCATCGAACAAGTATTGGGAACGAAGTAAGACCAGCATATGCGGCGGGAACAGAACATGCTCCCGCCGCATACGTTATTTACGTAATAAGAAAGAATTGACCAACTGGATTTCCTTCATGTAAAATGAAGGAGTTATGTCATTCAAGCAGGAAAGCGAGGGTAGAGATAACAATAACATAAAAGCGCCAGGACTTAGCCCGAGCGGTGGGATAAGTTGACGAGGTGGAGGTTTATCGAAGTATTCGGCGGATGCCTCCCGATTGCACACATCTCAGTCGTCATGTTTATGGCCGAAAGCAAAGAGGCGACTCTTTGGATAAGGACAAAACAAGATGTGAAAAATAGATAAACGAGAAAGGGGCAATCAACGCCCCAAGCTTCATAGCGCAGGCCGTTCGTTTGCCCCTTCCAAGTCTTGAGGAGGACAACAACGACATGTGTGGAATTGTAGGTTATATCGGACAGAATGATACGAAGGAAGTATTGCTTAACGGACTCGAGAAGCTGGAGTATCGCGGATACGATTCAGCTGGTATCGCAATCGAAAACGAGCAAGGCGTGAACCTTTTCAAGGTGAAAGGCCGCATTGCTGCATTGCGTGAAAAAGTGGATCACAGCGTTTCATCCACAATGGGAATCGGTCACACACGCTGGGCGACACATGGTGCACCGAACGAAGATAATGCGCACCCGCACCAGAGTGCTTCTGGCAAATTCACCATCGTGCATAACGGTGTAATCGAGAACTATGTAGAGATCCGCAGAGAGTATCTTTCTGATGTAACATTGAAAAGTGATACAGATACAGAAATCGTTGTACAGCTTGTAGAGAAAATGTATGAAGAGACACAGGATACAGCAGCGGCATTCCGCAAAGCGGTCAGCTTGCTCACTGGTTCCTATGCCCTTGCAATGATTGATGCAGACGATAAAGAAACGATCTATGTAGCGAAAAACAAAAGCCCATTGCTTGTAGGTATCGGCGAAGGCTTCAACGTCGTAGCAAGTGATGCGATGGCAACACTTCGCGAAACAGATACGTACAAAGAGATCCGTGACAAAGAGATCGTCATCGTTCGCCGTGACAGCGTGGAAATCCAGCTGCTTGACGGTACAAAAGTAGAACGCGATTCCTTCAAAACGGAAATCGATGCAGCCGATACAGAAAAAGGCACATACGATCACTTCATGCTGAAAGAAACTGACGAGCAGCCATTCGTCATCCGCAAAATCATCCAGCACTACCAGGATGAAGCGGAACAGATCAAAATGGACCCTGCCATCCGCAATGCGATGATGAACGCAGACCGTATCTATATCGTGGCAGCAGGAACAAGCTACAACGCTGGACTAGTCGGAAAACAATTCATCGAAAACCTGGCTAAAATCCCGGTGGAAGTGCATATCGCAAGTGAATTCTCTTACAACATGCCGCTTCTATCCGAAAAGCCATTATTCATATTCCTTTCCCAATCCGGCGAAACTGCCGACAGCAGAGCCGTATTGGTGAAAATCAAAGAACTCGGACACCCAGCACTTACAATCACGAACGTGCCAGGATCCACCCTTTCTCGTGAAGCAGACTTCACATTGCCGCTATACGCTGGCCCGGAGATTGCAGTAGCCTCTACTAAAGCATATACTGCACAGATGGCAGTTATGCTATTGCTTGCGGTCGATGCAGCAAAAGGCAAAGAAATCGCACTCGATTTCAACCCGCTCCAGGAGCTTGCCATCGTTGCGAACGCAATGGAAGTACTGACAGACCAAAAAGAAACATTCGAAACACTAGCACAAAGCTACCTAAGTGTATCCCGCAACGCATTCTTCATCGGCCGCGGCGTCGATTACTTCGTCTGCGTCGAAGGATCACTGAAACTAAAAGAAATCTCCTACATCCAAGCAGAAGGCTTCGCTGGAGGAGAACTGAAACACGGTACCATCGCCTTGATCGAAGAAGGCACACCAGTCATCGCACTATCGACACAAAGCTCCCTGAACCACTCCATCCGCGGTAACGTCCAGGAAGTGAACGCACGCGGTGCCAACACATTGCTCATCAGCATGAAAGGCCTGGAGCACGACGATGACGCCTTCGTCATCCCGGCAGTGCATGAGCTATTGACTCCGCTTGTAAGTGTCGTGCCATTGCAGCTGCTTGCATACTATGCAGCAGTGCAGCGCGGTGCAGATGTTGATAAGCCGCGTAACTTGGCTAAAAGTGTTACGGTGGAATAAAAGACTGTACCTTTAATGTTGAGTAACCTTAAAGCGTAACTAAATAACTGTGTAGCAAATCATACACTGAAGAAACCCCCATACGATTAAAGTATGGGGGTTTCCTGTAGGAGAAGTAATTTCGTCATACGATGATTTCTCAAGTGTTTTAAGGCAGTTAATATTTAATATCAGTTTGGGGTACATCTAAAATTCGAACAAGTGCCATATTGCATATGTATCCTTCCATAAGTGCATATATGAATATAAGAAGCGGAAGAAAAGGGGGTTCTGCCCCCTTATTCTTTAACTCTTAATAATCTTAAGCTGTTTAACGTAACAAGTAATGTAGCACCCATATCAGCAAATATAGCTATCCAAAGCGTCAACCATCCAGGAACCACTAATAATAATGCCAAGAGCTTGATGGCTAGTGAGAACGTGATGTTCTGCTTAATAATCTGTAATGCTTTTCGACTTAAATTAATGGTGTATGGCAGCTTATTTAAATCATCGGACATTAAAGCTATATCAGCGGTCTCAAGCGCAGTATCCGTCCCTGCACTGCCCATTGCCACCCCGATTGTAGAAGCAGCTAATGCGGGTGCATCGTTTACGCCATCACCTACCATAGCCACACTGTTGTGAGCGTTACGAAGCCTCTTAATGAAATTCAGCTTACCCTCTGGTAGCAGATTTGCTTCAATGCTGGTTACGCCAACTTGCTTTCCTATCGTGTTGGCGGTCTCCTGATTATCGCCAGTAAGCATCACGGTATTAATACCAAGGTTATTTAAGCTTCTGATAACTTCTTTTGACGACTCTCTTATTTCGTCTGCTACAGCAATTAACATCTGGATTTCATTTGCTGTTCCTAAGATCATCACTGTCTTTCCTTCAGTTTGCAGCTTCTTAATTTGGATATCAATACGCTTCTCGATTGTCTGATGCAATTCTTTAAAGAGAGCAGGACTTCCTGCATAATAAATCTCGTTGTTAACAACGGCTTTTACACCTTTACCAGTAATGGATTGAAAATTATCGACTTGAATGGAGCCGAAATTTATATCCTTTTTTTCAGCTTCTCTCACAATCGAAGTGGCAAGGGGATGCTTCGATCCATTTTCAATTGCTGCTGTCATAGCTAATAACTCAACTTCTTTACCGCCAAAGGTCACTATATTTGTGACAGTTGGTATACCTTTGGTTAATGTTCCTGTCTTATCAAAGGCTATAGCTTTTAAGGCTCCAGCCTCTTCTAAATGTATGCCGCCTTTAATCAATACACCTTTTCTTGCTGCATTGCCGATAGCAGTAACGATAGCAATAGGCGTCGAAACAACCAAGGCACATGGGCATCCGACTACTAGTACTGCCAAGCCTTCATAGACCCATTCACTCCAGTCTGCACTGAACAGAAGAGGTGGGATGATGGCAATTAGAAGTGCGATGATTACGATTGCTGGTGTATAGTGCTTTGCGAACTTATCAACGAAAGCTTGAGAAGGAGCCCTTTCTGCCTGGGCTTCTTCCACAAGATGTATGATTTTCGAAAGGGTGGTATCTTCCACTCTTTTGGTTACTTTGACTTCAAGCAGACCTTCCTCGTTCAGGGTCCCTGCAAATACCTCATCTTCAACAGTTTTCGTCACCGGGATACTTTCGCCAGTAATTGCGGCTTGGTTAAGCGTTGAGATACCTTTTGTAACGATGCCGTCCATCGCTAACTTTTGTCCTGGTTTGACGATCATCGTATCGCCGATTTGTATATCTTCCACACGAATCACAAGCTCTTTACCGTTTCGACGTACGAATGCTTCATCAGGTGCGATGTCCATTAATGACTCGATGGATTGCCGAGCTTTATCCATAGAGTATCGTTCCAGGGCTTCACTGATAGCAAATAGGATGACGACCGTTGCACCTTCGCCCCATTCTCCAAGTATGGCAGCGCCTATAATTGCGATGGTCATAAGCGTGTTCATATCAAAGTTTAATCGGCTTAAATTCTTAACCCCTTTTATAAAGAGGGAATATCCACCAATTAAAATAGCTGCTGCATAACCAACTGTCGGTATAATATGTTCTTCGCTGTATTGCGTACGCAAGCCCCAACTTAATAGGACGAGCAAAGCTGAAATATAAACGCTGATGTTTTCTTTTTGTTTCCAAAAAGGAGGGCGTTCAATTTTCTTTTCTCTCTCTTCCCGGATCTTCAGGTTCTCAAAAGCTCCGGCCTTCTCTAAATCCTCAACTGTTGTATCACCGTTAACGTAGATTTTTGCCGCACCAAAGTTTATTTTTGCATCTTGAACACCTGGCAGCTCTTTGACGTTGCGTTCAAATTTAGCTGCACAATTGGAGCAAGAGAGTCCTTGTACACGGTATGCTTTCATTGCCTCTTCCTCGGATGATCCAATATTCCCTTTAGACACCGACCTTCACCTCGTTTTGATGAACAAGAGCTATATCCATAATTTGTTTGATATGATCATCGTCTAAGGAATAGAAAGCCAACTTGCCTTCTTTTCTATATTTGACAATCCCTTGCTTATGAAGGGTTCTCAAATGATGGGAAGCATTGGCAACAGTAATACCCAACACATTAGCGATATCACAAACGCAAAGTTCATCATCTTGACCCAATATATAAGTGATTTTAGCTCGGTTTTCGTCAGCAATAGCTTTTAACATTTGAGCCGCATGGAGGATATCGACTGTCTTCAGGTCTTCTTGAATACGGCTGACCTTTTGTTTGTCATAACAATAAACCTCACAGGTATCTTTCTTACTCAGATTAATCACTCCATTCATTCAAATATTCCCTTGAATATATTGTATCCAATTTCCTATTTTATTCAAGTGGGCATTTGAATGTTAAGGGGTATTTTCTGATTATTCGCTCTGATTAGTCTCTAATTGCTATATAATGGATTTATTCTGATATATCGATGAATCTAGTTGGTTAGAAAGTTTATTGGGGGAAGGAAAAGCTAATGATACCTGCAAAGGCATCGACTTTTTATTATCAAAAAAGCGAGACTCTCCAATGAAGGCTGCGCTGATCTTCCCATTTCATCATCAATAGTCAAACGCAGCCAGCTTTTACGCTTCAGTAATTGATTGCTTTGAAGTCTGTTCTTGTACGGGAAACAGCTGGATAAGAATCTATGGCGTAATTTATGGACCAGCCTTCTGTTTCATACGATTTTCCGAGGCGGTACTTCTGATGAAGAGGTTCTTGATCATTTTCTTAGAAAAAATCCCTCCTGATCTATTGAGTTAAAGCTTACTTGAAGTGTTACGGTTACTTTGAAACATTAATCAAGTATCAGGAGGGGTATATCATGTACGTAGTAATTACAGGAGCAAGTTCCGGAATCGGCTATGAATCTGCTTTAGCCTTCGCCAAAAGAGGCAAGAATCTCATTCTTGTCGCCAGGAGAAAACAACGATTAGAGGATTTGAAATCAACCATAGCTGAAATCAATCCTAAAATTGATGTTGTTGTCCTTCCTGCAGATTTATCCGATACCAAGCAGGCTCATGATTTATATGAGCGTACGAAAAAATATGACTTGGAAACGTGGATTAACAATGCGGGATTTGGGGATTTTTCCCCAGTAGCCGAACAAGACTTGTCAAAAGTGGAAAACATGCTGCTATTAAATAACGTAGCAATGACGATTTTATCAACTTTGTTTGTAAGAGATTATTCATCCAAGGAAGGGACACAATTAATCAATGTATCATCCGACGCTGGGTACACAATTGTGGATAACTTTGTCACCTATTGTGCCACAAAGTTCTATGTAAGTGCCTTTACGGAGGGGGTGGCTAGTGAGTTACAGGGCAAAGGGGAAAATATGAAGGCTAAAGTATTGGCTCCCGCTGTAACCGGGAATTTTCCTATCGGGCAATGGGGAGGGGGATAAGTGATTTTCCTCATTCCCGTACACCAGAAGAAGTAGCTCAATTTATGCTTGATTTATACGACAGTGATAAAGTGATAGGGATAGTGGATGAGACGAACCAATTTAAATTAAAGGATTCTTTTTATCCTTATATTAAAAAGGTATGAAGAAGCTCAAGCAGGAATAAGTAATATCATGATAATGATAGAGTTGCCAGTGAGTGGATCGGGTCACTGATCTGCCACTGGCAATATTCCATGCCTTATGGGAAACCATCGTCTTGCCAAAAAGAAATTGGAGGGTAAAAATGAAAAAGATGTCCGAGGCTTATATGTCTATAGATCAGGCGTCTGAATTCTCCGGTCTGCCAAAACCTACGATTCGTTACTATGAGCAAATCGGTTTGCTTCCATACGCTGAACGTAAACCTAATGGCCACAGGATTTACAGTAAAGAACAGCTGGAGGGTATGATATTTTTGACAAGGCTGAAAACGACAGGAATGAAGTTGGAGGAAATAAAACGTTATCTTGATCTTTCTAATGAAGGACCAGGTACAATTCAAAAAAGAGTTTCCATTTTGGAAGAGCAAAGGAAAAGAATCGGGAATGAAATCAAGGAATTAAACGAAATTCAAAAAATCATTGATTATAAAATGGAGCATTATAAGGAGACCCTATTGAATCCTGATCTTAGTAATGTCAATTGTAACCCTGACGAGTAATGTTTAGCCTCTAATTAGTAACCAGGAACGATTAAGGAATGGTGAGTTGGTCGGTCGTTATGGGAAGGCTTATTCTAAAAGGGTATCGCAGCACCAGACGCTCCACCCAAGGCGCCTATAAATGAAAAACTTCAAGCTTTGTAGATATACACTGATGCTAAGAAGGTATCATACAGAAACAAACGTACGGTATTTTTTACAAGGGAGAAGTGCACTTAATGAGGAAAACATATTTTATATGGCTGGCAATTTACTGCGTTGTTTGGACGCTGGCTTTTTCGGAATCTATCTTAGATTTAAGTGCATTACAAATGGCGAGTATGAGTATTTTCTTTATTATATTATTCATACTGCCGCTTTTTACAGAGAAACAATCGAAACAAACAATATTATTCTGCGTCCAAGCTTTATTGACAGTCCTCATCTTCTACCCTTTTAAAATGGAGTTCAGTTCATTTGCACTCCTCACCCAATCTTTGATAATGGCAGAAGCCGTCTTTTATTTATCCCGAACTAAAAGTTTTATAGTAATTACTGTGCAGCTTGTATGTGCGGCGCTGATCTTGATGAAATTCTCACTCTCTCCATCACAATTAGTGTGGTGCGCGCTCTATTACCTTTTACTAGTAGCTGCTTTACTTTATCATCAAATCATACATAAACGAGAAAAAGAAGCTCGACTGAGCAATGAAGCCTTGCTTGAAGAATACCGAAGAATGAAAAGGCAGCTTGTCATAGAGGAGCAGCAGGCAAGGCAGGATGAGCGCATGCTGATCGGCCATGAGATCCATGATTCGGTCGGGCACAAATTGACGGCGCTG
This sequence comes from Terribacillus sp. FSL K6-0262, assembly GCF_037977385.1. Lineage (NCBI taxonomy): Bacteria > Bacillati > Bacillota > Bacilli > Caryophanales > Bacillaceae > Terribacillus > Terribacillus sp. FSL K6-0262. Next base: position 1,448,599 of record NZ_CP150277.1, on the reverse strand, counting down.
CTGTTTCAGTTTGAGGCGTTCCGTTTGACGGCGGCTGAGAAGGATAGGGAGACGGTCGGGAAGCTGAAAGAGCTGGCGGAACAAAGCCTGGAGGAAACGCGGCAGGCGGTGCGGTCGTTCAAGCAGAGAGAAGTGGGCGGATTGCAGGGTGTGATTCGGCTGATACGGAAATTAGAGATAGAGAGTTTCATGAAGATCAATTTTTCGGTAAGGCATGGGGCGTTTGCGGCTCCTTTGACGGGGGAGCAGTCATTTGCGATTTATCGTGCTGTGCAGGAGGCATTGACGAATATTATGAAGCATAGTTCTACAAGAGAGGCGCAAGTGATATTCGAATCTCCTGGGGGCAGTATTTTTCGGTTTGAGGTGATCAATGCTTTAACGCATGATGGCTGCTTTCAGGAAGGTTATGGTTTGAAGGGGATGCGGGAACGCTTGGAAAAAGTAGGCGGAACGCTTGAGATCGATCATGATAAGCACCGATTTTTGGTGAGGGGCACGATAAGATTAGCAGACTGGGGCGGGTCGGATGATTAAGATTTTGCTGGCAGAAGATCAAGTGATGGTGCGGCAGGGCTTAAAGGCGATGATTGAAACGGATGAAGAAATCAGCGTGACCGGGGAAGCGGATAATGGAAAAGAAGCCGTCAGCTTATGTGAAAAGCAGCTTTTCGATGTGGCCATTTTGGATATTCGGATGCCTGTGATGGATGGCATTGAAGCGGCGAAAATCCTCCGCTCCCGCTTCCCATATATTAAGATTCTCATGCTTACCACCTTTGATGACAATGAGTATGTATTGAGCGCCTTAAAGCTGGGAGTGAACGGTTATATGCTGAAAAACGGGGATACAGCATCGCTCATTCGTTCCATTAAAAGCGCCTTGAGCGGCGGTCTATCCTTGGAGGATCAGGTTGCTTCAAAGGTGATGCCGATCTTATTGCAAAACCAGGAAGAAAGACAAATTGACCCGACGCTGACCCCGAGGGAAAGGGCGATATTGAAGTGTATCGGTGAGGGATTGAATAATAAGGAAGTGGCCGAACGACTAGGCTTGTCGGTAGGGACGGTCAAGAATCAAACGAGTCATATTTTAGACAAATTGGAGCTAAGGAATCGGACGCAATTAGCCATATATGCGATTCGTCATCGCCTTGTATAGAAAAAGTGACGAAAGTAATAAGTGCCCAATCGCGGAATGACCATAGTCAGTAGTGGCTTTGGTCTTTTTTATTTATGATGCAAGTAACAACAATAAAGGGGGCAGACAGATGCTTGAAACCATCAACTTAAGCAAGTCCTTCAAGGGGAAGAAGGTCGTTCAGGATCTGAACTTATATTTGGCTGATGGGGAGTCAGTTGGATTGCTTGGTCCGAATGGAGCCGGAAAGTCCACGACGATTTCCATGATCTCCACTTTGGTCAAACCGACAAGCGGCAGGATAACGCTGAACGGTGTGAACGCGATTGATAAACCAGGTGAAATCAGAAGTGTATCAGGGGTGGTACCACAGGAATTGGCGCTGTATCAGGAGCTCTCCGCTTATGAGAACCTGAAGTTTTTTGGCTCGATCTATAAATTGAGAGGCAAGGAATTAGCGAAGGCTATCCAGCAGGCTTTGGAGTTCGTCGGCTTGGAAGATCGCAAAAAAGATTTGGTCAAGACCTACTCCGGCGGGATGAAACGCAGGCTTAATATAGCAGCGGCGTTATTGCACCGGCCGCAGATCCTGATCCTGGATGAACCGACAGTCGGCATCGATCCGCAATCGAGGAATCATATCCTGGAAGCCGTTCGCGCCCTGAACCAGCAAGATGGAACGACCATTCTCTATACGAGTCATTATATGGAGGAAGTGGAGCAGCTCTGCGATCGCTTATACATCATGGATCATGGCAAAATCATCGCGGCAGGAACAAAAGAGGAATTGCTCAGCATCCTGTCGACCGAGGATAAGATAAAAGTGGAGTTAAATAAGCTGGATGAAGCCTTTGCAGGGCAAGTAAAGACAATTGAAGGTGTTCAAAAGATTGAGGTGTCTGAATTGCAGCTGAAAATCATAGCGGCAAAGGGAAGCGGCTTGATCAGCAAACTCGTCCATCTTGCGGAACAGCATCACATCCAATTGATTAATTTCCATACGGAAACGCCTAGCTTGGAAGATGTATTCCTTCATTTAACCGGACGTACGCTGAGAGATTGAGGGGTGGCATGATGCGGAGTTTTATAAAGAAGGATTTGCTGATATTTTTACGGGACTGGAAAGAGCTGCTTACGGTCCTGCTGCTTCCTATTGTTTTGGTCGTGGTGCTGAACTTTGCTTTTTCTGGGTTATTTGATAGTGATGATGAGGTGTCAATGGATTTACAGCTGGGCGTGGTCAATCAGGATAATGAGACGGAAGCAATGGAGCAGCTGAAGGAAAGATTGGTTGGTGATGCTGCCTTTGAAGAGCAGGAGGCAAATGCGGCCGTGGATGCTGCAGGCGAGATACAGCCTGTTCAACTGCTATCGGATTATCTGCAAAGTGAAGATGTAAAGGAATGGGTGACGGTTCATCATCTGGAGGAAAAGGAAGCAGCCGAGAAGGTCAAAGAGGGCGACTTGGATGCAATGCTGATCATACCCCAGGGGATTACCGCAGATAGCATGTATGCAAGCTTCACAGGAGAATCCCCGACAAAATCACTGATTTATAAAATGGAAGAAGAGACGACAGCCAGCAGTGCGATGCAGCAGCTTATCCAAGGATTCATCGATCAATGGAATAATCAATTGGCGATACAGGACATAACAGGGGGCGCAGGAATAGAGGCTGTGCTTCCTGCAGGCGGCTTCGAGGATATTGGCACAGAGTATGACTTCACGATGACACAGTACTTTACGATAGCGATAGGAGCACTATTTGCCTTATTCGTCGTAGCGACGGTAGCAATGAAAACAGGAGTGGAAATCAGGAATCGCGTATTCAATCGGATTTTACTGACGAATAGCCATCCAATACGGTTTCTGATCGGCAAAATGGTATCCACGATTTGTCTGGTTTTGCTGCAGATTATATTTGTATTGATTGTCTCCCACTTTATCCTTGGTGTATTTCCGGATCGTGCGATGTCCTTTTGGGTCGGCATCATCGTGATGATTGTCTTGCTTGCTTTGGTGCTATCCGGCTTAGCGGCTATTTATACGGCGATTTTATTGCGTGTGGCCAGTGTTGATGCTGCAAATGGCGTCTTTATGTTGATTACGCTGCTCTGCGGTACGCTTGGAGGAGGATTTGTTCCCATCTATTTGCTGCCGGAATGGCTGCAGCATATTGGAGAATGGACCCCGAACGGTTTATTCCTGACCATGCTGACAGAGTGGATCCAATTTGAGGATCTGTCCTCCATCATCCAGCCAAGCGTGTTTATGATCGGCTTTTTCGTCTTATTCACTTTCATTGGCTTGGCTTTGTTTCCGAAAAGGGGGAAAGCGCAATGAAAAACGTATTATGGGTGCAATTTTCAAAGGATAAACGAAATCCGCTGCTCATTCTATTATTGATTGCAGGAAGTATTGTCGCCACCCTTTTATTTGGCGGCGGAATCCAGTCTCGGACCACGGTTGCCATTTTCAGTGAAGAAGCAAATGCTGCAGAGATCGAGAAAAAGTGGGAAGCGTTGTTAAACACGGATGACTCCTACGAATTTGAAGTAGTGGAATCGGAAGAAGCACGTGAAGACATCAAGAAGGGGAATATCGATGTGGCAGTGAAGGTCATGGAGAATGATTACAGACTGTTGATCTCCAATAGAATGCCGAGTGTTTCCTTTGTTGAACAGCATGTTGATAAAGTATTCCGGCAAGAAGCACAGATCAGTGCAATGGAGTCACAAGAAGGAAGGGATATACGGGATGAAATGGAGGAATATTTGGCCGATCCGCCACTTCAGATGGAAGCGCAGGGGTTGGATAACGAACAGATTCCTACGTACAACATCCGTACGCAGCTGCTGTTTGCCTTTACTTTCTTGATCTCCATGTTCATCCTTGGGTTCAAGGTCAACAATGTGACACAGGATAAGGTTACTGGTATTTGGGATCGGATGATCTTATCACCAATGAAGAAAACGAGTATGTACAGCGGGTATTTGTTATACAGCTTTTTGATTACGATGCTTCAAATAATTGTCGTGCTGATCGTATTTAAATATGTCTTGCGTTACGATGTCGGAGATAGCCTATGGCTGCTCTTCCTCATTGCTGCGTGCTTTGCATTCGGTATGATAAGCATTGCCATGCTGATTACCGGTTTTGTCAGGACGCCGGAGCAATTTTATGCCATCTATCCGTCCGTCATCCCGCTGATTCCGCTTGTCAGCGGTGTCTATATGATGCCGGGAACGATCACGAATCCAGTGTTATTGTTCATAGCGGATTTATTCCCATTGGTGCATGCAATGGAAGCCATCATGGCGGTAGTTTTTTATGGTGCTGGTCTGCAGGATGTCGTAATGTCTCTGTTATATATGCTGCTGATTGGTGTAGTGGCGATGGGAGTAGGGATTAATCTTGTGGAGCGCAGGAGCAGTTAGGGAATTGCTTAAGCAACGAAAGAGCCTCGATTACGCATCGAGGCTCTTTCGTTGCTCAACATATCATTTGATTAAGCTATGTAAGATACTAACCAATAAACGAATCTCAACTGCTTTTGTAATCATACCATCGCCAATTCGAAACTATATAAGTGGCAGCGCGAATCGCATCTGCAGCGCTGAGCTTTGTATCTGACGAGCAGTCTGGCAACCCGTTACGCATCCAGGGGTATAAAGGAGTTATTGCACCAACAGTATCTGGCAGGATCGCAGCTTTATTGATGCGCTCACTATAGATGGAGAAGTTTGTCCATTTTACATTTCGATCCTCATTGGTCATTTCATCTGCCATGACACGCAATTCCTCCCAGGAATCCGTTTTGTCCGTTCATAAACATCCCGCTCTCCTTGAATGATATCGTATCACCAGCAGGTGCTGCATTATCCCGGCGGTCATTCAACTTACAATGTGCAGAAATATATTTATACGTATATGTTTATAGTGATAATATAAAATACCGTACGTGTCCTTTTAGAAAGGCGGATAATAAAAAATCTATTTAAGAAACAGGTATATTATACTTATTGACAACTTGTCATATTCCTCCTAATCTTAAACCAGCAATATGTAAGCGTTATCAATTGTGGAGGAGGAAAGCGATGAAAGCTAACAAACGATTACTTGTTACGTCCATGCTGTCTGCAGTCTTACTGATACCTGCTTGGCCAGGTGCAGATACGGCGGCAAAGGAAAAAGGGAGTCAGGGTAAGACACCTGTTTTTGAAAATGTCTCCGTGCACGATCCGTCTTTCATCGAAGCAGATGACCTATACTATGTCTTCGGTTCCCATTTAGCTGCAGCGAAAACAAACGACCTCATGAAATGGGAATTGGTGGACTCCGGTGTCCGTGATGGCAATAAGCTCATACCTAATGTCACGGAAGAACTCAAGGAGACGTTGGAATGGGCCCAGACGGATACACTTTGGGCAGCTGATGTGATTCAGCTGGCTGATGGGAAGTTTTATATGTATTACAATGCGTGCAAGGGGGATTCGCCGCGGTCTGCGATGGGTGTGGCAGTGGCGGACGATATTGAGGGACCTTATAAGGATACCGGGATCATCCTGAAGTCGGGTATGTGGGATGAGCCGAGTGAGGATGGCACGATTTATGATGCGACAAAGCATCCGAATGTGGTGGATCCGGATGTGTTCTATGATGAGGATGGTAAGCTGTGGATGGTATATGGCTCATACTCTGGCGGTATTTTCATTATGGAGATGGATGAAAAGACAGGCAAGCCGCTTCCAGGCCAGGGGTATGGGAAGAAGCTGATGGGCGGCAACCACAGCCGGATTGAAGGACCGGCGATGATGTACAGTCCGGAAACGGATTATTATTATATGTTCCTCTCCTTTGGCGGGCTGGATGCTGTGGGAGGCTACAATATCCGAGTTGTGCGTTCCAAGACACCGGATGGACCGTTTTATGACGCAGAAGGAAATGACATGATCGACGTGAAGGCGGATCCGAATCTGCCGCTGTTTGATGACAAGTCGATCGAGCCTTATGGGGTGAAGCTGCTTGGGAATCATTTGTTTGAAAAGAAAGTCGGTGATCCCGGGGAGGAACCAGGTATTGGCTATGTGTCACCAGGACATAATACCGCTTTTTATGAGGAGGAGACAAAGAACCATTACCTAATCTTCCATTCTCGTTTCCCTGAGCGCGGTGAGGAGCATGAGGTGCGGGTCCATCAGATGCATATGAACGATAAAGGCTGGCCAGTCGTAGCTCCATCTCGTAATACGAATGAAAAAGAAGCGAAGATCAAACGAAAGGACATGGCTGGTGACTATCAATATGTGAACCACGGAAAAGATATTTCTGCTGATGTGAAAACTTCTGAACAAATTACCCTGAAAGAGAGCGGAAAAGTCGAAGGTGCTGTAGAAGGAAAGTGGAAGCACGGAAAAGATAATGAAATCACTCTGACAATTGATGGCGAGGAGTATAATGGATTCTTCTTGAAACAGTGGGATGAAGCAGCACAAGAATATGATACGACGTTCACCGCTTTATCCGACAAAGGTGTCGCGATCTGGGGTAATCGAATGGAGGATATGAAAGATAAAGAAGTTGTTGCAGCAGTGAAAAAGGATCTTACTATCTCGAAAAGTGATGATCTATATCAAAATATAGAGCTGCCAACAGAAGGTACCCATGAATCCACAATTAAATGGACTTCCTCCAATCCAAAAGTGGTTGAGGCTGATGGCACGATACACCGGCCAGAAGCAGGAAACGGAGATGGCAAAGCTACGCTGACTGCAAGTATTCAAGCAGGAAAAAAGAAAGATACGAAAATGTTTCAAGTGACCGTGAAGCAGCAAGCTTCCGAGCCGGAAATTGCGCGCTATAGCTTCGGCAATCCAGGCAGCAAGGAAGCAGCGGATTCTTCCGGCAGCAATCTGCCAGCGCAGCTGAAAGGCGCTGCCATCCAAACAGATGATGGCAAGCTGGCATTGGATGGCAAGGATGCTTATGTGGAACTTTCCCCGCTGATTGCCGATGCGGAGGACTTCACCTTCTCAGCCTGGATCAATTGGCAAGGCGGATCGGCCTGGCAGCGAATCTTCGACATAGGTGAAAGCAACGGCAAAAATATGTTCCTTACCCCATCGGACGGCAGCGGCAAGCTACGGTTTACCATTCATGATGGAGCGAATCAGAATATTACTGCTGATGAGGCATTAGCTACAGGGAAATGGGTGCATCTTGCAGTGACGCTTGAAGGAGATACCGGAAAGCTGTACGTGAATGGAGAGCTTGCAGGGACAAACGAGAATATTACTGCTAACCCAGCCGATATTCTTGGAAACACAAACTATCTCGGACGAAGCAGATACGATGCAGACCCATTCTTTGGCGGGCAGATGGACGATGTGTGGGTGTATCGGGAAGCTTTGAGTGAATCAGAGATTAAGGAATTGGCTCATTGAAATAAGACCCGACAATTGTCGGGTCTTATTTTGTAAGTTATACCACTTTGGACAAAGTGAAGACCATCATTTGGGAGGCGGATGATAATTAATATTCTATGGCTGTCTCTTTATGGCCTCCCGTTTGATGGTTTCCATTCGTATTTTGATTTATTTATCAAGAATATTCAGGGAAAATACTGCGCTGCCAAGATCGGTTTGCTTTTCAGCTGTACTATTCTGGTCAGCGAACCCGAACAAGCCACTTACAACAATCACACCAACTAGCACCAATGAGCAGACAATCTTTTTCATAGAGAATCCCTCCCGTTTATATTAGAGCTAACAGATAATACTTTGTTGCAAGTTCATGCTGCTTGTTTTCAGTATAGTACTGAGCGAGTTCTTTTGAAAAGAGTCTTACGTTGTAAAAATCTTTAACTCTTTGAAAATATTCTATTCCTTCCTGCCATACGCTTTCAAAGTTCAATCTATCTTCATATTTCTTATGCAGCATGGCAAATTCCCATTTTTTCGTTACATCATCTTCTTTGATGCTGGTTTCGAATCCTTCTGTATAGACTTTGATAGCTTTGGAAGGTTGATTTGTTTTCCAATAGCAATCTGCTAATAAGTATAAAATCTTCAATCGAATTCGATCTTGTCCGCCATTTAGGGCTGCCTCCAAGTAACGAATAGCCGTAGCTGGTAAATCTCGTCTTGCATAAAGAGCGCCAAGGTTAAGGTTTGCGGAGGATATAAAGTTTTGATTCCCGATATTTTTAAATGATGTCACAGCTCTATGGAGATATTCCTCTGAAAGTTCATAGTTAAGCAGGTCCAGATAGTTTACTCCCTGAAGCATTTCTGCACGGGCAAGTAAGAATTCAAAAGTCTTGAATGATTTGAATGCTTCAATGGCTCGCTCAGCATGGAGAGCGGAAAGAGTGGTGATATCGAGAAAATTATAAGTCATGGCTTTCCTGAGGTGAAATTCCCCAATCTCTACCGGATCTTCTAATTTCTTAACATACTTCTCAGCTTTCTCAAAGCAGTGAAGTGCTTCCTGGTAATGTTTCTCATCGTAAAACAGCATGCCTTCTGCTAAGTGGAAGTAGTATCGGTGGGTATCATTGAAGTGGTCTTGGTGTGCTTTGGCATTATCAATTGATTTGGCGCTGTTTACAAAGTCTCTTTGAATCAAATAATAGCGGCATTCTAGCAGCAGGTAGGTGATGAGAGTATCGATGGCGTAATCGTGGATATAATTCTTTAACTCATTGTGGATACTGGCAGCTGCTTCTTTCTTATCCAGCCGGATACTGATGGACCAATTATCCAGCTGAGCTGCAATATCTATGTGCTCAGAGATATTTTGTCCCATATTGCAAAGCTCCTTTATTTAAGATAATTACAGATTGATTTTACCATTTTTTGTCGTTTTATTGGGTTGGGAATCCTTGTCGCTGTAAAGGAAAGATAATGCGTGGTTGATTATTAGGGTTTCCTCATCTCATGCATATGCTAAGCAATTTCTTTCCAAGAGAATAAGTATTGTGTTACAAGGAGTCATCTTACAGTTTTCACTATAAGACAAATGAATGCACCTTCTTCCAGAAAGGTGCTTTTGCATACAGAATAGGAATCATCTGCTAATTTCACGTTTAGCGGTTTGTTCCAATTCCTGTCTGTAGTCCTGGAGGTTCAAGCTATCATTATAATCCGTGATTTTTGCACGTATAGATAGAGTCTTATAAAACATAGGTCCATGGTTTTTGGCTAGCTTCCTGAACCAGTCTTGTTTTTTAAGAGTTCTTACATTCTTTTTGTATCTTCTTCTTTTCTTCGAGGGAATCATTGCCTCTAGGATAAAAGATACAATATCCACTACAAAACTCCATAAAATTTCCATTGAATCACTTTCCTTTACCTTCATTGGGTCAAAAAATCAGTGTCTCAAGCTTTACTCAGCATCATGTTGATTGAGGGATAATATTCCTTTAATGATTATTATAACCAAATAATGCATAAAGCTGTTAGGAATGATTTGATTGGTATACATAAATGTTCAGAAATGAAATGATTAGGAAAATAAGGATGCTGTTTTGAAGCTGTCTTTTCCTTTATCTTAGGAGTTATATCAATTGTAGGAATCATTCTTGTTGGTAAGGGAGCAATTCAAGGTGTAACAGGTTTGATATTTGCGTATATTGCCCATTCAGAGATTAAAAAGCGCAACTTAAAAGGCAGGAATTTCATGAAAGCGGGTGTGGTATGCAGTGTTATCGGTCTCTTAAGTAATTTTATTTAAGTTTCTCTTACAGAGTTGCTGATAAGTTATAGCACATGGATAAATAAAAGCCGACTTCTCTTTTTATACGCTTGTGGTTATAGTAGTAATGTAGGTTGTGTTGCGATAGTAAAGACAGGTATATCATCTTAAGAATAGATTGCTAAAAAATTAAAAAGGAGAAAATGAAATGGAAGCATTCGCAGATTATCTAGCTCAAATTGACAACCCGCAGCATCAAGAACGAACAGAAGAAGTTCTGAATTGGGTAGCTGAGAAGTATCCCAACTTAGAGCCGAAAATTGCCTGGAATCAGCCGATGTTTACTGATCATGGCACATTTATTATTGGCTTTAGCATCGCCAAACAGCATTTGGCTGTTGCACCGGAAAAAGCGGGAATAGATCATTTTTCTGATGATATTGTTCAGGCGGGCTATGATCATACGAAGCAGCTGGTTCGTATCAAATGGGATGGGCCGGTGGATTATTCATTATTAGAAAGAATGATAGAGTTCAATATTACAGACAAGGCAGACTGTACGACTTTTTGGCGGAAATAATGAAAGTGAATGGAAAACACCTCTAAATGGTGTTTCTTTGCTGGGAATTCTCCCAGTGTGCTGGACAGAGTAAGGAGAAGACATATGGAACAATCTAATCAATTAAAACAGAACGCCTCACGTGTTGGGGTGGTCGTACTAGTCTTAAGTATTCTGCTTATCGGTGCTAATTTGCGTGCGCCGATAACAGGGTTAAGTCCTTTAATAGACAACATTCGTTCAGATACAGGTATTGGCAATGCTTCAACAGGCATGCTGACTACTTTGCCATTGATTGCTTTTGCTGTATTTGCGCTAGTTGCGCCAAGAATTGCCAGGCGTGCAGGTATTGAAAGAACTTTGTTTACTGGTCTGATTATCATAGCTGTTGGACTTATACTTCGGTTTTTTACCCCAGTATGGATGCTTTTCGTTGGTACTGCTTTAGCGGGAATCGGAATCGCGATGGGGAATGTACTTTTGCCGGGCTTGATCAAGCGGGAATTCCCTAAAAATGTAGGTGTGATGACTGGAGCTTATGCGATGACCATGAACGGGATGGCTGCGCTCGCTTCTGGAATCAGTGTTCCTCTTTCGAATGGGCTTGGCAGCGGGTGGCATGGTTCACTCGCTGTCTGGGTGATTTTGACGCTTGTCACAATGATTGCTTGGATACCGCAGCTACGCCAGCGTGTGAAAGTCTCGATTTCCCTTCCTAACAAAGGGAAGAAGCTATGGTCCTCAGGTCTTGCCTGGAAGGTAACAGGATTCATGGGATTACAATCGCTATTGTTTTACATCATGATCACCTGGCTTCCGACTATATTGCAAAACCAGGGCTTTAGTGAATCAATATCTGGATGGCTCTTAGCTCTCATGCAGCTTTGCAGCTTGCCGACTTCATTTCTACTCCCGATCCTAGCAGGGCGTTTTGCAGGACAAAGGGGAATAGTGAGCATCATAGCTTTGTGTTTCGTTATGAGCTTCTCAGGGTTGTTGACAGGTATTACATGGATCAGTGTCATCAGTGTATTGCTGTTCGGATTAGCTGGAGGCGGTGTGTTCAGTCTCGCGACGATGTTTTTTGTCTTGCGAACACAGTCAGCTCAGGAATCCGCAGAATTATCAGGTATGGCGCAGTTTATCGGGTATCTATTGGCGGCAGTAGGGCCGACGTTATTTGGTTTGCTGCATGATGTTACGTCAAGCTGGACAGTGCCATTGGCATTATTGGTTGCGGTGGCTGTAGTACTTTGGATTGTTGGTATGGGAGCGGGGAAGAACGCGTATATCAATTAGAGGTAAGGGGATGGTATACAGTAACAAAACAGACTAACTGCCCTATGATGGGTAATTAGTCTGTTTAATCACTGTAAGATGAACTGTAAAAGGCAGGCGAAGAATAGATTAGGTGCCCGTCCTCTTGTTTCGTTTCATGTAATATACAACTAAAAGGCGAATTCCTATCATTTTAAATTTTCTTTAATTCGTTCGAATCACGGAACGAGTATTCTACCATTGATTTCTCTTAGACGCATGCTTCTATAAGAATCAGATAATGAAAAGGTATAGTACAGGATAAAAAAATATAGGTGCTATTGGTGAGTAACTGTCTAATTTTAGATTAGTTGTCAACTTATATTTTCTCTTATCCCCTAGTAATCGCAACTTGATTCCTTACATTCTTCTTTAAATTCAGGAAAACCTTCATTTGTACTGATTCCTGCTACACTTATATCTTTATTGAATTTTATTGAGAAACCAGCATTACCATTCACTGTTCTATCTATAGTCATGCTACCCATAGGAGCTGTATAAGGTTCGTCCATTTCAATAGAGCTTACATTTTCAAAATTGCTCTCTATATAATTTTTAGCTGTATTCTGGGCTTTGGTTATTGTGTCATCATCGAACTCAGAATTACTCCCGTTCACATTACATCCTCCTAGTAGTATAATGGAAAATATAGAAACTAATAGAAAATGTACATTTTTTCATAATACCTCACTATAATAATAGAATAGATGATGTTAATGAGATTAATATATCGATAAAAGGATTCTGATTCTAGTAATCACAACTCTTTTTGCTACATTCTTCAAATCTTTCAGGAAATCCCTCACCTAAACTGATTGAAGCAACTGTAAAGTCTTGATTAAAACTAATTGTGAACTCTGATTCTCCATTAACTGTGCCGTCTATCTTTAAACTGCCCATTTGTGATTCGCGAGGTTCATTTAATTCTATAGTTTCTATATCTTTGAAATTGTTTTCAACATAACTTCTTGCAGTCTCCTTGGCGTTAGTGACAGTTTCTTCATCGTAATTATCCTTCACTCCACAACCTCCTAATAGTATAATGGAAAAAATAGTAACAGTTATAAACAAAACACTTTTTCTCACATAAACACCTCTTCTGTAAAATTATATCAAGAAAGGATTTTAAAATGTCCCGTAAGTTAACGGATTTTGAAGCAAGCCATATTTCTGATGATTCATATGAATCTAATAGAAAGAACTTCCAAAGTGAAACACCCAATGAAATTATCGATTGGAATACAGTTGAAATCATAGAAGACAAAGAAACAGGCTTATACGGCTATGTACTAGAAAACCCCCAAACCAAGGAAATCGTTATCAGCTTCCGTGGTACTGAACCTCCTAAAACTACCACAAAAGAAGTGGAACTTAAAGGTCTGGACGAACCCACTAAAAATGCCATCATGAGTGAAGCGGGAGATAAAGCAACACTGAAAGGAGATACGATAATCTATGAATCTGATAGAAAGGTAGACTATTCAGGGTTTCTTAAGGATGTCTACGAAGATGCCTTTGGCGTAGTCGGTGGTAATTCCAATTATAGCAAAAAGGAATATGGGACCACAGCTTATGTAGCGACACCATCTCAGGATGCGGCGTTGCAGACGGGGAATGCAAAGCTGAATGCCAATGGTACAATCACGTTTACGAATAAGAACCAATTTACTGAAGCGGAGGCAGCTGTGAAAAAGTACATAGAGAAATATGGTGCAGAGAATATAACCTTTACTGGGCATTCTCTTGGCGGGGGACTGGCTCAATATTGTGCCGTGATGTATGATTCCAACGCAGTGACCTTTGCTGCAGCGGATGCTTACGGTCTTTTGGATGAAGATAAGCAGAAGCGCGTCAGCCAGGGGGATTATAAGGACAAGATTATTACATATGCCTACCCGAGTGATGCAGTTGCTATGTTTCATGACAAAACAATCGGCTCCCTTTATTATATGGAAGATCCAGCTGGAAAAGATGGCTTAGGTGACCAAATGGCCGACATGCTGGGATCTCATGGTATAAAGAACTATACGGATGTAAGTCTTTATAATGAAGATGGTTACTACAAATCAGACTTATTATTTGATGAAAAACTTCGCGCGGCTATCTCCACATCACCTCTCTTCTTAAAAAATAGTGGTGTTTCAGATTTCCACATCGTTATTCAGACCGAATTAATGAAATCCTATGCGGCACAAGTAGAAGCTAGCGAAGATCTGATTGCGAAGACTAAAAAAGAGATGATGCAGTTCTTGGATGACTATCTCTCAGCGATGGAATATGCGAAGAGTAAATTCAAAGGGCAAGTTGGATCAGGTAGATACGATAAGCTGAATGGATCCGATGTAGATGATATCTATCGGGATCTGACTGTGACTGGCCCAAAAGGCGTTCCGATGTTATTTGAGATGGATTACTTTGACGAATTGATTGGATTCTTGAAGGATGCACAATCTGACACTGGGGAAATCGCATACAATATGAACAAGATGGCGAAGGACTTTGCGCATATTGACGAAATGCTGGCTGGTTGGCTGAGGTTCTGATTCATTAGTGGAAGGCATGATAGAATGGTAGAAATACTTGATGAATTTGATGAATTCCTAGAGAGACGAAAGCAAAAGAAAGAGTTGGAAAGAAGTATCAAAGACGATTTAGAAGCAGATGAGAAGTTTTATAAGAAATATTTAGAGCGCTGCAACCATATTGAATCCCTCTCAGAGGAACATATAAAGCTCAAGGATGTGCTGGAAGATTGCTTTGATGGAAAAGCAAATAAGGCATTAAGACAGAGGCTAGAGAAGAATATTCTCCTTTTAAAAGGTATTGAGCGTTCGTATGTCATATTAAGAGAAAGTATCAGGGTAAGAGGTGGATGGTGGTAACTCAGAGGAAATATCATAGTAATATTAAGAGGAATCCGCTAGCATTGCCGGCGGATTCTTTTAATTTGCATTAAGTTATGGTCAAGGAATTAGGCTCCCATGTCTCATACAACTTCGGATAATACACCTCCTGCTTCGAATCAAGCGGCTTAATCAGTTCTGGATAATGACTGTGCCATGGAACAAGCACACGAGGTTTGATTCGATCGATGATATAAAGTATGTCTTCATGCTTGGCATGCCCTGATACATTGAGAGATTGATAGGTAACGCCGAAGCGTTCCAACAGTGCATGCATCGTTTGGTGAGCGGGATCGAAGGAACCTAAAGGCATGCCATTGGAATGCAGGTAGATGCTGTCCTTCAAATCAAGATCAAGCAAGTTTTGAATAGAGTGATAGCTATTCTGCAACAAGTAGGAAGCGGGGTTCTGATTGATCTCAGAGGCAGATACGCCTTTATATTTTGTCAGCAGCTGCTCGGTAGTCACAGCACTTTTACAGCTAGCGTCCAAGTAGATCATGAACTGAACATCATGTAAGAAATGATCTGCCAGATAAGCTGTTGGTGCTTCTAAAACTGGTGTTCTTCCTGTTAGTTCAGCCATTTGCAGGAACGTCTGAATACGATCGATATTCCGGTGATAAATATTGAATATCCCTAGACCTTGCTTTTGGGAAAGTGCATCTTTTCCCACCTTAAGAATATCTGCATCTTCCTTGCATGCTGTTTCTGTGTCTTTTTTGTCCGGGTTGAAAGTGGTGCCCTCAATGAGTAATACATCGATATCCCGTGTGGCCATGAAAGTCAGCCAGTCTTCCGTGTATTCTGGATGTGCACCATGCATACGTAAATCGCCGGAGTTCACGATTGTTAGATCAGGTGTTTCAATGAGGAAGGAAGCAGCGCCGATTACATCGTGATCTACTGGAATTGGCGTGACGCGTATCTCACCTACTTCAATGGTTTGGCCGAAAGACATACCGATTGTTTCCTTATGCAGTGATAATCCCTCGCCGACACGCTCCAGCGCATCATAAAGCTGCTTCGAGTCTTCTGTCATATAAATAGGAATCTGTGCTGATAATGTATCCATGGCACCCATATGATCCAGATGAAGGTGGGATATGAATACCGCTGTTTGATAGGATGAGTCTTCCTGCGGTTGTGGTTTTGCTGCAGAAAAACTATCTCCTTCTAAAGATTCTCTGCTGTATATCCCATCTATGGAGGGAATAGCACCTAGTTTCAGCATATCAAGGACATAGGATTGCTTGCGTTCTTTTGTATCTATGATGCTGCTGGCAGGATCATAGACAAGTCCGAAATCGAAGATGATCCGGTCTGTTCCGTATGTCACTTCTGCAATATTGCCGCCAATGGTGTGTAATCCACCCCAAAATTTGATCGTTGTCTTCATGTCCGTCACCTCTTAAAAAGAAAAGGCAGGGGATACCCTGCCTTATCCCGTTATTGTAATTCAGCTTTTGCTCGGTCTTGTGCTTCTGTCAAACCTTCTTCTACTGTCTTCATGCCTTGGAGGATATAATCCATTTCTTCAAGTACGATGTTGCGCACTGCATCTCCGCCAGGGACGCGGGCAATGAAGAATCCGGCATCGAACTGCTCTGTGCCTGCTTTGTAGGCTGGATTTTCTTCAAGGAACTTCTGATATTCTTCTGTATCCAATGCAGATTGGCGAATCGGCAAGTAGCCGGAAAGCATGGACCATTCGGAAGTGACTTCAGGGCTGGTCAGATATTTCATGAATTCCCAAGCGCCTTTTTGCTCCGCTTCTTCGCTTTGGTTGAAGATCACGATGTCATTTCCGGCGAATGTTGTTGCGGCTTCGCCGTCCAAAGTAGGGATCGGGGCAGTGGACCATTCAATGCCGTCTTCCATCGCGCCATCAACATGCGGGATACCCGCGGAAGAACCGATATACATTGCCACATCACCACGGCCGAATGGGTTGGACATGTATTCATCTTCACCAGCTGTACGGGCGATCCCTTCATCGATCATATCCTTGATGAATGTCATTGCTTCCTGCCCTTCTTTGGAAGCAAATTGCGGTTCGCCAGTTTCTTCATCCATGTACGTACCGCCCATTTGTTTCAGGATGCCTTGGAATTCCGCTTCATAGGAGTTCTCGAAGCCCATCCCGACAACACCGTCTTTTGTCAATGCCTTCGCAGCTTCTTGCAGCTCATCCCATGTTTGCGGGACTTCCAGACCGTTTTCTTCAAACATTGTCTTGTTGTAATAAAGGACGCGGGTACTCTTGCTGAAAGGAAGGCTGTAGTACGTATCATCCCATGTGCTGGAATTGCGGAAAACCTCGATATAGTCATTCAATTCGTCTTCAGACAAGCCGATTTCCGGATCCTCGATGAAGTCGTTCAAGGCAGTGATGAATTTATTGTCGATGTATTCAGGGATGACATTTGTGGTAGCCTGTGCCATATCGGGCAGATTCCCAGCTTTGGCTGCGGCCATGATTTTCTGTTCCAGGTCGTCATAGCTTCCTTGGTTGACTGGTTTGATCTTGATATCTTCATGGGTGCTATTGAAATCGTCCGCGAACTTTTTGATTGCTTCTTCATGCGGGCCGCTCATGGCGTGCCAGAATTCGATTTCAACCGGCCCTTTTGCATCATTTCCCTCGTTGGCATTGGCACCGGAACTATTATTGCAAGCAGCTAAAAACAGGACCAAAAATAAGGACAGTACAGATATTACTTTTTTCATATTTGTCTTCCTCCTTTAAGGAATTGGATGTTTTTCACTTACCGACTGTTATCGTGTTCTGCAGCAGATTCCCTGTGCATCACCTCCAATAAGTACTGTCATGTTCAGCCTTTCAAGCCGCTTCTGGCAACACCGGAGATGACATATTTCTGCATGATGAAGAAGAGAAGCAGCATAGGCAGGATGACCATCGTCGAGGCTGCCATCAGCAATTCATATTTAATGCCGGCTTCGGTTGTAAATGCCGACAGTCCGACAGGCAGCGTCCGGAGTTCTTGTGAATTGGTGACGATCAATGGCCACAGGAAAGCATTCCAGCTGCCGATGATTTTCAGTAAGGCAATGGTGATCAGCGCGGGCTTGGCCAAGGGTACCATTACGTACCATAGGAATTTGAAATCACTGCATCCATCCACTTTTGCAGCATAGGATAATTCCTGCGGTACCGAGAAGAAGTACTGGCGCAATAGGAAGATGGAGAAGATGCTCGCAATCCATGGGATGATCAATCCCTCATAGGAGTCGATCCAGCCCAGATTGGAGACCGTGACGAAGTTCGGGATCAACAGCATCTCCCCAGGCACCATCATCGTTCCGAGCAGCACCGCGAACACGATTCCCTTGCCATGGAAGTCGATCCGGGAAAAGGCATAAGCAGCCAGTATGGTTGTCAGTAATTCCCCGATTGTAGTCAATGCCGTCACGACAATGCTATTGAAGAAATAAGTGCCGAATGGAGCTGCTTCACTCGCCTCGCTGTAGTTGCCGAATTGCCATTCGGAAGGGATCCAGACCGGCGGCATCGCCATCACTTCATTGGGAGCCTTCAGCGAGGTGCTGATCATCCAGACGAAGGGCAGCAGCATGAGGATGGCGCCCAATGACAGAAGTATATAGATTGTTCCTTTGGATAAAGCTTCTTTATTCATCCCGGGCCCTCCTTAGTTGTAATGTACGAATTTCTTCCCGACTACCAATTGGATGATGGTGAATAGGAAGATGATGAGGAAGAGAACGAAGGCAGCAGCAGATGCCAAGCCGAATTCCCATTCCTCATAGAATTTCTGATACACGTAATAGACAACGGTCAGGGCGCTGTTGGCTGGTCCGGGCCTTCCGTTGAACAAGGCGAATATCTCATCAAAGACTTTGAAGGCATTGATGATGGAGATGATCGATACAAAGAACATCGTCGGGGACAGCAGCGGCAAGGTAATGTTCTTGAACCGGTTCCATGCCGAGGCTCCGTCCACTTTTGCAGCTAAATAATATTGGCTGCCGATATTCTGCAGTCCGGCCAAAAAGATGATGATATTGAATCCAAGGCCCTTCCAGATGCTTAAAATGATCAACGAAGGCATTGCGTAAGTCGGATTCGTCAGCCAATTGATCGGATCGATGCCGAATAAGCCGAGCACATAGTTCAGCAGCCCATAATCAGAATGGAAGATCCAGCTCCAGACAATCGCCACGGCCACAACGGAAGTGACGAATGGCAGGAAGTAGATGGTGCGGAAGAATCCGCTCATCTTGATCTTGCTATTCAGTAATACAGCAATCGCCAGGGAAATGATGATCGACAGGGGCACGACGCCGATGACGAATATTCCTGTGTTCTTCAGGGCGGTGATGAAGTTAGGGTCCTGGAATAATTTCGTGAAATTATCGAAGCCATAAGCATGGACTGTGTCATTAAAGAAGTCATAATCCGTATAAAAGCTCATCAGGAAGGACTTGATGATCGGATAGATGCTGAATACGACCAGGATGACCAATGCAGGCAACAGATAAAGATAGCCCTTAAGCGTGCTCTTCCATGTTGGCTTTTGCATGCTGCATCCCGCCTCTCTTTTGGTGTGGAAGCCGCTTTCCGTGCTCCTGGTGGAAGTAATGGATGTTATCCGGATGGACTCCTAAGCCATGGATGTCGCCGATTCGATGCTGCTGATTGGGATCGACCAGCGCTCTCACTGTGATGCTGCCTACCTGCATGCGAATTAATGTATCGCGGCCGATCGTTTCGATATGTATGATCTTCCCTCGGAAAATCGGGTTTTCGTGAGAGATATATAAATCCTCTGCGCGAATGCCTAATCGAACTGTGTGGAGATCTTTAGGCGGCAATGCTGGCAATGCTATCGTTTGTTCCGTATCGGCCAGCCGGTAGGAATTTGCATCTTTTGATTTGGTGATGGTCATAAGATTGATGGGAGGGTTGCCAAGAAAAGAGGCAACGAACTCATTTTCCGGCTTTTTGTACATTGTCTGCGGAGCGGATTCCTGCTGGATGACGCCGTCCTTCATCAGCATGACACGATCGGAGATGCTCAATGCTTCTTCTTGGTCATGCGTAACGAAGATGGCAGTGATGCCTATCTCCTGCTGAATGCGGCGGATCTCTTCCCGCATCTCCAGTCGCAGCCTTGCATCAAGATTGGAGAGCGGCTCATCGAGCAATAAGACATTCGGTTTTTTGACTAGCGCCCTGGCAATGGCAACCCGCTGCTGCTGGCCGCCAGACAATTGTCCGGGCTTCCTATCGAGAAGGTGGCCGATCTGGACCAGGTCAGCCATTTCTTTTGCGCGTGCTTCGGCTTCTTTTTTGGGCACTTTCTGCATCTTCAATGGGAACATGATGTTTTTCAGGACAGACAGATGCGGATATAAGGCATAGCTCTGGAACACCATGCCGATCCCGCGCCTTTCTGCATCCAGCTTCGTCACATCCTTATCCCCGAAATGAATGGTGCCTGAAGAGGGCTTGTACAAGCCGGATAGGAGCATCAAGGTCGTACTCTTCCCGCAGCCGCTCGGCCCCAGTAAAGATACAAGCTCCCCATCCTTGATGGTTGTCGTCATTTCCCGGACGGCAGTAGTTTTATCAAAAACCATTGAAAGCTGATCAATACGGATATCCATGTTTTAATCCTCCAAGGTTGTCTATTTGAAAATGTCGGTACATGCTAAATTCAAGTAAATACTATCAGACTAGTATCAATTTACTATTAAGGTAATGTAAAAATAAACTTTACAGCGGAAAGCTGGCAAAATCGTGTGTTATTCTGTAATCTTGGGTAATTTTCGGCTTTCGGGAAGTTGGAGGGGAAAGCTTCCGCAAGTCTCCGCGAATTTCTGCAAACGTTTACGAAATGGTTGGAACGGGTAATGAACCGAAATATGCAAAAAGCAAATGTCGAGTAGCGTGACGGCAGTGACGATCATGAATCCAGCTAGTTGAAATTTGGTGTGTCAGGAGATGCAGGTAAATCAACAAGAAAGATGATCTGGACGGCATTGCTATGAATGAGTCAAAACCAAAAACTGTCAGCAGCAACCGCTGATAGTTTTTTGCTTAATAGAGTCTATGGGGATGGATGCAGGATCCGGGCTTGATCATGCAGTGTCTGCCAAGGGGCGATTTTGGCGGATTCCCTGTAATTGGTACATGGGAAAGTATCGTATGCAGCAGGGGTTGGCTGTATAATCATGATGCATATGTAGCAAATCGAGCTATCACTAAGGAACCGGGCAACTATGCGTATAGACCTTAGATAACGAGGTGCAGTGATATGGACCAAAAGATTACGAATGAATACATAGGAAAAGAAGATTTGCTTCAAGCGCTTGATAGGCAGGAGTTTCGGCTGGTTTACCAGCCGAAGCTTAATTTGCAGACGGGCAGATTGATTGGTGCAGAGGCGCTGATCCGCTGGGAGCATCCTGGGCATGGAATGATTTCGCCGCTGGATTTCATCCCTGCAGCTGAAGAGACAGGCATGATTCTGCCAATCGGTGAATGGGTGCTCCGGACTGCTTGTGAACAGAACAAGGAGTGGCAGGAGTTGGGGCTTGCGCCAATTGTCATAGCGGTCAATCTTTCTGCTTCCCAGCTGTATCAGCATGATCTGGCGGAGAAGGTGCAATCGATCCTGGACACATCTGGGCTCGACCCGGAGTTCCTGGAGCTGGAAATCACGGAATCGATGACGATGGATGTCGAATTTGTGCTGCCTGTTTTGCATAAGTTGAAGCGGATAGGAGTCCGGATCAGTATGGATGACTTTGGCACCGGATATAGTTCCCTTTATCATTTAAAGGAATTTCCGATAGATAGTATCAAAATAGACCGGTCATTTGTCCAAAATTGCACGATTGACTCCAAGGATGCCACCATTGTCAAAGCGATAATTGGAATGGCGCACCAATTGAAGCTCAGAGTCAATGCCGAGGGTGTGGAATTCAAGGATCACCTTGTTTTTCTCCAGCAGAATCTATGTGATGAAGCACAAGGATATTTCTTCAGTAAACCTGTTGCGCCGGATGAAATCGTATCAAGCATTCCGCATTTGGAAGAAATCATCCCGAATGAAGGCCTATCATTGGAGTCTTCCAGACAGTCATGGCTGCAACGGGGCTTGGAACAATCACATCAGGACCTGCAGGAGATTGTCCGGAAGCAGCAGGGTATGATTTTCAAATATAGAAAGGAAAATGGGGAATTCATCCATGTCTTCAGTGATGGCGAGCTGATTTATCGGCTGCAGCTTACTCCGGAGCAAATCATCGGTAAGGAAATGCAGGATTTTCTTCCGGAGGCAGACAGAAAAAAGAAGTACTATGAGCGTGCGTGGAATGGAGAAGAAAATGTCATTTATGAATCGAGTGTAAATGGATTGAGATATGTCACCTCGCTTCGTCCTGTCGTCAGGAGCGGAAAAGTCGTCGAGGTAATCGGCTGTTCGGTTGATTTCAGAAAGCTTGGAATATAGGACGGAATTTGTTTAACACAACCTCCAGTATGGGCATCGCCTTTTATCCGGCAAATGGGAAGAAAGGGTATGAGCTGATGCGGAGTGCAGATACCGCCTTGTATCAAGCGAAGAAGGATGGCAAGAATATGTATCGGGCATTTTATGGATGAATCTCATTACGGGACTTCCTGTGTACAGACAATGTATACGGGGAGTTTTTAATATTGATGGGACAGTGGATAAGAAAAAAGACAGGCTTGCACCTGTCTTTTTTCAATGATATTTCAGTCTTTCATGCGATAACTTACAAATGACAGCGCGGAGGCGATGAGGGCACAACCCCCGCCTACGATGGCAAGGTTAGGCAGATTTCCATGGGCCACGACCAATCCGCCCAAAGCTGAACCGAGTGTGATACCGATGTTTACTGACACAGGTGTAAGGGAGGAAGCGAAGTCCCTGGCTGCTGTCGAGTAGGCTGCTGCCTGGTCCATCAAATAGATTTGGATGGTGGCATTCATGACATATATCATGACGGCCATCAGCATGATGCTGATCAATCCAGCTATGGTAATATCCATTGTCACATAAAGGGAGCCGATGATGATCGCTTGGATGATGAATGCGTAACGCAAATCCCCGATTCCGTTCCGGCCGGCGATTTTACCAGCCAGGAAGTTGCTTCCGATGGAGAAGACCCCATAAGCGAGCAGTACGATTCCAACGGATCTGGAAGCAATTCCCAATTCATCCTCGATGATCGGGGTGATATACGTGTAGATTGTATATGTCCCTGCAATGCTGAATGTCGGAATGAAGAAGCCGACGAGTATCTTGGGATTTTTGAAAAGAACGAGCTGCTTGAGCATGGAACTTTTCTCCCCGGCTGTCGTCTTTGGCAAAATAAACAGACTGATGAGGAACGCAATCGCCCCGAGCAGTGCTGTTGTCCAAAATGTCAGGTGCCAGGAGCCTAACTGACCGATGAAGGTACCCAGCGGCACGCCAAGGACATTGGCTATCGTAAAACCGGCAAAAATGAGTGCAATGACAGAAGAACGCTTTGCTGCCGGCATGGTATCACTTGCTATCGTCATTGCCAAGGCAGTCAGGACGCCACTTGCGGCTGCTGTGACGATGCGTGCTGCCAGCAGGATGCCGAAGGATGATGTCAACGCGCTGATGATATTACCAAGGATAAAAACAATAATCAGTGTCAGCATGAGCGGGTATTTCGGAAACCTGCTTACCCAGCCAGTCAATAGCGGAGTGCCGATTGCATAGGCAATGGCAAATCCGGAAACGAGTGTCCCTGCGGAAGCGACGGTTACATGCAGATCGGCAGCGACTTCTGTCAGCAAGCCGACAATGACGAATTCACTTGTCCCCATGACGAATGTCAGTAATGTCAGGGTGAATGCTAAAAATGTTTGTCTTTTTGTTAAAGCCATCGTGTCACTCCAATCGTTATATTTGTATATCGGAATAAATCGATATTAAATGCAGAAAGAAAAGAAATCCCTGAAGGATCTCTTGCAATTCGATTACAACTCTTTATCTAAGTATGCTGCCAGCTTCTGGATCGTCTCTTCGTTCCTGCGGTAATAGGTCCATTGATTATAACGGATCGATTCCAGCAGCCCAGCGCGCTGCATCATGGCTAAATATTGGGATACCGTGGATTGGGAAGCTTGGACCTTTTCCTGAATGTCCCCGACGCAGACGCCGCCCTTGTAATGGACCTCCTTCGGCAGATGAGCCTGCTGCTTGGGAAAATGCTTCTCCGGTTCTTTCAGCCAATGCAGGATTTGCAGTCGTTTCTCATTCGACAAAGCTTTGAATAATTCGATTGTATTCATGAATCCATTGTATATCGAGTTTTTCCGATAAAGCAACCATAAAAACTTGGAATGTATGAATACCGTTATTGCGTCTTTGTTAAATTTCCTGATGTTTAGACATGTTTACCTGGTTTATGGGGATGTTCATGGAGGCTTGGTCCATCTTGCAGTCACCGCTCTATCTTGCTATAATGCTTTAAGAAAATGGAATATGTTCGTTTCACACTGTATAACCTCAATAATTTGGTTTGAGGGTCTCTACCAGGAGCCATAACTCCCTGATTACAGATATCTATCTGTAATCGGGGAGTTTTTATGTGCCATTTTCGAATTCAGGATATAGAAAGGAAATGGAAATTGAATTTCAGAGTCTTTATATTAGCTATTTCTGTAATATCGGTAGGGTTAGTAGAGTTGATTGTCGGGGGGATATTGCCGACGATTGCAGCTGATTTGCATGTTTCGATCGGCCAGGCTGGTCAGCTGATCACTGTGTTTGCTTTGGTTTACGCATTATCCGGTCCGATTTTATATACATTGACGTCAAATATCGAGCGGAAGAAGCTCTTGCTCCTGACACTGGGTGTGTTCGTTTTGGGGAATGTCATTACCTATGTGAGCCCATCATTTCTTTTTGTCATGATCGCTCGTGTCATGACAGCAATGAGCACAGCATTGATCATTGTTCTTTCTTTGACTATCGCGGCAAAAATCGTCCAGCCGCAGCATCGCGCAAAAGCAATCGGTCTTATTTATATGGGTATCAGTTCCTCGCTTGTGCTTGGGGTTCCGATCGGTATCATCATCAGTGATGCTTTCGGCTGGAGGATGCTGTTTCTATTCATTGGCTTGATGGCCTTGCTTTCCATGATTTTGATTGCGTTCACGCTCGATAGGATCGAAGTCGAGCAGGTACAGTCCTTGAAATCCCAGCTGAAAGCACTGCGGAACAAAAAAATGCTGACAGCGCATTTGACGATGCTGTTCCTGCTTGCAGGTCACTATACAATATATGCGTATTTCACGCCTTTCCTGGAATCCGAATTGAATCTGAACACACAATGGATCAGTATTTGCTACTTTATCTTCGGTATAGCAGCAGTTGCCGGCGGAGCCTTCGGCGGAAGCCTGGCGGATAAATTCGGCTCCAAGGTGAGTATCATCCTTGTAGTCGCATCATTCGCCATCATCCTGTTCGTGCTGCCCTTCTCCACTGCTTCCTTCCCGTTATTCCTGGTGGTGATGGTAATCTGGGCCGCTTTAAGCTGGAGTCTGGCACCGCCATTGCAGAATTATATCGTGGAAACCGATGCAAAGACTGCCGGCATTCATCAAAGCTTCAACAACTCGGCACTGCAGATCGGGATTTCACTGGGGTCCTTAGTCGGCGGAGTGGTGAATGGAGCAACTTCTTCCATGCAGACGACAGCGCATGTCGGAAGTATCCTGGTCATCATCTCGCTTGCTTTTGCGGTATGGTCTTTGCGGAGTGCAGTTCAGAAGACAGTACAAAATCAATAGTGGTAAGCGGACAAGTCAATTGTCCGCTTTTTTTGTTTAAATATTGTCATGATGACCGCTTGTTATGGATAAAGGATTTTGTATAAGCTTGTCGTATTCCTCATTTAAACAATTTCTTACAAGGAAAGGTTGGATCGGATGCAGAAGTTCGGCTTGTTTGGCAGGTTCCTGGTAGATAAAGAAGATAGAGAAGAATTGAGTGAGATTCTTCTGGAGGCAGCAAAGGCCATGGGGGATGTAGAGGGATGCGAAGTATATCAGGTCAGTTTGTCCAATGAGGAGCCGCAAGCAGTATATGTATATGAGGTATGGAAAGATGAAGCAGCTCATCAGGCATCACTTGCCCTGGAAGTGACACAAACTTTAATCCATCGGGCAAAGCCCCTTATAACTGGAATGGAACGACTGAATACCCTGCAAACATTGGGGGGATTAGGTATGGATACTGATTGAAAGGCGGACAAATCACTTGTCTGCCGTTATCTTTAAAGGATGCGTATTTACACATTTAACTCATCCTATATCTGCAGGACAGCCATGCACATACAATCGGCTTCATTCATTATTTCTATATCCATCATATATTTCCAATTATGGTACCATGAAGTGAGAGATAAAATGGCTTGGATTGCAGGACTCAGGTTCGCTTTGAGTATTTTGAAGATTCGAAAGTCGGGGAGGGTTTGTGTTGGAAGATTTGAAGAATAGATTGAAAAAGGCAGCAGAGGAAATGGATTTCTCGGGAGTTGCTTATATAAAACAGGATCAGGAAAGCTGTTTCTTCCAAAATGGGTATGCCAATAAGCAAGAAAAGCTGGCTTTTGATAAGCAAACAAGGTTCGGAATAGCTTCCGGTGCAAAGGTCTTTACTGCTGTGGCAATTGCCAAGCTGGTAGAACAAAAGAAACTGGATTTCCATACGAAATTGGCAGATTGCCTATCGATTCCATTTCCTCATTTCCACCAGGATGTTACGATTCATCATTTGCTGACACACACGTCGGGAATTCCTGATTATTTCGATGAAGAGGTAATGGATGATTTCGAAGAGTTGTGGCGAACCTTGCCGATGTATCGGATGCGATCCGGTGTGGATTTTCTGCCTTTATTCCAGGATAGAAAGATGGCGTTTTCGCCGGGGGAGCGGTTCCATTATAACAATGCAGCATTCATCGTTTTGGGATTGGTAGTGGAAGAGCTGGCTGGTCAGCCTTTTACGGCATTCGTTCAGGACTATATTTTCGATCCAGCTGGAATGACGGAAGCTGGTTACTTTCCATTTGATAAATTGCCGGGTAATACGGCAGTCGGTTACATAAAAGAGGACGAAGGATATCGTTCCAATATTTATGCACTGCCGGTCAGAGGGGGAGCTGATGGCGGTGTGTATGTGAGTGCGTCTGATATGATGCGTTTCTGGGATGCGCTGTTCCAGCATGAGCTGCTGAACGCAGGACTTACGGACAAGCTGCTGACATCGCACGTTCAAGTGGATGAAGAAACATATTATGGCTATGGTATTTGGATGAAAAAAGAAGCGGGTGAAATCAAGAAGTTCTATGTTATCGGTTTTGACCCTGGCGTGAGTTTCCATGCTGCTTATTATCCGAAAAGTGGACGGAAGATAGTGGTCCCGTCCAACCATGGTGCTGGTCCGTTTTACATTGTTCGGGAAATCGAGGGGGGTGGCCGCGGTGGAGGATTTAACGATTGAGCTAGGCGAACGAGTATTGAATTGCCGGACGGCTGGCATTGTAATAAAAGATGATCACGTACTGCTTCACAAAAATAAAAAAGAGCCATTTTGGGCGCTTATCGGAGGCAGGATACAGCTGGGGGAGGATTCTGCACAAGCCGTGGAACGGGAATTCAAGGAAGAACTTGGCATTCCTGCAAAGGCACAGAGGCTGCTGTGGATAGTGGAGAACTTCTTTACCTATCGGGGTCGCCCATATCATGAATATTGCTTTATTTATTTGGTCAAGGATGTGGAAGATAGGCTTTTAGGGACCGGGGGAATCGTATCTCCTGAAGGATGCGATTTTTCTTATGAATGGATCTCTTTTGCTGGAATCAAGGAGCTCCCGTTAAGGCCCGATTTTTTACCAGAGAAGCTGGCAGACCTGCCTGCTGTACCAGTGCATCTCATTCATAGAGAAAGGACGGAATGAGATGCAGGTATAGGAAGGTAGAAGTTGAACAGCAATACCGTGGATATAAAGAAACAGAATGGATCTGCCTTGTGGCTGCTGGGCTTGCATAGTGAAACATTACGGTTCGAAAAGACGGCTGCTGGAATAGAAGCGAAATTGCCGCCCAGATCCACTCGCACATTACCCCAACTTGATCCAGGGCTTACATTTGAAAGGCATCCATGAACAACATCACTGTCAATTCTGTGAAACATACTACCGTTTGCGTCATTGAACAAATGGATTATATTTGTTCAAAAAGTTTTCTGAGCATTCAAATTGCTTGACTGCTTTTTCGTAAAAGGTGTAACCTCTTACATATAAGGTAGGTAAATAAACCTACTCAATTTGTAGGAGGTGGGGTTTGCTTGTGGGTGGACAGAAAGTAGCGGTGATTACAGGAGGCGGCAGCGGACTTGGGCAAGCTGTCGCATTGCGATTAGCAGAAGAAGGCATCGCAATCAGCGTTGTTGACGTATCTGAAGCAGCTGGTATGGAAACGGTCCGTTTAGTGGGGGAGAAGGGATCAAAAGCGATTTTTATAAAAGCGGATGTCAGCAAAGCAGAGGAAGTAAAACATTATGTAGATAAAACGGTAGAGGAATTTGGAACTATCGATATGTTCTATAATAATGCTGGAATCTCCGGACCGGGCGTCAAATTTGTGGACAATACCATTGAACAGATTGATATGGTATTGGGTATCAACCTGAATGGAGCCCTTTATGGTTTGAAATACGTTTTGGAAGTGATGCTTGCCAATGGCAGCGGGCGCATTGTCAATACATCGTCCACGGCTGGTGTTGTCGGTCAAGCGACAGTCGGCACCTATTCCGCGACGAAGCATGCAATGGTCGGCATCACGAAAACATTGGCTGCTGAGTATGCGGCGCAAGGCATCGTAGTGAATGCAATTGCCCCAGGCACAACGGAAACACCAATGGTTCGTGCATATAAGGAAAAGAATCCGGAAGCATTCGTAAATGCGACAGAGCCTATCCCGCAGAAGCGTCTTGGCCAGCCGGAAGAAGTGGCGGAGCTTGTCACCTTCCTGCTGACTGGAAAGGCATCTTATATCAATGGCGCGGTGGTGCCGATCGATGGTGGGTTCACGGCAATCTAAAAAACTAAAAGGGAGAGATTCTCATGGAACGGTTTGAAGATAAAGTAGTATTGATTACAGGCGGCGGTTCTGGACTGGGCCGTGCAGCAGCACTTCAAGTAGCAAAAGAAGGCGCAAAACTTTCCCTTGTTGATATAAGTGAAAAAGGCTTGGAAGAAACAAAGCAGGAAGTCCTTGCAGCAGCACCGGAAGCAGAAGTTCTTACAATTGTGGCAAACTGTGCAAACGAACCGGAAGTTGAGGCGTATGTAAAACAAACAGTTGATCAGTTTGGCAAGATCGACAGTTTCTTCAACAATGCTGGTGTAGAGGGAACACAGAATCTAACGGAAGAGTATCCTGTGGATGAATTCGACCGCGTTGTGAACATCAACTTGAATGGTGTTTTCTACGGTATGCGTCATGTATTGAAAGTAATGAAGGAGCAAGGTCATGGTTCTGTAGTGAATACAGCTAGCGTAGGCGGAATCCGCGGAATCGGCAACCAGTCTGGCTATGCAGCAAGTAAGCATGGTGTGGTAGGTTTGACGAAGAACTCCGGAATCGAATACGGGCAATTCGGCGTCAGCATCAAAGCCATCGCACCAGGTGCCATTATGACTCCAATGGTAGAAGGTTCCTTGCGTCAAATCGGCGGGGATAACTGGGAAGAGGCAGGCAAAGAATTTGTCAGCGTCAACCCGATGAAGCGCTTCGGTAAGCCGGAAGAAGTCGGTTATCTTGTTGCATTCCTTCTCTCCGATCAAGCGAACTTCATCAATGCTACTGTTGTGCCGATTGACGGCGGACAATCTTATAAATACTGATTTATATTTTCTTTGGAGGCCATCTGACCGATTCGGATGGTCTTTTTTATATTGAGAAAATCTTGCAAATTATACTGATTATGCTACGATATGGGTAAGTTCATAGTTTATTTTCACACTAGGGGATCCCTTCATAAGGGCTGAGATTAAGAGTGGTGACTCTTTAAACCCTCATAACCTGAACAGGTTCGGACCTGCGTAGGAAAGTGTAGACACTCGAGTTTACATGCTCTTTTGTATGTATTTTTCGCAGACAGTACACACCACTTTCCTTTTGGGGAGTGGTGTTTTTTATGTATTCCGGACTGTTCGTCAAGGAAGGTGATAGCAATCAAATTGATGGCAGTAACAGATGACAGGCATGATATTCCCGACTTGCTGCGTATTTTGCTGGATATTCATCCTTATGTCGATCATGTACAGATCCGGGAAAAGAACAAGCCGGCTGGAGCGGTGTATCAGCTATGCCGGGAGTTAGTGAAGGAAGGACTGCCAGAGGAAAAGCTTTGGATCAATGACCGGGTTGATGCAGCATTGCTGCTTGGCTTGAAGCAGGTGCATGTACCAGGGCATGGACTGCCATTGAAAGAGTTGAAAAGGCAGTATCCGGAGCTGCGGATCGGGGCTCCCGTCCATTCATTTGAGGAAGCCATGGAGGCAGAAGCAGCTGGTGCGGCATACGTGTTATATGGTCATTGTTTTCCAACGGCAAGCAAGCAGGGGAAAGCCCCTCAGCCGCTATCCAATCCAGTGCGAATCCGGCAGAGCATCCAAGTGCCGATGTATGGGATAGGAGGAATCACGGCAGAGAGGTTAGCTGTGCTGAAAGCGCTTGAATTGGATGGCGCTGCTGTAATGAGCGGTATTTTTTCAGCAAAACAACCGCTTGAGGCTGTAAAGGAATTAAGGGAGGAGTGTTCACGTCTTGAAGCAATCCAGTGAGGTAGCTGTGGTTGGAGGGGGTATCATCGGCAGTGCAATCGCTTATTATTTGGCAAAGGCAGGGCACCGGGTCGATTTATTCGAAGCCGGACAGATTGGGTCAGGCTCGACACGAGCCGCAGCGGGCATGCTAGGCGCCCATTCGGAGTATAAAGAGTTCGGTGCTTTGCTTTATTCCTTTGCCCGGACTAGCCAACAGCTGTACGAAGAAGCGGAAGCCGATATACGTGCGCTTACAGGGATAGATATCGAACGGCGTACAGGCGGATTACTGCAGCTTGTTTTTACGGCAGAAGAAAGAGCAAGGCTATCCGATATTTGTTCCTTGGAAGGTGTGACGTGGCTGGACCGAGCTGCTGCGGAAAAAGAAGTGCCGGGGCTGACCAAGTCCCTGGAAGGAGCGATCCATATAGCGGACGATGTACATGTCACACCAGCCATTGCCTGCAGAGGATTCTGTTCGGCAGCCAAAATATCAGGAGCCCGTATACATGCGTTCACTCGAGTGGAAGGCATTGCAAAGGAAGATGGGCAATATCGGATACAGACCTCCAAGGGAGAATGGCAGGCGGAGTATGTGGTCATTGCCGGCGGGGTATGGAGTAATGCCCTTTTGCAGCGGATTGGCTTGGGGACACCGGTATATCCGGTGAAAGGGGAATGCATCGCTGTCACCAATACAGAGATACCGCTCTCCTGCAGTTTATTCCATGACCAGCATTATATTGTTCCTCGGAACAATGATGAGCTGATCATCGGTGCAACAAAGGTCAGGGGAGATTGGAGTACAGAGCCGACATCCGGGGGTATACACAGGGTCATGGAGAAGGCGAGACAGATGCTGCCGGGGATAGATAAGATGCCTTTTCTCAGAAGCTGGGCCGGTCTCAGACCTCAGACGATCGATGGCAAGCCGCTGATCGGGGAGCATCCAGAGATGAAGGGATTATTCATTGCTGCTGGTCATCAGCGCAATGGGATTCTGCTTGCGCCGGTTACAGGTAAGATGATCTGTGACTTGATTGACGGTAAGGCAGTTCCTGAAGTATGGACGGAAGCGTTTCGAGTCGACCGACTGCATACCGATGAGGAGGTATTGATGTGAGCATTCAACTGAATGGCAGGCAGCATGCATTATCCGCTGACATCCGGAATATCGCCCAGCTGCTGTCATCCCTTTCTTTGGAGAATAGGATTGTGATTGTCGAACTGAACAACGAAATCATCGATAAATCTGCCTATGCAGATCAGCCTATAAGAGATGGCGATAAAGTCGAATTGATTCATTTTGTCGGAGGAGGATGAACGATGTTACAAATCGCAGATAAGACATTTGCTTCCCGTTTGCTGCTGGGGACAGGTAAATACCCGTCATTCGAGGTTCAAAAAGAGGCTGTCGATGTTTCAAAGGCGGAGATACTGACATTTGCGGTACGCCGGATGGATATTTTCGAGCCGTCCCAGCCGAATTTCCTTGAGCAGCTTGATTTGAAACGGTATACCTTGCTGCCGAATACGGCAGGTGCCAAAACGGCAGAGGAGGCTGTCCGTATCGCCAGGCTGGCGAAGGCCTCCGGCTTATGCGATATGGTGAAGGTGGAGGTGATCGGCTGTGATAGGACGTTGCTTCCTGATCCAGTCGAAACGCTGCGGGCAGCTGAAATGTTGTTGGAGGAGGGTTTCATTGTCCTTCCTTACACGTCGGATGATGTTGTGCTGGCCAAGCGGCTCATCGATTTGGGGGTGCATGCCATCATGCCGGGTGCATCGCCGATTGGTTCGGGAAAAGGTATCATCAATCCCTTCAATCTTCGTATGATCGTGGAACAGAGCAGCGTACCAGTGATTGTCGATGCGGGCATTGGTTCTCCGAAGGATGCTGCTTATGCCATGGAGCTCGGGGCTGATGGTGTCTTGCTGAATACAGCAGTTTCCGGTGCCCGGGACCCTGTGAAGATGGCGCGTGCAATGAAGCTGGCAATCGAAGCGGGCAGAATGGGGTTCGAAGCAGGCAGAATCCCGGAGAAGGACTATGCTGCAGCCAGCAGCCCGAGTGAAGGATTGTTTACCTGATGCGGGATCGTTATCGGAAGCAGGAATTGTTTATCGGCAAGGAAGGGCAGGCACGGGTCGAGAACGGTAGAATCGTGTTGATCGGCATGGGCGCATTGGGCTCTGCTTCAGCAGAAATGCTAGTGCGGGCAGGCATCGGGGAGCTGGTGCTCATTGATCGGGATTATGTCGAGCTTCATAATCTTCAGCGCCAGCAGCTGTATACGGAAGAAGATGCTGCTGCCTATTTGCCAAAAGCAGCAGCAGCAGCGAAACGACTAAAGGCTATCAATCAGCATGTAACGGTAAAACCAGTAATCGAAAATGTCGATCATCATAATATCGAGCAGCTGATGGAAGGTGCGGATGTGATTCTGGATGCTGCAGACAATTTTGAGACCCGGCTGATTGTAAATGATGCAGCGCTGAAGCATGATATCCCTTTCTTATACGGAGCTTGTGTCGGAAGCTATGGTGTGACATATCCGGTGCTGGGAGACAAAGCTTCCCCATGTTTGCATTGTCTCCTCGAGCAGCTTCCTGAGCAAAGTGAAACATGTGATACGGCAGGAATCATCAGTCCCATTGTCCAATGGGTGGCGTCCATGCAGGTGACACAGGCATTGCGGCTTCTATCCGGTCAAAAAGTAACGCCGGAATTATCTGCGTTTGATATTTGGACGGGTGATTACTCGAGAGTGGACGTACGGGGGCTGAGGGATTCAAGCTGTCCCAGCTGCAGCACAAATGCCACACTGCCCTTTCTGGACGGTGCCAGACAGACGAGGATGGATGTATTATGCGGCAGGGAAGCTGTCCATATCCGGCCTGGTGCCAAGAAATCACTGGATCTGCCGGCTTTGTCAGAGGAATGGGCTTCTGCGGTCGATCATGTCACTGCCAATGAACATTTGCTCGCCTTGCACTACAAAGGCCATCGGATTGTGTTATTTGCCGATGGGCGGGCAATCGTTCATGGCGTAAATGATATCGCCCGGGCGCGTTCCCTTTATGACAGTCTGGTCGGCTGATATTGTGTGAATTTTCAGTTGACGATGTATCTTATTCATGCTAAACTCCTTCATAACAAACGAATACAAAACTCTTATCAAGAGTGGCGGAGGGACTGGCCCGATGATGCCCGGCAACCTGCAAGTTAATCTTAGACTTGTATAGGTGCTAATTCCTGCAGATGAGAGAAGACACAGTGCGGTTCATTCGTCTCCCTGTCCTCTCAGGGAGGCTTTTTTTATGCGTAAAATCACTCGAAGGAGGCAACAAGGATGACAGCAGTTAAAATTGGATTGATAGGTTATGGTACCGTAGGCAGCGCAGTGGGGAGGACAATCCGCTCCCATCAGGAGAATCTGCAGACGATATTCGGGAAAGAAGTACAGGTGGCGGGTGTATTGGTGCGCGATAAACAGAAGTATGCAGGGCAAGTCTCGGATACACTTCTCACCGACGAAGCAGCGGAGCTTTTTGCAATCGAAAAGCTCGATGTAATCATCGAAGCGAGTGTGGGCATCGAGCCTGCCTTCAGCTATCTGAGTGAGGCAATCCATCGCGGCTGTCATATCATCACGGCGAATAAAGAGCTGATTGCATCCCGCGGGGCAGAACTAAAGCGATTGGCAAAGCAAAAAGGTGTCAGGCTGGAATATGAAGCAGCAGTGGCAGGCGGTGTCCCGGTAATCGGCACACTGAAGCAGCTCCTGCATATCAATCGTGTTGTCAAAGTGGAGGCGATATTGAATGGCACCTCCAATTTCATCCTGACTGAAATGGCCGATAAAGGATTGATATTTGAAGATGCACTGCGGCTTGCGCAGGAAGCCGGATTTGCAGAGGCGGATCCAGCCAACGATGTGGATGGCTGGGATGCTTTTTATAAACTGATGGTCCTGAGTGATTTATTATTCGAGGCCCAGCCGGATTGGGAAAAAGTGACGCGCAGGGGAATCCGGTCCGTTTCCGCGCAGGATATCCAGGAGGCAGCAGGAAGAGGCTGGAAAATAAAGCATGTTGCAACGCTTGAAAATGCAGGAGGGGAAGTCACAGCCTCTGTCGAACCGGTGATATTATCTGCAGATCATCCGCTGTACAGTGTCGATGGAGTGGATAATGCCGTGTGTATCGAAGGTGACCTGGTTGGCAAGCTGAAGCTCCAGGGTCCGGGTGCTGGTGCCTTGCCGACAGCAAGCGCCATTGTCGAGGATTTGGCTAATCTCGTCCATAAGCGAAAAGAGGTCGTTGTAAAACGGGAAATCCGATTTACCGAGAAAAAAGAGAAAGTACCTTTCGTCCATTTACCGACTGGTGAGACTGTTTCTATACACGCAGAAAGCGTAGAATCCAATGGACACTTTTATCGGGTTGCTTCCAGGGCACCAGCTAAGGCGGAGGCTTGATCTTCTGCGCTTGCCCTTTATTACGCAAGGAAATCGATGAAGCGATTGTTTATCATAGTGTGGACACTCAAATTTAAAGCTCATATGAAAAACGAATCATATCCCTGCACTGGATGCCATTTTCATGAATCGGTTCGTCGTAATGCCGGAGGAAATGATCCCGGTCGATTCCAGTCATGCGAAAGCCGCATTTCTGGTAGAAGGCGATTTGATCGATGCTGGAGTTGCCTGTTCCCACTTCCAAGAAGGCAAAGCCTTTTGCGCGGGCCTGTTCCATCGCATGACGGATGAGTTTTTTTCCGATACCTTTTCCTTGATGGGCTTCTCTGATTGAGATATTGATTATTTCTGCAGTGTCTTCCCTGTTCTTCACCAGGACATAGATGCCGAGAATGTGATTTTCTTTTTCAGCGACATAGCTGCTGCCTTCGCGAAGGTAAGCGGCAATTTGATTTTTAGAGGGATCGGCTTCGAGGAGAAGATCCATTGGCGGCGTTTCTGTTGGCTGGAGCTTTCTTATCTTCATTGTCTTACTCCTTTCCTTAGTAAAATAAAAGGCTGCCGGTATCCGGCAGCCTTTGTCATTTAACGATCATCACGGAGCATTTGGCTCGTTTTGCGACACTGCTGCTGACGCTGCCGAGTACGATTTCCTGGAGAGGATTCAGTCCGCGGCTGCCGATGATGATGAGGTCGGCTTTCGTGTCACGTGCGTGCTCAAGGATCATTGAGGCTGGCTCGCCATGCTTCATGATCAATTTGTAATGGATGGATGCAGCTTCGAATGCATCGCGGAATCGCTGGAGTTTCTCCTCGCGCTTGCTCTGGAGCTGGATTGGATCGCTGCTGTGCAGGACATCCGCTTTTGTCTTTTCATAATCCAGGACTTGAATTCCCTCGACATGTGTTTCAGGCTGCAGCTTTGCCAGCTGGATTGCGTGCTCTGCTGCGAGAAAAGAATGATCGGAAGCGTCGATTGCCACTACGATTTTCTTATACATGGATGCACCGCCTTTTAATGGTTTGATACTTTCACATATGCCGAATCGCTGGTTGTCAATCTGTGCATCAGTGCCTGACTGTCATTATTCAAGCCTTCCAAGGTGACAGTCGTCCCTTTCTCCCTGAATTTTAGCACGACTTTGTCAATCGCTGCCACTGCGGAGTCATCCCAGACATGCGTATTTGTAAAATCAAGGGTCACTTGTTTTACTGGATCCTCATAAGAGAAGCCATTCATGAAATCGGTCACGGAGGCAAAGAAAAGCTGGCCTGTGATAGCATATCGGATATGGTCTTTGCCAGTACTTTCTTCGATTTTCACTTTTGAAATCTTGGCAACGAAGAAAATGGCACTCAGCAGGATACCGATGAATACACCGATGGATAAATTATGCGTGGCTACCACCGCGATGACGGTCACGACCATGACAGCCGAATCCGACAAAGGCACGCGTGTGAGGCTGCGCAGTGAGTGCCAATCAAATGTACCGATGGAAACCATGATCATGACACCGACAAGTGCAGGCATTGGAATCATTACGACCCAGTCTCCCAAAACAAGGATGAGGAACATCAGGAATATACCTGCGACAAGGGTGGAAAGACGTCCGCGCCCGCCGGATTTGACGTTGATGACGGACTGTCCGATCATCGCACAGCCTGCCATGCCGCCGAAAAAGCCTGTCACGATATTGGCAATGCCCTGTCCGCGAGCTTCCTTGTTTTTATTGCTATCGGTATCTGTCATGTCATCGACAATCGATGCTGTCAGCAAGGATTCCAGCAGCCCGACGATCGACAGCGCCAATGCCGTCGGGAAGATGATTTGCAAGGTCTCCAAGCTGAAGGGGATATCAGGAATCAAGAAAGAAGGCAATGCTTGTTTGATTTCACCCAAGTCACCTACAGTCCGGACATCGAGATGCAATACGATGGACAGAATGGTCATTGCCAGAATGGCTACCAGGGGTGCCGGCACGGCCTTCGTGACGTAAGGGAACAGATAGATGATGGCAAGTGTGACACCTACTATGATGTAAGTGGTCGTATTGATCCCGATGAAATGCGGAACTTGTGCCATGAATATCAGGATGGCAAGTGCGTTCACAAATCCGATCATGACCGAACGCGGAATGAATTTCATGAAACGGGCAATACCTAAGACGCCAAATAGGAGCTGCAGGACACCGGTCAGGATGGTGGTGGCAAATAAATACTGCAAGCCGTGCTCCTTTACCAATGTCACCATCAATAATGCCATCGCGCCTGTGGCAGCAGAAATCATCGCAGGTCTTCCGCCGACGATGGCAATGATCACAGCCATGGAAAAGGATGCATATAAACCGACCATCGGATCTACACCTGCGATGATGGAAAAAGCGATTGCTTCGGGAATCAAGGCCAAGGCCACGACGATACCGGATAGGAGATCACCGCGGATATTGCCAAACCATTGTTTATTCAGTTTTGTTGCTGACAATCTACATACACCTCATTTTATATATAATGTGTTGACTTCCAAGTCTCATAGAAGTCGCGTCCGAATTTTGTTAAGCTTACTGTAACATGATGGAAGTATTTTGTGAACCAAAACAAACGTTTTTGGTACCATATTTGGGGTGAGCCGGAATGAAAATCGCATATATAAGGGAATTTGTACAAGAAAAATGGGCGCTGCAGCCAAAAGAAATAAAAAGCTGTGAAACAGTGATAGAAGAAAGGGAGGATGTACAAGGACAGCCTTTACTCGAGGAACTATTGGAGAAGCTGCAGCCAGGAGATGAGGTGGTTGTACGCAAATTGTACAGTTTGGCTAACTCGACAAAGCATCTGATCGAAATTTGCCGGAATCTGAAGGAAAAGCAAGCTGTCCTGGTATCGATAGAAGACGGGATCGATACCAGGGAAGATTCGTTTTTTCAGCATCTGGAACAGATTGCCGATTTTCGGAAAGAAGTGGTCGGGGAGAGGACCAAAGCAGGCCTGTCTGAAGCCAAATCGAGGAATCGGATAGGGGGAAGACCGCGGAAGCCGGACAGGAATGTGCAGAGGGCGATTGATATGTATCGCAGCAAAAAATATACGATAGCGGAAATTACCATTGAAACGGGCATAAGCAAGACAACGTTATATCGTTATCTGCAGGAGTAGATTATGTCGAAGAAGGAAGTCAAACAAGCGTTTGAATAATAGGCAATAAACAAAAAAAGACAGTACTCCTCGTTAAACAGGATACTGTCTTTTTTGCTCCTTGGGTAAAAACTCAAATCACATCCGGACAGAACGCATCCAAATGCCAAAGCTTAAAAAATCATGCCAGTCAGGAAGAGTATGCTGCGGATGCCGGGCAGCTGTGTGACAGAATCGAATAAATTAATTCGCAAGCCGAATGTTTCCTTGAATTCGTCCAATATGGAGTTTGGGGCTTTGGCAAAGGTGATTTCCATTGCAGATCAGGACATCACACAAGGCTGCAACACCATATGTCGGCGGGAAAAACTTCGTGATTTCCTGGACGAATCCAGGCAGCTGTCTGATCGGGATGTAGATGCCGAGCAGAAAAGCCGGATAAGGTCCCGATCAATGTGCCCATGGATGAAAAAATTTCGTGATTGGGTCGGGACAGTTCAGCTGAGGAAAAACAATGGCAGTTGGCGTATCCTGCCAATAAGAGCATGTAAGCTGCCATCCATCGTTCTTGAACAAACGTTTGATAAATGATGTCTGACGGGAAAAAGTAAGTGATGAGGAGGAGAAAACGATGAAGATGATTACACTCCAAGATGGAACCGAACTTCCGGCAATCGGACAAGGAACATGGAATGTAGGGGATGATGAGTCGAAACGGCATGATGAAATCCAAGCGTTGCGGACAGGGATCGATCAGGGGCTGCTGGTGATCGACACAGCCGAAATGTACGGATACGGCCGGTCAGAGCATCTTGTACGGGAAGCTATTGCTAATAGAAGGGAAAAAGTCTTCCTTGTTTCAAAAGTTCTACCTTCCAATGCCGCATTCGATGATGTATTGGAAGCTTGCAATCATTCCCTGGAGCGTTTAGGCACTGATTATCTGGATTTGTATTTGCTGCACTGGCGAGGAGCAGTCCCGCTTGAGGAAACGGTAGCTGCTTTTGAACAGCTGAAGGAAGAAGGGAAGATCAAGCGCTGGGGTGTATCGAATTTCGATACAGATGATATGGAAGAGCTGTGGAAGATCGAGGATGGAAAGAATTGCGCAGTTAACCAAGTACTATATAATCTCACAGCCCGAGGAATCGAATATGATTTGCTGCCTTGGCATAAGGAAAAAGGGATACCGATCATGGCGTATTGTCCATTGGCACAAGGGGACCGGAAGAAAATCCTGCAAAATGCCGCTGTCCGGGAACTGGCAAAAATATATGATGTATCTGTTTCCCAAATTGCTTTGGCTTGGACGATCCGGTCTGGCCAGGTTCTCAGCATACCGAAATCCGGACAAGCTGCGCATGTGATGGAAAACGCTGATGCGGGCAATCTTGTATTGAATGAAGATGATCTTGCAAAAATAGACAAGGAATTCCCGCCGCCAGCGTCGAAAGTACCGTTGGAGGTCGTGTGAATGCATAGGCATTTTACATGACAGCCTATGCAGGCAACGCTATACTAAATACGATAAAAACCGCTAAAGGAGTGCTTTGGATGAACTATGTAACACTAAACAATGGCTTGAAAATGCCACAGCTTGGCTTTGGAGTATGGCAGGTAGGAAACGAAGAAGCAACTGCTGCAGTAGCAAAAGCACTTGAAGTTGGTTATACCAGCATCGACACAGCCATGATTTACAAAAATGAAGAAGGTGTCGGCAAAGCGATCAAGGAAGCGAATGTGAACAGGGAAGATTTGTTCATCACTACAAAAGTGTGGAACTCCGATCAAGGATATGACAACACAATCGCTGCCTTTGAAGCAAGCCTGGAGCGCCTTGGCCTGGATTATGTGGATCTTTATCTTATCCACTGGCCGACACCGCAATATGACGAGTATGTAGATACTTACAAAGCATTGGAGAAGCTTTACAAAGACGGCCGCGTGAAAGCGATCGGCGTATGTAACTTTGAGATTGAGCATCTCGAGCGTCTGATGAAAGAAACAGAAATCACACCGGTATTGAACCAGGTTGAATGCCACCCGTACTTGGCACAAAACGAGCTGAAAGAATTCTGCAAGAAGCACGATATCTTCGTTGAAGCATGGAGCCCGCTTGACCAAGGCGGCGATGTGCTGAAGGATGAAGTCGTAACTGCTATCGCTGAAAAGCTTGGCAAAACAGCAGCCCAAGTCGTGCTTCGCTGGCATCTTCAGAATGACACAATCGTCATTCCGAAATCCGTGACACCATCCCGCATCGAAGAGAATTTCCAAGTATTCGATTTCGAGCTTTCTGCTGAGGATATGGATGCCATCAACAAATTGGATGCCGGACGCCGCAAAGGTGCACATCCAAATGATATGAACGTACGATAAGGAAAACGGAAAGAGGCTGGGACAAAAGAGTTCCAGTAACAGGAAAGCCCGAACGAGGACGTGAATCTTGAAATGAAGATACGCGTAAGTTCGGGTTTTTTGCGTTGATTTAAATTAGGGTGGACAGAACAGAGACTCCTCGGAAGCATTTCAGTCATGTGAGTTCTTTGACTGTTTCCCCTTCGATCATTTCCGGCTGATAATAAATTTCATTCGGTAAATCTTTCTTTCCTTGAAGCTTCATGATGATCCAATCAGCGGCATCACGCCCCATCAGTTCTTGCGGATGGGTCAATGTAGTCAATTGGATATTGGCATTTTTGGCAATATAGGAATTGTCCTGACCGATGATGGACAATTTGTCTGGTACTGCTATATCTAGTTGTCTGCATACATTCACTACTTCTAATCCGACTTCATCGTTGTAGCATATGATGGAAGTCAGCGTCTCCTTATATTCTGTGAGGAATTTTTTCATATTCATACGCAAATCTTGTTTGGTTTCTGTATCGAAAGAGAGTACATGCTCGGGCTGAAAAGGTAATTTAGCTTCACCGAGCGCTTTTATATACCCTTTCATTCGATACTTTCCTTGTAAATCATCCATTTTTGCAACAAGACCAATTTGTGTATGTCCTTTATTTATCAATAGATTTGTAGCAAGATAACTGGATTGTACATCGTCCAGGCATAGATAAGGTACATCCAATTCCTCGTAATGAGCATTGATCATGATAAATGGTATATCTTTTTCCTTGAATGATAGGTAATAAGCAATATTGGGATTGTATAAATTACTCCTGGTAGGCTCGACTATCAAACCATCCACTCCATAAGATAACATCATTTCCAAAGCTTTTTTTTCCTGTTCTACATCATTATTGGTACTAGCTAATAGCAAGGAATAGTCCTCTTCATTGAGACGCCCTTCAATCCCGCGGATGATCGAAGGGAAGATATAATCGGATATATAGGTTGTAATGACGCCGATTGTTTTATTGGTGGGTTTACCGGAGGATTTGTACTCACCGCTGACATAAGTCCCGGATCCTTTCTCGC
The DNA here is from genome assembly GCF_037977385.1 of Terribacillus sp. FSL K6-0262. Lineage (NCBI taxonomy): Bacteria > Bacillati > Bacillota > Bacilli > Caryophanales > Bacillaceae > Terribacillus > Terribacillus sp. FSL K6-0262. The sequence continues at coordinate 1,407,046 of NZ_CP150277.1, read as the reverse complement.
TTCTCAGGAATCCTTCGGTGGCTAATTCCAAGATTGCCTTGCGTACAGTGTGGCGGCTGACGTTATAAGTTTCTTGCAAAGCCGATTCAGTGGGAATCCGTTCTCCTACGCTATAATCTCCTGATAAAATCTTACTCTTTAATTCTTCTATAATGACCTGATATTTTGTTTTCATATTTCTATCACTTCCCAAGATTTATTAGCGGACTAATTTAATTACGAATGATATTTGTATGGACATATTCTATCATTTGCAACCTGGAAAGAAAACAAAATCCGTATTTTAAAGAGATGGTGTTAGGGGATTTTTGATTATCCTCTGATCTTGATAGCGGGTGAATGAGTTATTTGTAAGTACATATTTAAAAATTGTTGACATTTGTACGTACAGAAAATATACTGAAGTCATTAAATGAAAGCGCATTCTCAAAGGGGGTGCTTTCAATATAGGGGGGTTCAGATCCTATGAATCGAGATGCTATCACACAAGCCATCATAAGGGGAGATACGTCACTTGGTATTGAATTTGGGTCCACTCGCATAAAAGCAGTGCTGATCAACAATGGTTTTGAGACGATCGCGTCCGGAAGCTATGATTGGGAAAATCGCTTGGAAGGTGGAATCTGGACGTACAATCTGTTGGATATCATTACCGGTATGCAGACTGCTTACAGTGAAATGAAACAAGAAATTGAACGAAGTTATGGTGTTACCATCCGCACAATCGGTTCCATCGGGTTTTCGGCCATGATGCATGGATACATGGCCTTTGATAAAACTGGTGAACTGCTTGTTCCGTTCCGGACTTGGCGCAATGCAACAACTCATGCTGCCGCAAAGGCATTGACCGATGCATTCCGATTCAATATTCCTGAAAGATGGAGCATAGCGCACCTTTATCAGGCAATTTTAAACGAGGAAGAACATCTGCCGCGTTTAAATGTGATCACTACATTAGCGGGATTCGTACATTGGCTCCTGACAGGCAACAAAGCCATCGGGATAGGTGATGCATCGGGAATGTTCCCGATTGATGAGAGGACACAGAATTATAACGAGCGGATGATGGAGCAGTTTGAAGAGATGATTGCAGGAAAAGGTTATCCGTGGAAGTTAAAGGATATTCTCCCTAAGGTATACAAAGCTGGCGATCAAGCGGGCTCATTGACGGATGTCGGAGCGAGGATCCTGGATCGGTCCCAAAATTTGCAGCCGGGAATTCCTGTTTGCCCTCCGGAGGGTGATGCGGGTACAGGCATGGTCGCGACAAACAGTATAAGAAAACGGACAGGGAATGTCTCGGTCGGGACCTCCGTCTTTGCCATGGTAGTGCTGGAGAAGGAGCTTTCGGAGGTGTACCCAGAAATAGATATAGTGACTACGCCGACAGGAAGCCCAGTTGCAATGGTCCATGCAAACAATTGTTCAAGTGACCTGAATGCCTGGGTCGATATATTCCGCGAATTTGCCGAGGCGCTGGGAATGGAAGTGAAATCGGATTTATTATTCGAGGTACTGCTGCATGAAGCTTTGCGCGCAGAACCAGATGGCGGCGGTTTGCTTAGCTATGGTTATTTATCAGGCGAAAATATCACTGGTTTTGAAACTGGGCGTCCCTTATTTGTCCGTTCACCCAAGAGTAATTTCAATCTTGCTAATTTTATGCGAACGCAGCTGTTCAGTGCTTTCGGGGCATTGAAAATAGGAATGGATATCCTGAATAAGCAGGAGAGAGTGGCAATCGACAATATCGTTGCGCATGGCGGACTTTTCAAGACACCTATAGTGGGGCAGAAAATGGTGGCCGCTGCGATGGATGCTCCTGTGTCGGTAATGCCTACAGCGGATGATGGCGGAGCGTGGGGTATTGCCCTGCTTGCTGCGTATATGGCGCATCGAGAGGAACAGGAAAGCCTCGGTCATTTCCTCGACCAGAAGGTTTTTGATTCCGTTCATAAGCAGGAAATGTATCCCGACGCATTTGATGTGAGGGGTTTTGAGGATTTCATTACGAGATATGAGCGTGGGTTGGCAATCGAGCGGGCAGCAGTTGATCATTTAATTTAAGGATTGGAGGATCTGACATGTTAGAACATTTGAAAGAAGAAGTTTTTCAAGCCAATCTGGACCTTCCAAAGTATGGACTGGTGAAGTATACCTGGGGAAATGCGAGTGGAATCGATCGTGAAAGCGGCTTGTTTGTCATTAAGCCAAGCGGCGTCGATTATGACACGATGACAGCCAGTGACATGGTCGTTGTTGATCTGGAAGGAAATGTGGTGGAAGGGGAGCTGAATCCATCTTCGGATACAAAGACACATGCGGTCCTGTATAAGCATTATACGGAAATTGGCGGCATCGTCCATACGCATTCCACTTGGGCAACCATCTGGGCGCAAGCTGGCCTGGATGTCCCGGCAATGGGAACCACGCATGCAGACACCTTTTATGGCTCTATACCATGTGCGCGTTTCTTGACACAGGAAGAGATCGATCGCGGCTATGAAGCTGAAACAGGCAATGTCATCATCGAGACATTCAAAGAGCGGGATTTGGACATTATGTCGATACCTGGAGTGCTGCTGCGCGGGCATGGTCCATTTACTTGGGGCAAGGATGCCAAAACGGCAGTGATGAACAGTGTGGTGCTGGATGAAGTTTCAAAGATGAATTTATTCGCTCGGGAACTAAATCATTTTGCGGAGGAGCTGCCGCAGCGGATATTGGATAAGCACTATTTACGAAAGCATGGCAAAGATGCTTATTACGGGCAGAAGTGACGCAATACCAAATGATGAGGAGGAGAGTCTGCAATGGAAACAAATAACAATGTATTTTGGTTTGTGGTGGGTTCGCAGCATCTATATGGGGAAGAAGCCTTGGCGGAGGTGAAGGCAAATGCACAAGCGATTACAGACGCATTGAATGAAAGCGGTGTCTTGCCTTATTCAATAGTTCTGCAGGATTTAGCTGTAAGCGCGGACAAAATCACAAACATCATGAAAGAAGTAAACTACCGGGATGAAGTAGCCGGTGTGATTACATGGATGCATACATTTTCTCCAGCAAAGATGTGGATACGAGGAACGAAACTGCTGCAGAAGCCTCTGCTTCATTTAGCGACACAGTTTAAGGAAAGTATACCTTGGGATACGATCGATATGGATTACATGAATCTTCACCAAGCTGCACACGGTGACAGGGAATATGGTTTTATCAATGCCCGATTGAATAAACGGAATAAAGTGGTGACTGGTCACTGGAAACGTGAAGAAGTACAAAAGGAAATTGCAGCTTGGATGGATGCAGCGGTTGCGTATAAGGAGAGTTTCAACATCAAAGTTGCCCGATTCGGTGACAATATGCGTAATGTAGCAGTTACCGAGGGAGATAAAATCGAAGCACAAATACAGTTTGGCTGGACAGTGGACTACTACGGCATCGGGGACTTGGTCCGATATGTCGATGCGGTTTCGGAAGAAGAAGTGGATGCATTGTTCGGTGAATACAGAGATGCTTATGTATTCGAGTATGGTGACTATAATTTGGAGGAATGGGAAGCTAGTGTCAAAGTGCAGGCGAGCTATGAAATTGCCATCAAACGTTTCTTGGATGAAGGGGGCTATTCTGCTTTCACGACCAATTTCGAGGATCTATATGGCATGAAGCAGCTACCGGGACTTGCTGTCCAGCGATTGATGGAGCAAGGATACGGATTTGCCGGGGAAGGCGACTGGAAAACAGCAGCGCTGGATCGTCTGCTCAAAGTCATGAGTCATAACCAATCCACTGGATTCATGGAGGATTACACCTATGAAATGACTCCGGGTCAGGAATCTGTCCTTCAGTCCCATATGCTTGAAGTCGATCCGAGTCTAGCCGGCAATAAACCAAAAATTGTGGTATCTCCGTTGGGCATCGGTGATCGTGAGGATCCCGCGCGTCTTGTTTTTGATGGCAAGGCGGGAGAAGGAATCGTTGTTTCCATGGCGGATTTTGGTACCCATTACAAACTTCTCATAAATGAAGTGACGGCATTCGAGCCTGCGATCCCTGCTCCGAAACTGCCTGTGGCCCGGGTCCTCTGGAAAATCAAGCCAAACTTCCACGAAGGCGTCAAGGCATGGATTGAAAACGGCGGCGGTCACCATACCGTGGTGTCGTTGAATCTGACGACAGATCAGATCATAACGTATGCCAAACTAGTCGGCTTGGAATATGTCGTGATCAAGTAAGATCGTGTCTCCAAGGGAGTGATGCTCCCTTGGGGATGATGATTGTGTCAGAAGTGCATTTTCCTTTTGTTGCATAAAATGAAAGCGCTTAAAAAGTCTTGTGCGAAATAGAGAAGCCAACATAAAGGAGAGTTAGTAGCATGAATAAAGTTTCAAGTAAATTTATCTTTTTCTTCGGATCATTTGCTGGTATCTTGTTTGGTTATGATATAGGGATTATCGCTGGTGCAGAAGGGCCCATTCACGACGAGTTTGACTTAAGCCCATTATGGCTGGGAATCGTTGTGTCTTCCTTGATGGGCGGGGCGATAATAGGATCGATTCTAAGCGGATTGCTCGGAGATAGATTCGGGCGCAGAAATATCATCCTGGTGTCCTCGGTGATTTTCTTTGTGGGTGCGATCGGATCGGCAATTGCCCCAGAAGAGATAACCTTGACGATTGCGCGTGTCATCTTAGGGATTGCTGTCGGGACAGCTTCGTCCTTGGTACCGGCGTACATGTCCGAAATAGCTCCGGCAAAGGTTCGCGGGAAATTGTCAGGGTTGAACCAATTGATGATTGTAAGCGGTATGCTTTTAAGTTACATTGTGTCTTTTATCTTTGAACCAGTTCCGAACAGCTGGCGCTGGATGTTGGGAAGTGCAGGGATTTTTGCAGTGGTGCTATACTTTGGGGTGCTAAAGCTGCCGGAATCTCCACGCTACTTGATTAAGAAGGGGATGGGGGAGAAAGCGCGGGAAGTATTGTCTTCCCTGAGGGATTCGAAATCGGAAGCAGAGGCAGAAATTCAGGAAATCAAAAAAATTGCGAAGCAAGAAAAGACAGGAATTGGCCAATTATTTCAAAAGCGATTTCGCATGGCCTTGATCATCGGGGTTGGGATTGCTACCTTCCAGCAAATCCAAGGCTCTAACTCCATTGTCTACTATGCCACCAGTATTGCACGCGATGTCGGCTTGGCACCGCAAGTTGCTGCGGGTTTTACGGTGATAGTCGGTGTGATTTTCGTTGTGACTACAATTATATTCCTGCAATTTGTAGATAAATTCAATCGGCGTGCCATCCTTACGGTGGGTGGTGCAGGTATGGCACTTTCCTTCTTTGCACCAGCAATCCTGGAGCTTATCGGGATAAATGAAAGCGCACTCAATTGGATCACTTTAGTATCGTTGTGCTGTTTCATCCTCTTCTATTCATTTTCTTGGGCGCCGCTTACATGGATCATTGTCGGGGAAATCTTCCCGTTATCGGTACGCGGAATCGGGGCGGGAATATCCTCTGCCTTTAACTGGACCGGTTCCTTGCTGGTTGGTCTGGTCTTCCCGATTCTTGCCGATCAATACAGTTTTGGCGTCATTTTCTCCTCTTTCGGCATCATATGTGTTCTGGGGCTGCTTTTCGTTCGATTTGTAGTGGTCGAAACAAAGGGGCGCAGTCTGGAACAAATAGAGGCAGAGCTTGGAGCACGTTCTGAAAGGTCGGCAGGTTGAGTGTAGGCCTTTATAAAGGAAAAATGAAATTTCGCGCAAAAGTCGCTGCATGCATGGACTTTTGCGCGTTTTCATTTGTCAATACGATACGCGCTTTCAGCCATTTCCTTTCCGTTTTTTCGGTGGAAGTCACCTGACAAAGGATTTAGGAGCAGGCATCATGTTATTGTCTATTTTCCTTCTTACAACCAAACGGCCGATCAATCCAAAACAAACACGGGTTAATGGTAATCTGCTGGGATTGGTTATGCTATAGTTAAAAGGAAAAAATAGAGGAGGGATCAGGATGAAGACAGAACGGTTACAAACGCAGGATTTGGAAGCGGCAATTCAAATGTCGGAGTATGCCTTCCGGTACCGCATCACGGAAGATAAGCGGGCGGAGAGACTGGAGCATATGGACCGGCATCAGCAGCTTTACGGAATCAAGGAAAATGGGAAGCTCGCTGCCAAGCTGCATCTGCTGCCGCTTGCGGTCAGACTTGGCGGACAGACGATTCCAATGGGCGGCATTGCTGGTGTAGCCACCTATCCTGAATATCGACGGAATGGTTATATCAAGCGGCTTTTATCCGATACGCTTTATCACATGCGCGAGCAAGGGATGTCTGTTTCCATGCTGCATCCCTTCTATGTCGATTTTTATCGTCGATTTGGGTATGAGCTATTCACGGATCGTACGATTTATACGCTGAAGAAGAAAGATCTCGTCCGGATGAAGACAGTCCAGGGTACAATAGAACGCGTGAAGAAGGAAGAGCATTCACGAGAAATCGAGGATATCTATACGGCTTATGCAGCTACATACAGCGGTATGCTGGCACGGGAAGCTTCCTGGTGGCAGCAGCGTTTTTATGGTGACCATGATTTCATCGCCATTTACCGTGATGAGGATGGCAAGGCACAAGGATATATCATTTATGAGATTGCTTCTCGTGACAAACTTGATATTTCAGAATTCATTGCCCTTACGGCAGATGCACGTATCGGTTTATGGAATTTCATTGCGCAGCATGATTCGATGTTTGAAGAGGTTACGCTTGATCTTGCACCGCATGATCCGCTCGTCTTCATGCTGCCGGATCCTGAGCTTTCCGTGAAGCATTATCCATACTTCATGGCGCGGGTTGTGGATATTCCGGCTTTCTTCCAAAAATATGAGTGGCAGGCTGATCCTGCTGGTATTGTGCTTCAAGTGGAAGACCCAGTCATCAAGGAAAATAACGGGATATTTGCGCTTCAGGAAGGAAAAGCAGCAGCTTCTTCTGAAACCGTCGGCATCAAGCTATCGATCAATATGCTTTCAGCTATTGTGTTCGGCTACAAGCGTCCGCTTGTCCTGTGGCAGGCTGGTTTGATCGATGGACCGGAAGAGATGATCCAAAAATTGGAGCACAGTATCCCAAGGCGTGAACCGTATTTTTATGATTTCTTTTAAGGAGATTGGCATTATATGAAAAAGAAAGAATTTCACCGTCTTGCCCGCGCTGTCATCCGGAAGGGAGACAGCATTCTGCTTGCTAAGGCAGACGGATGGCAAAACAGCTTCCTGCCCGGCGGTCATGTCGAGATCGGGGAAGGGGCAGAATCGGCTTTGCTGCGGGAGCTGCAGGAGGAACTGGGTGTGAAAGGGAAAGTGGTCCGTTTTCTTGGTGATTTTGAGCATAGCTGGCAGCACGAAGCTACCACGCACTTTGAATTGACACATGTTTTTGAAGCAGTGATCGATGATATGCAGATCGAGAGCCAGGAACCGCATCTGCGTTTCTTTTGGGCAAAGCCGGAAGAATTCGACCAGCTGGACCTGCAGCCGTATCCCCTGATCGAGGTCTTGCGTGAAAAACAGCTTCCCGCTTCCATATGGCGGAGCACCTATCAGACAAACTGATTTTCATCGGTTTGTCTTTTTCTTTGAAAAAAGGCTTGCGGTTTACGCTGCGTCAACGTTTAGAGTGTAAAGCAGAAGGGAGGGATCTTGATGATATATACCGTTCAGAAGCTGGCTGAGCTTGCCGGTGTAAGCAAGCGTACGCTGCGCTATTACGATCAAATCGGCCTGTTGCATCCAGCTGAGATCAATGCGAGCGGCTATAGGATCTATACGGAAAAAGAGGTGGATTTGCTGCAGCAGATCCTCTTTTATCGGGAGTTGGGCGTGGATCTGGATACAATCAAGTCCATCATTCATTCGCCGGGATTCGATAGGGAAAAGGCGCTGAAGGAGCACCGGGACAGCTTGCTGGAAAAGCAGGAACGTATTCGGAGGCTCCTTGGAAATGTCGAGAAGAGCATTCAAGCGTTGGAAGGGAAGGTACAGATGACGGATAGCGAGAAGTTCACAGGCTTCAAGGAAAAGCTGCTGGCTGAAAATGAATCAGCCTATGGAGAGGAAATCAGAGAAGCATATGGCGAGGAAACAGTCGAAGCTTCCTATCAGAAATTCCGTGGATTGTCGGAGGAGCAGTACAAGCAGATGGAGGAAGTGGAACAGCGCGTATTCGAAACGCTGCGTAAGGCGATGAAGGAAGGGGATTCTGCCGGACAGGCAGCAATGCGAGCCGCTGGGCTGCATCGGGAATGGCTGTCTTTTACATGGCCTGCCTATTCAAAGGAAGCGCATGCGGGGTTGGCGGAGATGTACGTCCAGGATGAACGTTTCACGGCTTATTATGAAAACAAGGCTGGAAAGGGCGCGGCTCAGTTTCTTCGTGATTGCATCGAGCAGTACACGAAATCTTAGCGCTATGCTCCGTTTTTGTATTGTTTAACAAGGAGGTGATACACTTATTGGTAAAAGGAGAGATGACATGGATAGAAAAGTGATTGTGAACGGTATGGAATTGGGGGCATATGAATATGTTCATCAATATGTCGATAAAGGCGGACAGCAGCTTCATGAGATCAGGTTTAAATTCCCGGTGACAAGTGAGGCTTATCATGATGTGGCGGTTTTGCTTTATAAAGATGACTTTCAGGTGGAGGTTCCTGAAGATGAGATTGCGTTCGAGGCCACAATCAAACAATATAGCACAAGTATCACCAATCTTTACGAAGAAGGACAGGTGGGGGAGTACTCCCTTGTGCTGGAGGAAAAGGCAGGAGCTGCGGATTGAGCATCACCGCAGCTTCTTTTATGAAAACAGGTAATATAAATGATTGTTTTTAAAAGAATTATTTCCTTGTACAACGAAAATTGAAAGATACCTTTCTTTATGTATAAAACTTCACAAATTGGTCACACTGTATGGTGTAAGCGGTTACTTTATGGCGTATACTAACAGTATAAAGTGTGAGGTATACAGAAAGGAGAGGCTGAGGGTGATTTTGAAAGCGCTCAAGGAAAATGGTGATATGACCATCTCTTATTATGAGAACGGGACGCTGCATACCTTTACCGGAAGATATCATAATCTGAATCTCTTGGACCAAACGCTTTGTCTGGAAAATGATGAAAAGAAACGAATGATAATCCATATCGCAGGTATTCAGCAGATACATTGATCAAGCAGCCGAAAGCATCTTTCGATGTTTTCGGCGATTTTTTTATGTTTTTTACCAGTTTTGCGGTACAATAGATGGAACGAATAAGATACCGTTCCCTTATGTAAACGGATACGGGAAAACAGCTGTCAGAAGAACGGGCTGATTAGTGGAGGTTTCAAGCATGAGTTCGCAATATCCAGATGATGGACTGAGTTTACATACAGATCTTTATCAAATCAATATGGCGGAAACATATTGGAATGATGGGATCCATGATAAAAAAGCAGTGTTCGAGGTTTCGTTCCGCAAGCTGCCGTTCGGTAACGGCTTTGCCATATTTGCGGGGTTGGAACGTGTCATAGAGTATTTGCAGCAATTCCGATTAACGGAAAGCGATTTGGCTTACTTGAAGGATGAGCTTGGTTACGGGGAGGATTTCCTTGGCTTTCTGAAGGATCTGCGCTTTACAGGCACGGTCTATTCTGTCGTGGAAGGAGAGCTTGTTTTCAGCAATGAACCGCTCATGCGGATCGAGGCTCCCCTGGCGGAAGCACAGCTGGTGGAGACGGCGATTTTGAATATCGTCAACTACCAGACATTGATCGCGACGAAAGCATCGAGAATCAAGCTCTTGCTTGGCGATGAGATTGCTTTGGAAATGGGAAGCCGGCGCGCCCATGAGCTCGATGCGGCTGTATGGGGCACGAGAGCGGCATATATCGGCGGATTCGAGGCGACTTCGAATGTCCGGGCAGGCAAGAAATTCGGCATTCCGGTTGCCGGTACTTTGGCGCATTCCATGATTCAGGCTTATCGTGATGAATATACGGCATTTACGAAGTATGCAGAACGGCATAAGGATTGTACTTTCCTTGTGGACACATATGATACACTCCGTTCAGGCGTACCGAATGCCATTCGAGTAGCTAAAGAACAAGGCGATAATATCAATTTCCGTGCAATCAGGCTCGATAGCGGTGATTTGGCTTACTTGTCCAAGAAGGCGCGGAAGGCGCTGGATGAAGCTGGATTTACGGAGACAAAGATATCGGCATCGAATGATTTGGATGAAGAAACGATCCAAAGTTTGAAGGCGCAAGGAGCGAAGATCGACATTTGGGGCATCGGGACAAAGCTGATCACAGCGTATGATCAGCCTGCTTTGGGTGCGGTGTATAAACTTGTGAGCATCGAGGAAGATGGTGCGATGCAGGATACAATCAAAATCAGTGCCAATCCCGAAAAGGTATCGACGCCTGGCTTGAAGAAGGTCTATCGAATCGTCAATCGGATCAATAAGAAATCCGAAGGGGACTACATTGCCATGGAGGATGAAAATCCCCAGGAAGAGGATCATCTGAAGATGTTCCATCCGGTCCACACTTACGTCAGTAAGTTTGTGACGGATTACGATGCGGTTGATTTGCATCAGACAATCTTCAAGGATGGCGAGCTGGTCTATGAGCTTCCGGCTATCGATGACATCAAGGCTTATGCGAAAGAAAATCTGTCATTGCTATGGGATGAATATAAGCGTCCGAAATCGCCGGAGGAATACCCTGTCGATCTCAGTCAAAAGTGCTGGGATAATAAGATGGAAAATATCCAGAGAGTAAAAGATCATGTAAAATCTTTGCATAAAACGACTTAATAGGGTTACAATTCTGTTTATTGGGAATAACTGTATCATCCGATCATTATCTCGCAAATGGAAAACCTGTGAAAATGCTGTTGCAGCAATGTTAAGAATGCAGATTAATAGCCATGAAAGCAAGAATGCATGCTATAATAAGGAAATACGGGAGCAGCAATGTTCCTGCATATTAAACGCAAACATACAGCTTTTACATCAGGTGAAGGTTATGTATAAATTTATTAAATGAGGTGTTTTTCATGAACAAAGCAGAATTAGTAGAAGCAGTGGCACAACAAGCAGAACTATCTAAAAAAGATGCAAGCAAAGCAGTTGATGCACTACTTGAAACAATCTCTGAAACACTTGCAAAAGATGAAAAAGTACAGCTTGTAGGCTTCGGTACTTTCGAAGTAAGAGAGCGCGCGGCACGTACTGGCCGTAACCCGCAGACTGGTGAAGAAATCACTATCCCTGCTTCCAAAGCTCCAGCTTTCAAAGCAGGTAAAGATTTCAAAGAAGCTGTTAAATAAGAGACTTCCTTTTGGAATGAAAATGCCGGCGCATACGTGCGTCGGCATTTTTTTATGATTTGCTGATATGGGTGATCGAAAGTTGACCGCCATTTCTCTCCACTTTCCATAAGGGTTCAAACATCGTACGCAGAATGGCGGCTGCCGCCTCGTCTGCTTTCAATCCGCGGATTGTCTTGTCTTCTGTGACGTAGTCCTTGTCTTCCTCCAAGCCAAAGCGCAAATGCAGAAGGTTTCGTACGCCATTGAAGGTGGGGAATGAAATGCTGTAGCCGTCTTTCAAAGCGGCTGCAAGCTTGTTTTTTTGTTCTTGCAGCATCTCGGGGTCAGCTTTTGGATAGCTTTGCTGAATGGTACTTACATCGCCTGCTTCAATCAATTCAGCTGTTTGTTCCCGTCCCAGACCGCTATGGACGATGCGTTCGATTTGATAGGCTTCTGCTTGGGATATGGTTATTGTCATGAATGCTTCTCCTTTAGTGAATGACTTTATTCGACGGTGCTTGAAGGGTGAGGGATTTCCGTCTTTTGTACAGGTAGGCAATCAGCTCCAGCAGAAAGCCGGGCATCTTTTTTGGGAAGAGCTTTTTCTTGTAGAATCTTTCATAGGCTCGGTGAAGGTCCTCCCATTGGGTGCAATGCTTTTGCTGCCGGAATCGTGCTGGATCAATCAATCGGATATCTCCTGCCGGTGTGATCAGGATGTTGCGGAGGTGGATATCCGATGGATTCAATCCTTCTGCTGCGGCATGGGTCAAGGCGCTGTCGATGGCTGCAATGTGATGATCAGTTATCGGGATGCCCTCGCGAAGACAATCGTACAGGGTATGACCAGGGATGTAATCGATCACCAAGTAGCCGTCACCTGCTTCGTGCAGCGTCGGAAAGTAGCGGTTGTTCACAAGTGCTTTATAGATTTCCGCTTCCTCTGCTGCAATGTGACGGAAAGCAGGAAAGAATATCTTCACGACCTTGGAAGAATCGATAAGGCGGAATGCAAACGCGCTCCTGCCGGTCCCGATCAGGACCAAAGAGGCGGGATACGCTGTCAAATGGGGCATTGTATCAGGACCTGACATTTGAATCTGCTTGGCAAGCTGCTCAAAATCAGCCATTTCCAGCACTCCTTTTCTTTGGAACAAAGGCTTGTACAGTCATTTATACGCAAGAATCGGGAAGCAGGTGCATAAAAATAGTAAAAAGCTTCCGCCTTTCGTGATTTCAGCGGGCTTTTCCTGCTTTGGGCTGTTTCACCAAAATATGGACTGTTTCCTTTATTCTTTGGGAAAATAACGATATCGTGTTCTTATGAAGCTTCTTATTTTTCACAGCCTAAACGAAATCAGTTAAAGAAAAAGGTGATCCCATGCAAGAGAAACCTAGTACAACGGAATATCCTGCTTATTACCAAGATTACATGAAACTCGTTCCAGAGGGAAATATTGCAGCTTTGTTCAAGGAACAAAAGCGGCAGACCACGAATCTTCTGCAAGGACTGACTGACGAGCAGGCTTGTTTTGCCTACGAAGCTGGAAAATGGACGATCAAAGAAGTGATCGGCCATCTTACGGATACGGAAAGGATCCTTTCTTACCGTCTTCTGACCATTGCCCGAGGCGATGTGACGCCTTTGCCGGGTTTTGATGAGGATTCCTATGTGCAGCAAGCGAAGTTCACCCAGATGACAGTGGCGAGCCTTCTGGCGCAATACAGGGCGGTGCGTGCCTCGACGATCGCCTTGCTGGAATCTCTGGGCGAGCAGGACTGGGTCAGGCAGGGAATGGCAAACGGTCATGCTACATCTGTCCGGGCGCTGGCTTATATCATGCTTGGTCATGAACGTCATCACCACGAAGTTCTTCATGACCGTTATTTCGCCTCTGCCATGTACCCGGTCAATCGCATGTGATTTGGGGCATATTGACAGGGAAAAGGCAATCGTGTAAACTATATTGCAGATTAATAGAATAGGATTGTGATTGCTCCAAAGGGGAGTAGCTTCCAGTTAAGTCGACAATACGTGATAGCTTGCTGTCGCCGGTTTAACTGACAACGTCATGTTGTTTGCCAGACCTTTGCCAATTTGGTGAAGGCTGATTACAGACGGGACCTTCACAATGTGAGGGTCCTTTTCGTTTAGTAAACGTTAATGGAGGAATAATTTCCATGTTGAAGAAGTGCTTAGAATTGATGCAGTTGCGAGCACCATCGATCAGGCTCGAACTGAATCAGGCAAGCTATCATGCAGGTGATAAGATCGAAGGGCATTTTCGGCTTCTTGGAGGCTGGAAGGACCAAGATCTGAATAGATTGGATTGCGATTTGGTTATAAAAAACAGCGCAACCGATAAAATAGTGAATATAAAGAATGTAATAAGCATTTTCATGTCCAAGCAGCTGAAATCGAATGAACTGATTGATAAGCCGTTCAAGTTCCGTTTGCCAGAGGAACTTGAACCAAGCTCTGATTCATTGATTTATGAGCTGCAGACCAAGCTTATATTCGCCAATGAAAAATGTGCGAAAGATGATAGGCAAGTACGGATTTTAGCGTAGATGCCATAAAGGAGGAGATTGCATTGGGAAGGCTTTGCTGAGAATAACGACCAGTCATGACAGAAGTTTTGCTAGCGCTGCTCCTCGCAGAGGCGTCGCCGGCTATTTTATTAATCGGCTTGTAAACTATCAATCAAATAAGTGAGGTGAGTCCCTTCCGTTAGAGAAGGGAATTAATTGGACCCATCAATAGTCATTAATTTAAGTTTAGTTGTGTTATTCATCATTTTTACGGCCTTTTTCGTAGGTGCGGAGTTTTCGGTTGTGAAGGTGCGCATGTCGCGGATCGATCAGCTGGTGGCAGAGGGCAATAAACGGGCAATCATCGTAAAGAAACTAGTGGATAACCTGGATTATTACTTGTCAGCCTGTCAGCTTGGTATCACTGTAACAGCACTTGTCTTGGGTGCATTGGGTGAACCGACGGTGGAAAAGATGCTTCATCCGTTATTCCACGAATTCGGGCTGTCCGAGTCCTTGTCTACGATATTGTCGTATGCGATTGCCTTCGCATCGGTCACATTCCTGCATGTAGTGATTGGGGAATTGGCGCCAAAGACATTGGCAATCCAGTACACGGAGCAATTGACATTGATTCTGGGCCCGCCGCTGTATTGGTTCGGTAAGCTGATGGCGCCATTCATTTATTTGCTGAATGGTTCTGCTCGTGTATTTCTGAAGCTGTTCGGTGTGAAACCGGCAGCCCATGAATCCGCACACTCGGAAGAAGAGCTGCGCATCATCATGACGCAAAGCTATCAAAGTGGTGAAATCAACAAAACGGAACTTAGTTATATGGAAAATATCTTTACCTTTGACGAGCGTGTAGCCAAGGATATCATGGTACCGCGGACACAGGTGGTCACGTTGGAGAAATCCATGACAGCATCCGAAGTGATCGGGATCATCGATGAACACCAGTTCACTCGTTATCTCGTGACAGAGGATGGAGATAAGGACCATATCATCGGCTTCGTCAATGTAAAGGAAATGCTGACGGATTTTGCTGCAGGCAGAAGACAGAGCCTGCCTAATTTCATTCATGAGCTGCCGCTCATCCATGAGGGGACATCCTTGCAGGATGCCTTGATGAAGATGCAGACCGAACGCGTGCATATTGCACTTGTCGTGGATGAATATGGCGGGACCGCAGGGATCCTGACGATGGAGGACATCCTTGAGGAAATCGTGGGGGAAATCCATGATGAATTCGACGAAGATGAAGTGCCGGATGTCCAGGAAATTTCCGATCTTACCTATCATATCAATGGCCGTGTGCTGCTGGATGATTTGGAGGATCGATTCGGCTTTGTATTCGACAACCGGGAGGACGTGGATACAGTCGGCGGCTGGATTTTTGTTAAGAATGACGATGTGGATTCACAGACCATTGTGGTGGATGCAGCAGGAAATGAGTGGGAGGTTATCGAAATGGATAACCACCAGATCATTATGGTGGAACTGCGCATCCTGGAACAAGAACAGCTTCCGCGCCTGGAAGCTTGATAGATGAATAAAGAAAAAGGCCGGGATGCCTCGAATGCATCCCGGCCTTTTTTATTGGAGGTGAATGTATATTGATCAGACTCTTTGAAAATAAGCATCAGGAAAAAAATGAAGTTGCCAGGCATAAGCACAACACGCATCAGCTGCTCTACGTACTTGATGGGGAGGGGAAATGCGAATTGGATACGGAAGGTCGGAAGCTGCATCCCGATAGTATCGTGCTGATCTCCCCGCATACAAATCATGCCATCCAAGCGCAGTCGAAAATGACCGTGCTTGTCCTGGAATTCGATTTCCGGCATCTATCCGAAGATGTCGTTTCTTATCTTGTGGAACCAGTATTTGCAGAGTCCCGCGTCTTGAATTTATCCCTGTTCGAGAGCAGCGAGCTTCGGCAGTTGCTGCGGAAGATGCTGTTCGAGCAATCGCAGAGGCATCCGATTCATGCGATGGGGCTGAAACTGCTGCTCTCGCAGGTGCTTTATCAGCTTGCCATCATGCAGCGGGAGGATACAACACAGGATACTAATACGAGACGGGCAAAATGGCTCAAGCATTACTTGGAAACACGATATTTCGAGATTGCCAGCATGGAGGAAGTCGCTGCCAAGGCAGGTGTGAGCAGCCGCTACATGAATCAGATCTTCAAAGAAATGTATGGTATGACGCCCTATCAATTCCTGACGGAGGTACGGCTTTTGAAGGTAAAGAAAATGCTGCGTGAATCCGACAGGGAGATCGTCTCGATTTGCTTTGAGGTAGGGTTTGAAGCGGTATCGACATTTTATCGTGTCTTTAAGAAATATGTGGGTGTCACGCCGAATGTTTATCGGCGCACGACAGATGACTTCCGAAATTGAGAATGAGGGAAAAGATTGATAAGAAAAAATGTAAACGCTTTACTTATACTATCCTTAAATCGGATAGTGGGAGGGCGCGGAATGGCGACAAAGAAAATAGGGATAATCATGAACGGTGTAACAGGCAGGATGGGGACGAATCAGCATCTTATCCGGTCCATTGCGGCGATACGAGCAGAAGGCGGGGTGCTGCTTTCCAGCGGAGACAGATTGATGCCGGATCCGATACTTATCGGGCGGAATGAGGAGAAGCTGGCGAAGCTTGCGCGGGAAAATGATGTGGAGCGCTACAGCACCGACTTGGATTCGGCTTTAGCTGATGGCTATAACCAGATTTACTTTGATTCCCAGACGACCAATCGCAGGGAAGCAAGCATCAAGCAGGCAATAGAGGCGGGGAAGCATATTTATTGCGAGAAACCGACTGCCACCAGCCTGGAAGGATCCTTGGAGCTGGCCAGATTGGCGCGCGAGGCTGGTGTGAAGAATGGTGTTGTGCAGGATAAGCTTTTCCTGCCAGGTCTGCTGAAGCTGAAGCATTTGATCGATAGCAATTACTTCGGTGAAATCCTGTCGGTAAAACTGGACTTTGGCTACTGGGTGTTCGAAGGCGATTGGCAGGAGGCGCAGCGCCCAAGCTGGAATTACCGAGCGGAAGACGGCGGCGGTATCATCGTCGATATGTTTGCGCATTGGCGATATGTCATCGACCATCTTTTCGGTGAAATCGATAGCTTGACCTGTCTTGGAGCGACACATATCCCATATCGGGTGGATGAAGCGGGCAATCGCTACAAAGCGACAGCAGATGATGCAGCCTACGCCATTTTCGCCCTTAAGAACGGGATAGTCGTCCAGGCCAATTCCTCCTGGACGACAAGGGTCGATCGTGATGATCTCGTCACGTTCCAGGTGGATGGAACCCATGGAAGCGCAGTGGCAGGCCTGCGTGATTGCAAGGTCCAGCATCGGGTGACGACGCCAAAGCCAGTGTGGAATCCGGATATTCCGAATACAATCGATTTCCGCTCCCAGTGGGAGACATTGCCGGAAAATCGCACTTATGATAATGGATTCAAGATTCAATGGGAATTATTCCTTAAGCATGTGGAAGAGGATGCAGAATTTCCATGGGACTTGCTGGAAGGTGCAAAAGGCACCCAGCTGTCCGATTTGGGACTGGAAGCTTGGCGAGAGAAGAAATGGGTCACTGTTCCGAGTCTGGAAGTTTAAAAGGAGGAAGCTGCATGACAACGATTCTTTTACCGAAGCAAGGGCGCAAGCTGGAGGAATACAAGCTGGTCCATCCGGCTTCTGCTTATCCGGCTGAGGGATCCTTCCGGACGAGGACAGCCTATTCTGCAGCTCACGTGGTTGCAGATGCGGCTTCCGAAGCGCACCCGGTTCTTGGCGGGGCTATTGATTGGGAGGCCACCTTGGCGTATCGCAAGGTATTATGGAAGCTCGGGTTTGGTGTGGCAGAAGCGATGGATACGGCGCAGCGCGGCATGGGGCTGACATGGGAGATGGCAAAGGAATTGATTTCGGTAAGTGCAGCGGAAGCAAAAAAGGAAAAAGCAATGCTTGCTTCCGGTGCCGGGACGGATCATTTGCCTGCAGACAGGACGTTTACGATGTCGGAAATCAAGCAAGCTTATGAGGAGCAGTGTACATTTGTCGAAGGCACTGGCAGCCGGGTCATCTTGATGGCGAGCCGTGCGCTTTCTGCCAGCGCCCGATCTGCAGAAGATTACAAGGACGTCTACGGACATGTGCTTGCAGGGGTGGAACAGCCGGTCATCCTGCATTGGCTCGGACCGATGTTCGACCCGAAATTGACAGGCTACTGGGGATCGGAGACGGTCAGCCATGCGATGGATGCTTGTCTTGATTTGATCCACCGATATGAAGCGAAAATCGATGGGATCAAGATTTCTTTGCTGGATAAAGACAGGGAGATCGAGATGCGATCCAAATTACCGGCATCTGTCCGAATGTACACAGGGGACGACTTCAACTATCCAGAGCTGATTCAAGGCGATGGCAATCGATACAGCCATGCACTGCTCGGGATATTCGATGCAATTGCACCAGCTGCTTCCGAGGCGCTGCGTGCGCTCGATTCGGACGATCTGGATGGATATGGGGGAATTTTCGATAAAACGGTACCGCTGGCAAGGCACATCTTCGAAACGCCGACGTACGCGTACAAGACAGGAGTCGTTTTCCTGGCTTATCTGAATGGGTATCAATCACATTTCCGGATGATCGGCGGAGCGGAAGGGGCCAGGTCTGTCCTCCATTTGAGTGAATTATTCCGTTTGGCTGATCAGGCGGGTGTCCTGGTGGATCCAGCGCTTGCGTCAGAACGGATGCAGCTGGTATTGAAGCTTGCAGGCATCGAACAGAAGGTGATGTCATGACAAAGGCTGATTTGCAGCTTCTCAGTCTCAATCAGATTACGACGGAAAACTGGTCCCTGACCGAAGCGATCCAAGGCTGTGCCCGGCATGATATCCATTGGATTTCCATTTGGCGGCATAAGCTGGAAAAAATCGCTGTGAAAGAAGCGAAGAAGCTATTGACTGAATATGGTGTGCAAGTATCCAGTCTTTGCCGAGGCGGTATGTTCCCGGCAGCGACCGAGCAGGAAAGGCAACAGCGCATCGACGATAATAAACGGGCAATAGAAGATGCAAAGGCATTGGGTACCGATGTGCTGGTGCTCGTATGCGGTGCTGCATCCGATAAAAATATTGCGCAGGCTCGTCATTGGGTGCGGGAAGGAATCGAAGCGATCCTGCCGTATGCAGAAGAAATGGGGGTAAGGCTCGGAATCGAGCCGCTTCATCCCATGTATGCCGCAGACCGTTCCGTGATCAATACACTGGGACAGGCGAACACATTGGCAGAGCAGCTGCAATCCGATCATCTCGGGGTAGTGGTCGATGCCTTCCATGTCTGGTGGGATCCAGAACTGAAAAAACAGATCGACCGTGCCAAGGGTAAGATCCTCGGTTTCCATGTATCGGATTGGAAGGTGCCGATGGAGGATATGTTCAAAGGAAGAGCCATGATGGGAGACGGTGTCATCAATTTGCGTGAAATGCGCAATATGGTGGAGGAAGCAGGTTATCGTGGTCCGATCGAAGTGGAAATCATCAATCAGGAAATTTGGGATCAGCCAGGAGATGAGGTGCTCCATCAAATGAAGCAATGCTATCAAGCGCATGTGTAGAAGGGGGGGAGGCTGCATGGCACTGCTGAAACAGCTGGAGGAGCTGGCTCGAGGAATGGCAGCGGCTGCTGCTGAACGGGAAAGGGTGCCTTTTACTTTTTCCGCTGCAGGCCTGGATCATCCGCATATCCACAGTATGGTACAGGGCTTATTGGATGCAGGGGCACAGCTGATGCACATCTATGATGAAAATCCAGATCAGGCGAATGCTCTTAGGGCGAAATTCCAAACAGGGCAGGTCGTCCAAGAGCTGTCTGCGATATTGCATAGCGAAGTCGATCTGGTGGCTACAAGTATCGTGCCATCCAAGCGGGGAGCGTTAGGTGTTCAGGTCTTGGAACATGATAAGCATTTTCTGTCTGCCAAAGCTCCTTTCACGACGATGGCTCAATTGCATGCAGCGGAAGATGCCGTGCGGCGCTCGGGAAAGAAATGGGCCGTGTTTTACAGCGAGCGATTAGCAGTGGAGGCTGCTTTGCTTGCCGATGGGATTGTGCAGGAGGGACTGATCGGGGAATTATTTCAGCTCACTGGTTCCGGTCCGCATCGGCTGCAGGCAGAAACGAGACCGGCATGGTTTTTCGATCCAGGGAAGAACGGGGGCATCCTTTGTGATATCGGCAGCCATCAAATTGAGCAGCTGCTTCATTATGCGAGGTGCAAGGATGCGAAGGTGCTCCATAGCAAGGTGGCGAATTATGCCCATCCGCAGTACGGTGACTGGCAGGATTTCGGTGATGCAACACTTGTGACGGATACAGGCGTCAGCCAATATTTCCGTGTCGACTGGTTCACACCCGAAGGACTGCGGGTCTGGGGAGACGGACGAACGGTGCTGCACGGTACCAACGGGTTTGTGGAACTGCGCAAATATACGGATGTGGCACGATCGGCCGTAGGAGATCATCTGTACGTGGTCACGGACGAAGAGGAGATCTATTTCCCTGCCAAAGGAAAGGTTGGGATCCCGTATTTCAGACAGTTGATTGATGATTGTGTGCTGGGGACGGAGACGGCAATGAGTCAGGAACATACTTTCCGGGCAGCGGCGCTGGCAATCCAAGCGCAGGAACAGGCAATCAGCCTGACAAAGGCAGGGGAGAGAAGATGAAGAAAGCAGTCGTTTTAATTGGGATGAATGGATACGGGGAGCATTATTTGAAGGCTTTGCTGCAGCGGGAGGATATTGTATTTGCTGGCATCGTCGAGATCCATCCGGAAAAAAGCCCCCTTTTGCAACTGGTGAAGCAGCAAGGGATCCCGATCTATACAAGGATGGACGCTTTTTATCAGCAAAAGCAAGCGGACTTGGCGATTATTGCAACGCCTATCCATTTGCATACCGAGCAGGCAATTTTTGCACTTCGGCATGGCTCGAATGTCCTTTGTGAAAAACCGATTTTCGCCGATATGCGTGATAAAAAGAAATGGGATGAGGCAATCCTGGAATCGGGAAAATGGGCAGCCATCGGTTTTAACTGGTCATTCACTGCGCCAATCCTGGAGCTCAAGGAAGATATCCTGAATGGAATCTACGGAAAGCCGAAGCAGCTGAAGACCTTGGTGCTGTGGCCGCGCGATGAAGCCTATTTTTCCCGATCGGCGTGGGCAGGGAAGCTGAAGGCGCAGGATGGGCGTCTGATCCGCGATAGTGTAGCCAATAATGCCGCGGCTCATTTTATCCACAATATGCTTTACATGCTGGGGCAGGAGCAGCAGGAGACGGTGTGTATAAAAAGTCTGGAAGCGGAGCTGTACCGAGCCAATGAGGTGGAAACATTTGATACATGTGCCATCCGAATGTATACAGACGAAGAGTGTGAGCTGCTTTTTTACGGATCGCATGCTACAGGGACGGAGCAGGGACCGCAGTTCCAATACAACTTTGAAAAAGGCTGCATCGTCTATGATTGCAATCTTGATCAAGGTATCATCACTGCCTGCACGGAAAATGGCCAGGAGAAGGTCTATGGTAATCCGCAGGCCAATCATTTGGATAAATTGGATTATTGCATTGCTGCCCTGACGGATGGCAGGGAGATTCCGTGCACATACGAAACTGCTCTGGGACATGCGGCAATCATTGAAGCATTACATCAAGATACACTGGCTGGACAACCGTTCCCCGACGAAGTGATTCGAAAGACAGAGACGAATATCCGGGCTGTCATGGATTTGGACCAGACGTTGAATACGTGTTATAGGAGCGGGAAGCTGCCATATGAATTACAAGTAACATGGAGTAAGCCTGCTATTCAGGCTGACGTTATTTCGGCACTGCCGAAAGGGACGCCTGAATAGCGTGCTGTCGCATGCCGTGAATTGTAAGCGCTTTTAATAGGTGGAGGGTGAACGATGAATCAAGCAAAAACGACATGGCTAATTCTTGCTGTTCTGCTGCTTGCCATAGGTGTGGTCATGGTTGTCGCTCCGGCTTCGGATGCCGCTGGCCAGGAGCCGAAAAGGCTGACGATGGGGCATATCCATAATCCGAATAGCCCGGTATATGCCAGTCTGGAGGAATTCAGCGGAGAGCTGGAGCAGCGCACAAATGGGGTACTGACAACGGATATCTATACCGAAGGCGGTCTTGGTGATGAAAGGGTGATGCTGGAGCTTGTCCAAAATGGCGTCATCGATATGGCAAAAGTGAATGGCGGGGTTCTGGAGAGTTTTTATGATGATTTCTCTGTGTTCAGTTTGCCTTATGTTTTCGAGGATGAAGAGCATTTCAAGCGGGTTATGCAATCGGACATCGTGAAAGATCTTTATGAAGAGCTGGAGGCAATCGGTCTTCATGGCATCGCTTATTACGATGCCGGGGCACGGAGCTTCTATACGGCAGATACACCGATTGAAAAACCGGAAGACCTGAACGGACTGAAGATCCGTACAATGACGAATACAACATCGATCCGGACGATGGAGCTCCTGGGTGCCTCGCCGACGCCGCTGCCTGCGCCGGAAGTGTACACCGGGCTTCAGCAAGGTGTCATTGACGGGGCGGAAAGCAGTCCGATCGCACTTACCGATGCGAACCATGGTGAGGTAGCCAAGTTCTTTTCGTATGATGAACACACGAGAATTCCGGATTTTCTCATCATGAGCGAAAAGACATGGGACAGCCTGACACCGGAGCAGCAGCAGGCTGTCGAGGAAGCTGCGGCGATTTCTTCTGAGAATCATAATGCCCGATGGGACCAGCTGATTGAAGAAAGTATCCAAAAGGCTGAGGACGAGATGGGTGTGACCTTCAATGAGCTTGATCAGGAGCCTTTCAAGGAATTGGTGCAGCCGCTGATTGAAGAAAAGCGTCAAGACCCGGACGTAGCCAAAGTACTGGATGACATCGCGGCGTTACAGTAAATGAAGAGGAGCTGAACGAGGTGGAAAAAGTACGGTATTGGATAGATAAATGTATTTTGCTGGTGACGTGCACATTGACTGTCTTCCTGGTTGCAGGGGCGATCTGGCAAGTCTTCACTCGCTTTGTCCTGCAGAATCCGAGCGTGTTCACAGAAGAGGTACTGCGCTTTTCCTTCATCTGGGTCGGGTTGCTCGGTGCCAGTTATGCATTCGGTGTGAAGGAGCATATTGCACTGACATTCCTGATGTCCAAATGGAAAAATGCCAAGGATAAAAAAGCAGCCGAGCTGGTCATCGAAGTGACGGTACTGCTGTTCATGGTGATTGTCTTTATTGCAGGAGGCACGCAGCTGATGCTTGCTTCCATGACACAGACTTCACCGGTCCTGGGGCTGCCGATGGGTTATGTATATGCTGCGCTGCCATTATCCGGCTTGTTGAGTGTCTATTACATCGTCACGAACCGATTCATGGCACGTAAGGAAGCTGCCCGGGGGAGGGACGCAGCATGACGAGTGTGGCTCTTGCGGGTATTGTTTTGTTCGCGCTTTTCTTCCTGCTCATTTTCTTTGGTGTTCCAATCGCAATCAGTATCGGCTTATCTACATTGGCTGCCGGGGCTATGCTGCTGCCATTCGATGAAATATTAATGGTCGTCTCGCAGCAGTTCATCGCTGGAATCGATAGCTTTGTCCTGTTATCACTTGTCTTCTTCACATTGGCTGGAAGCATCATGAATACAGGAGGGATTGCACAGCGGCTGATCAATTTGGCGAAATTGCTGGCCGGACGCCTGCCTGGTTCCCTGGCGCACACAAATGTCATTGGTAATACTTTGTTCGGTGCCTTGTCGGGATCAGCCATCGCATCAGCTGCCACAATGGGAAAAATAATGGCGCCGATGCAGAAGAAAGAGGGCTATGACCCAAGCTATTCGGCAGCTGTCAACGTAGCTTCTGCGCCAGCAGGGTTGATCATTCCGCCGAGCGGCACACCAATCTTATATTCAGTCCTGAGCGGGGGGACCTCGATCGGTGCCTTGTTCATTGCTGGTTATGTGCCAGGGATACTAATGTCCATCTTGATCATGGCCACAGCTTTCATCGTTGCCAAGCGGAAAGGATATGCAGTCTCCGAACCGATCCGTTTTTCCCAGGCAGCCAAAGTAATCCTGGACGCCATCCCGAGTCTGCTGCTGATCGTCATCGTCATCGGCGGCATTTCGTTCGGTGTCTTTACCGCGACAGAGGGAGCGGCTGTGGCTATTCTCTATGCAGTGGTGCTTTGCTTGATTTACAGAAGCCTGAAATGGAAAGATGTCCCCATAATATTGCGGGACACGGTCATTTTCTCAGGTGTCATCTTACTGCTTATCGGGGCTTCATCAGCAATGTCCTGGATACTGTCCTACTCCAAGCTGCCGCAGGTGGTCAGTTCAGGCATCCTTCAAATCAGTGACAGTCCGATGATATTGATATTGATAATGGTATTATTGCTGCTGCTTGTCGGAACATTTATGGATATCGCCCCAGCTTTGCTCATCTTTACACCGATTCTTTTGCCGATTGCATTGGAGCTGGGTGTTCATCCTGTTCATTTCGGAATGATCATGTCTATGGGGCTGGCAATCGGTACAATCACGCCGCCGGTAGGTACTGTACTCTTTATAGGTGCGAAGGTAGGAAATGTCACAATCGAACAAGTGACCAAACCGCTTCTGCTCTTTTATATTCCGGTCATTCTAGCCTTTTTGGCAGTCGCCTATATTCCGGCGTTAAGCCTCTGGCTGCCAGAGCTCATGGGTGTGCTTGATAAATGAGGGGGAAGAGGCTGGGACATAACTAATTTTCCAGTGCTTAAAACCGAACCTTATTCTTGAGCGCCGCTTCGGCAGGACACGCCGCCATAGCTCTTCGTTTTCCCGTATTGTTTTTCACGAGGCTGATTGTTAGCCATTCTGGATATATTTCATGCTATGTATAATGCCGGGCGGCAAGCCCGGCCTCTTCGATTAGCAGCTGAATGCAGCGATTCTTCTAAGGTCGATACCAAAATACTGCCAGCGGAACTGCTGCGGCCGCCAGCGGAAACCAGCAATGGAGGTGCGGCCCACAAATACTGGGTAGTACCAGAACCGCTGTCCGTTTTCAAGCTCTATATAAGTGTACCGGAAAAGGCAAAATCTGATTCCGCCTGGATCTACTGCGAAAGTAGATGGACCGCCGCTCACTGACTGCAGCTGCGGAATTTGGGATGGAGGCGGCCCGGGAGGCGGCCCGAATTGTCCTTGCTGTCCGCCTGCTCCTGGGGGAGGTCCGAATGGAAAGCCGCCTTGCCCGCCTCCGAAACCCGGACCGCCGAAGCCGGGACCGCCAAATCCAGGTCCGCCTGGAAACTGGATCTGCCGTTGCTGGTTTTGCTTATCATCGTTTTCGTTGTACATCATCATTCTCCCTTCTTGCTTTCTTCTTCATCGTATGTAGGCACCTGTGTAAGGGTAGCTTGCCTAACCTATTTTTACGGTTTCTCTTCACGCTGGGTATAGCTCTGCTAACAGGGGATGAGCGTGGCTGATAAACGAATCAGGGATTCGGAGTTGGATTGTTTGAATATCGATGCTGGGAGGCGATAGTTGCCAGCAAAGATTTCGGGAAAATAAGTAAAAATATTAATACTTTGCCGAAATAAGGGGAAGCTACGGAAGCGGAAGTATGAAAGGGCTTTTACTATGTCATTTTTTTGAACATATAATAGGAAATGAAAAAAAACATTAACTCATGTGAAATAACTTTTGACAAGTGCCTTAAGTAGGAGTAAAGTTGTAGGTGGATATTTTGAGCAATTTGTGAACGTACAGTTGTGAACAAATTCACAACGAAGTATAATGTTTACGTATAAATATAATGCATTGCCATAGCAAAGGAGAATACGTTATGTCAGAAACAAACGAAAGTGTTAGCCAGCGCCAACAAGATCTAGTTGACCAATTGCTAAAACCTGAAGTGCAAGAATCATTGACTTCCCTGATCGAACAGCTGCCGAAAATCAATGAACTTGTGAATGCTTTGACTGCTTCTTACGACTTTGCACATTCTGTAGCAACAGATGATGTGTTGAAATCCGATACAGTTAATGCAATTACAGAAGTGCTTCATCCTGTGACGGATTCTGTGAAAACAGTCGCCCAAACTGCAATCGAAGCAAAGGATCGTGCGGAATCAAGCAATGAAACAATCGGTCTGTTCGGTTTGCTTCGTCTGATGAAGGACCCGCAAGCACAGAAGATGTTCCGTTTTGTTCAAAGCTATTTGGAAGTAGCGAACGAAAAAGAAAGACAAAAACAAAAATAAGAGCTAAAAGGTAAGGACGGAGGATTAAGTATGGCAAAGAATATCGTTATTTTAGGCGCCGGTTACGGCGGAGTCTTAGCCGCTCAAACCGTACGTAAGTATTACAGCAAAGCACAAGCGAACGTAACACTTATCAATAAAACACCGACACACCAAATCATCACGGAACTTCACCGTCTTGCAGCGGGCAGCATTTCCGAGCAAGCAGTGGCAATGCCTGTGACAAAGCTTTTGAAAGGTCTGGATGTAGACTTCAAAGTCGCAACAGTGGAAAGCTTCAATGTCGATAAGAAAGAAGTTGTCCTTGAAGGCGGCAGTACCCTTTCTTATGACGCTTTGGTAGTAGGTCTTGGAAGCAAGACTGCTTACTTCGGCATCCCTGGATTGGAAGAGAACAGCCTTGTCCTGAAATCCGTAGACGATGCAAATAAAGTATTCAACCAAATCCAAGATAAGATCAAAGCATATGCAGCTTCCAAAAACCCTGCAGATGGAACGATCCTTATCGGTGGCGGCGGTTTGACTGGTGTCGAACTGGTTGGCGAAATCGCGGACAAGCTTGCTTCTTACTGCTTGCCTCTTGGTGTGGATCCAAAAGAAATCAAGCTTCAGCTTGTTGAAGCTGGTCCGAAGATCCTACCAATGCTTCCGCAGCATCTTATCGATCGCGCACAATCCAGCTTGGAAAAACGCGGCGTGGAATTCTTGCTTGGCTTGCCTGTAACGAACGTGGAAGGCAATGTCGTGGAATTGAAAGATGGTCAGAAAATCGAAACAAACACATTCGTTTGGACTGGCGGCGTACAAGCCCTTCCAATGGTGGCAGAGTCCGGCTTGGAAACTGATCGCGGGCGTGCGACTGTTAACGAATACTTGCAGTCCAAGAGCCATCAGGATGTCTTCGTTGTCGGTGACAGTGCGGTATACTTCGGTGAAGACGGTCGTCCTTGGCCGCCAACAGCACAAATCGCTTGGCAAATGGGCGAGCTAGTAGGTTATAATCTATTCGCTTACCTTGAAGGCAAAACAATGGAAAGCTTCAGCCCGATCAACTCCGGTACACTTGCAAGCCTTGGCCGCAAGGATGCCGTAGCGTTCGTCGGTGCTAACCAAACACCATTGAAAGGTCTTCCAGCAACAATGATGAAAGAGGCAAGTAACATTCGCTACTTGACTCACGTCAAAGGTCTATTCAGCTTAGCTTACTAAGATAAGACAAAGACACTTCCCGCGGGAAGTGTCTTTTTTTGTGCTGCCAGTTTGATCAAGGTGCAAACCCATAAGGATATATAAGCTGATCCCGCCAGTAAAGCAATCCAGAAAATGTACATAGTGACTCTTATCCACATGCGTGCGGATAGCTTCGGAATCATTTTCAGTAATGTATAAGCAGTAAGCAAGACCGTTGGAATGACAAATAAATAGGAAAATACATGGACCCAATCGTAAAGGATGTTGAAACCATTCTCTAATACAGGGCTATCATGTATATTATATTTGTTTGAAATGAATAGGATTCCAGATATGAACAGGATGGAAATCAATAGGAAGCAGGTAAGGATGATAAACCTGACTCTTTTTTCTCCCCTTAGAAGGGCATATATAAATAAGAAAAATGATCAGAATGAATATTTTAAACAGAGTTTCACCTCATCTGAGCAGTTATATGCTGAGTTTAAGTGTACCATAATATCCCAAATCGATATGGCGTATCTTTTATAGAGGGCTATAAATAAAAGCTATATATTGTACAGCGGTTCAATGCATGCTATCATAGAAAAAATTTACAAGTGATGAAATGGAGCAGTACAGCTTGACTGTTCCTTCTGCAGAGAATCCCTGATGTGGTGTGAAGGGTGAAGGAGTCCAGCTGGAACAAACCATGGAGCTGTTTGCCGGATAAATTGATGGCAGACCGGGAGTGCCCGTTATTGCACGAAGGTCTACGCATTTTGGCGTGTACCTTTTGAGTCTGACAGGGTGACCTGTCAGAGTAACTAGGGTGGCACCGCGACGGAATCTCGCCCCTAAGATGACAATCTTGGGGGTGGGATTTTTTTATTTGCTTCATTTCGGGTAAGGAGGAGGAAAGATGGGTAAATACCGTTTCCGTGCCATTGGAATGCTGATTGCAATGGCTTGTGCATCCTGTGGGGATTGGCTGTATTTGATTGCTTTGAATTTGAAAGTGTACAAGCAAGCTGATCAGTCTGCGGCAGCTGTCGCGATCCTTTATATGATCAAACCTGCAGCAGGGCTGCTGATGAACAGCTGGGCAGGAAGCATGATTGATCGGCTGGATAATCGAAAGTTGATGATCATGCTGTACTTTATAAGGATTTTTGGGATAACAGGGATGATGATGGCCGATTCCCTTTGGCAAATCTATGTACTGGTATTCTTCGTTGCAGCAGCTGGAACTATTTTTGAGCCTGCGAGTCTGCCCTATATAACAGGGTTGATCGAAAAACGGCATTGGCAGAAATTCAATTCCTACCGGGCTATTGCGGATGGAAGCGGCTTTGTATTAGGTCCGGCAGCGGCGGGAATCCTGGTCGGCATGGGGTCCGTCGAGGCTGCATTGATCATGAATATACTCTTGCTGCTGGCGGCGGCTGTCATTTGCATTGCTTTACCATCTGTCAAAGCTGTCTTGGAGGAAAAAAACGAGTGGAAATGGCTGCGGATTTGGAAAGAGGATTGGAGCCTAATCATCGATTACAGTAAGAAATTTGCCATGCTGACATTCCTGCTTCTTCTGTTCAGCTGCATTACCGTCATGACCGCAGCTGTCGATTCCATGGAGGTAGCTTTTACCGCGGAAGCGATTGGGCTTTCAGAAGCCGCATATGGCTTGCTTGTAAGTATTGCTGGAATCGGTTTTATCTCTGGCTCTGTCCTGCTCGCTGCTGTCACCCGACATTTTCGATCGATCCAATTGCTCGTATATGGTACGGCAGCAGGGGCTTCGGGTTATTTGCTGTTCGCTTTTTCGAAGGACTTCATTCCAGCGAGTGTCGGTGTGTTCATGTTATCCGGGGCGCTGGCTTTTGCCAATGCTGGTTATGTGACCTATATGCAGGAACGTATTCCGGTCGGGCAGATGGGTCGCATGCTAAGTATGTACCAATCGGTTGAAGCCCTGCTGATCATCGGGATGACAGCAGCCTTGGCCGCCATCAATCAGGTGATTGGCGTGGCAGCGGCGGTACAGACGGGCTGTTTGATCATGCTGCTGCTTGCCATTCTGCTGGGAATCGTTGGTTTCAAGGGGAATGTGAAGAATGAAGGTTGATATCGTCTGGAAATGAAATCCGCCGAGGGGGGATGGCACACACATGCCCCCTCGGTGGATGATTGGTAAAACTATAGCACAATACCGCTGATGGCGCCGATTATTACAATGATCCAGGCAGGAACTTTCCAGAAAGCAAGCAGGCTGTAGAAAATGGCTGCCAGGGCAATATCGGAGGCGCTGTGAATGGTTGTTGACCAAATGGGAATGAAGAAAGCGCTGATCAATATCCCGACGACAGCAGCATTGATTCCAGCAAACGCCTTGCGGAAGCCGGCGTTTCGCTGCAGGCTCGTCCAAAATGGCAAAGCACCGATCAAGAGCAGAAAGGCCGGGAGGAAAATGGCGATGGTCGCTAGTAATCCACCCTGCCAGCCGTAGAGGACAGTGCCGAGATACGCAGCAAATGTAAATAAAGGTCCGGGCACTGCCTGGGCAGCACCATAACCGGCAAGGAAGTCTTGCTGACTTATCAATCCGGTTGGGACGAATTCACGTTCCAGGAGAGGAAGGACAACATGACCGCCTCCGAATACGAGTGAACCGGCCCGATAGAAACTATCGGCCATGATAACAAAAGAATTGTCTGTGATCGTGCGCAGCACAGGCAGGCCTGCCAATAAAATGAAGAATAAAGCAAGGCAGATGGCACCGATTCTTTTATCGATAGCGATATGCAGGCTGGCAGCTTCTTTATCGCCTTGATCAGGATGCAGCAGAATATACCCAGCAACGGCTGCGATCAATATAGCCAGCAGCTGTGCGAATTGATGGGGCCATATAAGTGTAAGCACGAGAGCCCCCAATGCAATCCCCTTCGCTGCAGGAGTTGCGGTAAGCTTTTGACTCATCCCCAATACAGCATGAGCGACGACGGCAACAGCAACTAACTTCAGCCCCTGAATCCATCCAGCATCCGCCATATTCATTTGCCCGAGGAAGAAGGCGAACAACATGAGCAGGAGGACAGAAGGCAGGGTAAAGCCGATGAATGAGACGATCCCTCCTAATATCCCTCCTCTTATGATGCCGATCCCGATGCCGACTTGACTGCTGGCGGGACCGGGCAGGAACTGGCTCAGGGCAACCAGATTGGCATATGCCTGTGCATCCAGCCATTTTTTGCTGCGTACATATGCTTCTTGGAAATAACCCAGATGGGCAATCGGTCCGCCGAATGATGTACAGCCTAAGCGAAGGGAAACGAGAAAAATTTCGATGAGAGTTGATGCTTTCTTTTGGTTATTCGTCATATTTTGTACTCCTTTCCATATATTGATCGTTGGTATGAGAGGGTATGTGTTATAAAAATTCATTTGTACTATAACATCTACTTTACTTTGGTGCTTTAAAATTTACATTAATTTTATAAACAAAATCGCAGATTTCATTCTTGACATGCTTAACAAAAAAAATTATTATTATCTAGACCAATCGTCATAATATAAGGAGTGCAAGGTTGTATGGCACAGTGAAAAAGAAGGAAAGTACAAAAGAAATCATCTTACGTACCGCTTCGGAGCTTTTCCAGCGGCAGGGTTATCATGGCACGGGCCTGAATCAAATCATTGAAGAAAGCGGTGCTCCCAAGGGATCGCTCTATTATCACTTCCCGAATGGAAAGGAAGAGATCGCCGTTGAAGCAATCAGGCTCATGAAGGAGCATGTCCTGGAAGGAGCTGCGAGGGATTTGGAAGCCAAGGATACGGCTGCAGAGGCATTTCAGTATCATATCTGCAAGATCGCTTCCGAATTTGAAAAAAAACATCAAATGGAAGGTGTGCAAATCGGGCTGATTGCGTCTGAGACTGCAGCAACGCACGAAGCACTGCGAAACAGCTGTCAGCATGCCTATGCGGATTGGCAGTCATTATATACAGATCGATTGATCGCCTTCGGCTATGAAAAAGAAATGGCGAAAGAATTGGCCGTTACGATAAATGCCTTGGTGGAAGGAGCAGCTATCCTGGCGCTCACGAGTACTTCGGGAAGTCCGTTGTATTGTGTCGCGAAACAGCTTCCGTCATTACTTAAAAAATAAATTCCGCATTGGAGGAGAAATCTTTGCAAATGGATAGTAAAAATACAGCTGCAGCAGCTGTAGATACAAGCAATATCAAGGCTATGCCAATCATTATTTCATTTTTGATTGCTGGTTTTATCGGGATGTTCAGTGAAACTGCGCTGAATATTGCGCTTCAGAATATCATCAGTGACTTCGGTATATCACCTTCGACGGCTCAATGGCTGACTACAGGTTATCTATTGACGCTTGGTGTACTTGTGCCGGTTTCTGGTTTGCTCTTACAATGGTTTACGACTCGGCAGCTATTTCTCACATCTTTGGTGTTCTCCATCATCGGTACGTTAATCGCTGCAATCGCACCATCCTTTTCACTGCTGCTGATCGCCCGTGTTGTGCAGGCAGTTGGGACGGCACTGTTGCTTCCGCTCATGTTCAACACGATATTGAATATCATCCCGCCGCATCGACGCGGCAGATCCATGGGATTGATCGGTTTGGTCATCATGTTTGCACCTGCAGTCGGGCCGACGCTTTCAGGCCTGATCATTGATGAATTGACTTGGCATTGGATTTTCTGGATTTCACTTCCGTTTTTGATCATTGCCATTATTTTTGGAGCATTCTTCATGCAAAATGTCACCGAATTGAAGAAGCCAAAAATCGATATCCTGTCCATCGTCCTGTCGACCATTGGATTTGGCGGCGTAGTCTACGGCTTCAGTCATGCCGGTGAAGGCGGCGGATGGGGTGATCCGGTCGTCATCGTTGCGATTGCCGTCGGTGTCTTGAGCCTGATCTTATTCTCTGTCCGCCAGCTGAGGATGGAACAGCCGATGATGAACTTGAATGCCTTCAGGTATCCGATGTTCGTAGTAGGTTTGTTGTTGATCTTGGTGAGCATGATGGTCATGCTTTCGTCCATGATCCTGCTGCCGTTGTATTTGCAGACATCATTGGCGCTCACTCCGCTGGTTGCCGGTCTGACCATGCTTCCGGGCGGTGTCATCAATGGATTGCTTTCCCCTGTGATGGGCGGCCTGTTCGATAAATTCGGGCCAAGATTCCTTGTGACGCCTGGTCTTATCATCGTCACATTGGTTATGTTCGGTTTCTCCGGCATTTCACTGGAAACGTCCACTGGTTACATCGTCGGTTTGCATATCGCTCTGATGATTGGTATTTCCATGATCATGATGCCGGCTCAGACAAATGGTCTGAACCAGCTTCCTCCTAATTTGTATCCGGATGGAACAGCCATCATGAATACATTGCAGCAGGTTGCCGGTGCAATCGGCACAGCTGTAGCGATTTCCATCATGACAGCTGGACAGGAAAGATATATGGAAGATGCAGCCAATCCGCAAGACCCGGCTACCGCTATTCAAGCTTTCACAGAAGGTGTCCAAAGTTCCTTTATCTTTGGTATCATTGCTGCGATTGTCGGTATTGTAATCAGCTTCTTCATCAGACGAGTGAAAGTGGATCATCAAGCGGATTAATCAGGTCCCGCCGTTTATACGGCGGGATTTTTTTGTTTGGGAAAATAAGGTATGATAAGTGGAGATATGGATATGGGGGATGATGATGAGGCTTACAGTGACACAATTAAATGAAATTAAAGCGCTTCAGCAAGCGGTGGAGAAGTATGATGGAATCGAGCTCAAACTGAATTGGGACATGCTTGAGAACAGGAGTGATGCCGAGCAGACAGATTTCATGGCATATGACTCTGGCAGGCTTGTTGGTTTTCTAGGTTTATACAGCTTCGGGAGTAAAATCGAGGTATGCGGTATGGTGCATCCGAATTACCGGAGGAAGGGTATATTCAGTGGGCTTTTCCGGGAAAGCATTCCTGCAATGGGGAAGGCTGTGAAAATATTACTGAATGTGCCGGCTGACAGTGTATCAGGCAAGGCATGGTTGGAAACAGTGAATTGTACTTTTGAAGAATCGGAATACATGATGAAGTGGGATGGAGAAGCATTACCTGATTCCGGTGGATCGGTCCGTTTGCGACCTTCCCTTCCAGAGGATATCGGAATGAAGGTTCAATTGGATATCGTCTGTTTCGATTTCAAAGCGGAAGAAGCACTCGCTTATAATGGCCGCTTGGAGAAGGATGGTTTTCAGAAGGAGTTTTATATGATCGAGGCTGAGGGGAAGACAGTAGGGAAGATGAGAATCCATCGAGACGGAGAGGGAAGCGGGATATACGGGTTTGCGGTACTGCCGGAATTCCAAGGAAAAGGATACGGAAGGAAGGCACTGCAGGAAGCGGTGCGGGTGGAAACGAGCCTGGGACAGCGTGTGTATCTGGATGTCCAGCCTGAAAATGAAAAAGCGCTATCTCTATATACCTCCATTGGCTTCATTAAAGAAAGTCAGCAGGATTATTACCTTTATTCCAATTAAAAAGGCCGCCATAGGGCGGCCTGATTTTATTTTTGCAGCAGACGATCGATGCTTACCATTTCTACGCACAAGCATAGCACTTCGATAGCTTTTTTCAGTTCTTCAGTCGGCGGCAGTGTTGGCGCGATGCGTATATTACGGTCGTATGGATCTTTACCGTACGGGTAGGTTGCACCTGCACCAGTCAATGTCACACCGGCTTTCTTGGCAAGCTCCACGACATCCTTGGCGCATCCTTCCATCGTGTTCAAGCTGATGAAATAGCCGCCATTGGGATTGGTCCAATCAGCAATCCCTTTTCCGCCCAGCTTCTCCTGCAGGATCGACAGGACAGTTTGGAATTTGGGGGCGATGATTGCTGCATGCTTTTTCATATGGGCGATAAGTGTGTCCTTATCCTTCAAAAATGCGACATGGCGCATTTGATTCAGTTTATCGGGACCAATGGATTGAACGGAAAGATTCTTCTTATAAAACGCAATATTTCTCTCGCTGGAAGCTAAGGCTGCCACACCCGAGCCTGGGAAGGTCACCTTTGATGTAGAAGTGAATTCCATGACACGGTCCGGATGCCCTGCATCTGCTGCTGCGGTCATGATGTTCTTCAATTCATCTGGTTCGTCCGAGAGATGATGGACGATATATGCATTATCCCAGAATATCCGGAAATCATCCGCGGCTGTCTGCATTCCGGCAAGTCGATCGACCACGGCATCGGAATAGGTGAAACCATCCGGATTGCTGTATTTAGGTACGCACCAGATACCTTTGATTTGCGGGTCGGCAGCTGCCAGCTTCTCCACCTCATCCATATCGGGGCCATTTGGCGTCATTGCTACTGGAATCATTTCAATTCCTAATGCCTCACAAATTGTGAAATGGCGATCATAGCCAGGGCTAGGGCAGAGGAACTTCACATTCCCTTGTTTCATCCATGGAGTTGCTTCCTCGGAAACACCATGCAGCAAAAATTGAACGATTGAATCATGCATCATTGTCAGACTGCTGTTCCCGCCTACGATCACTTTGGTCGGTTCAACTTCCAAAATGGAGGCGAAAAATGCCTTTGCTTCTGGAATCCCGTCCAAACCACCATAGTTCCGGGCGTCTGTTCCGTTTTCGGTTTTGACTGTGCTGCCTGATGTCAGGATGTCGAGCATCGGCTGGGAAAGGTCAAGCTGTTCGGTGCAAGGCTTCCCGCGTGACATATCCAGCTGCAGCTGCTGACTGGCAATTGCCTCGTATGCATCCTGCAGCGCATTGTATTTCTGTTGTAATGCTTCATTCGAAAGGTCTTGATATTTAGCCATGGTTGCTGCCTCCGTCTGCGTGTTTTCAAAGATAATCTTAACACGAAAAGTCTGGAATTCCCAATGTGTTCGGATTATTCTATTAATATTACAAAGAAATGGCAGGGGGTATATAAAGTGGGAAATGTTTTTACGAGAATCGGGGAATCAATAGGGGATTATCCGCTGTTTGCAGCGGAGTGGGAACAACGGGCACAGGAAGTCCTCCCGAATGGCCCCTTTGGTTTTTTGCAAAGCGGGGCTGGGGATGAGGTGACATTAGGGCAGAATCGAGACGCATTCAGCGACTACGATATCCTGCCTCGGGTTTTGCGCGATGTTTCGGATGTGGACCCTTCCATCCGGCTGTTCGGCCAGGATCAAAGCCTGCCGGTGATGCTTGCTCCAGTAGGGTTCCAAGGGATCTTTCATGCGGATATGGAAATCGGCAGTGTGAAGGCTGCAGAAGCGGCAGGTATTCCGTTTGTTGCAAGTACGGTCACCTCCGCTTCATTAGAAGAAATCGCTGAAGCAGCGCCAGAGGCAGTGAAATGGTTCCAGTTGTATTGGTCGAAGAATCGTGCTTTGACGGCCAGCATGGCAAGAAGGGCAGAAGAGGCAGGATATCGGGCGATTGTAGTGACGGTCGATACGGGTCTGCTGGGCTGGAGGAAGCGGGATTACCGAAATGGATATTCGCCGCTCAAACTATTGAAAGGAGCAGCCAATTACATAAATGATCCTGTTTTTCAAGAATTGGTGCCGCAGCTTACCGAAGAGCATATAAGGGATGCGATTTTGGAGAACATCCATCATCCGAATCTATCATGGGACGATCTGCTATTTCTGCAGAAACAGACGAAATTGCCGATTGTTGTAAAGGGTATCCTGCATCCAGCTGATGCGAGACAGGCGGTCGATTTGGGGTTCGATGCTATCGTTGTTTCAAATCACGGCGGCAGGCAGCTTGATGGGGCCATTGCATCTTTGCGGGCGCTGCCAGCTATCGCGGAGGAAGTCGATGGGGCAGTGCCTGTATTGATGGACGGCGGTGTTCGGAGCGGTGCTGATGTGTTCAAAGCAATCGCTTTGGGGGCTGACAGTGTCCTGATCGGCAGGCCCTATGTATATGGACTCGCAGCTGATGGACAAGCCGGGGTAAGCCGAGTGATCGGGGATTTACGAACAGAGCTTGAATTGACATATGCGTTATCCGGAGTGACACGCACTGCTGAGATCAGTTCCGCTTATCTGGTAAAAAGGTAGGGAATAGTAACGTTAGAGGTGATACAATGCGAATGCAGACCCATACAAAGAAGAAGCGGACAAAGGCAACGATTGCGAAAGCTCTGCAGTATGTATTGAATATAGCCCTGATCCTTTTGGCTATCGCCATTACCATCCTGTTAGTGAAGGAATTGATTGATATCATCAACAATTCCCTATTCAATGAGGGCAATACTTCAAGACTGGAATTCCTGAATAATATCCTGGTATTCTTCCTGTATTTCGAGTTCATCGCCATGATAGTGAAGTACTTTCAGGAGGATTATCATTTCCCGATCCGATATTTCCTATATATCGGAATAACAGCCCTGATCCGTCTCATTGTTGTCTATCATGAGAGTGCCCTTTACACATTGTATTATTGCGGAGCGATCCTCTTGCTGGTCATCTGCTACTTTATAATGAATCTGGCTAATGAAAAATCGAAAAAGGAAGATTTTTAAAAGGAAAGCATGCAGCTCTAGGAGCCGGCATGCTTTTCTTTTTTGGGAAACAGGATATAGCTGAAGCTGATGAGGAAATCGATGCCCAGAATGATTGACCAAACCCGCAGGACACTGGTGAGTGCTGCTGTCCTTTCTGCATCGTTGATCCAATAGATGACAGCAAGCAGCAGCCCGGCACCGATGATGTACGCAAGCAAATGCTGCAGCCACCCTTTCACTTCTTTCAAGGCATGTTCTTTCCCGTAGAGTTTTTTCGGCTTTTCGCCTTGTTTCGCGAGGTAATAAGCAAATCGCTGATCTGCCCAGCGTATCATCGATTTTCCATATGCCAGGCTGACACCGATGTAAATGGCAGCAATTGCATGTGCCATTGTTGCTGTCGTCCCACGCGCCAAATCAAGGCCTGTAGCTACAAGTAAAACCAGGTCGATCAAAGGGGTTGCGCTGAGCAGGATCAAACCTGCTTTGGGAAGCTTGAGCACATAGCGGGCTATCAATCCAGCTGCAATAAAGACCCAGAAACCTACTTCGCATAGGATGATCAATACAATGATGGCGTTCATTATTTCATCTCCTTTTTAGTACAGTTGTATTATTATGCTAACACGTAACTCTTTGTGATACAAGTGTATTAAAAAATTGATTTTATATACGGCATTTGCTACAGTAAGGTTATGCCAAAGAAAATCGATCATAAAGCAAGAAAGCAAGAGATAGCCAAAGCAACCTGGAAAGTCATTATGGAAGGCGGAGTGGAAGCGGCTTCTGTCCGTAACATAGCCAAAGAAGCCAATCTGTCATTAGGCTCTTTGCGTCATTATTTCACGACGCAGGATGAATTGCTCAATTATGCGATGGAGCTTGTGAAAAGTCGTTGTAAAGATCGCATCATGGAAGTCATTCGTCAGCCGTTGCCGCCAAAAGAGCTTGCGAAAAAAGTATTGTTGGAACTTCTTCCGATAGATTCGGAAACGATGGCGGAGATGCAGGTTTGGTTTGTGTTCACCCTGCATTTCAAATATAAGCAAGGAGAATCCTTTCGCCAGGAGGACGGAATCCGTGAAATAGTACAGCGCTTACTGGTATTGCTGTCTGATAATGAAGCTTTAAGCAGAGGAAAAGATATAAACAAGGAAACGGAAAAATTATATGCGCTGATAGATGGATTGGCTATTCACCGATTACTTAATCCGGAGCAATTTTCTGGTGAGTATACGGCGGAGATTTTGACTGAATATGTAGATGATTTATGCCAGGAAAAGGAGAGGGGCGATTGATGCCCCTCTTTTTTTAGTTAAAAAAGGATGTGTCATTATCCGGAATATCATAGATTCGGTCTCGTTATGATGACAGATTGGATAATAATAATGACACACTAATTTTATATGTTATATACTTAGAAACCTTGATATTACGGAAAAAATTAATTTAATTTTTTTGAGCAAAATGATTCCATTATAAAAATGTTAGTAGTAGAATGAGTGTCAGAAACTTTTTTAAGTTTTTTAATTAAATAAACTAACTGCAACACAAGGAGGAAAAAGTAATGGAGTCAACATTAACAGCACAGCGCTATTATGTGAATGGCGAATGGAAAGAAAGCACTACCGGAAACGTAGTGGAAATCATGTCTCCGTACAAAGATGGCGTCGTTGGTACTGTACAGGCGTTGTCCCAGGAAGAAGCGGCTGCTGCCATCCAATCGGCGAAGCAAGCACAAAAAGCATGGGCGAAAGTTTCCTTGCAGGAAAAGGCGGATCTGCTTTATAAATGGGCTGATGAGCTGCTTGCCATGCAGGATGAACTTGCACAGACAATGATGCTTGAAGTCGGTAAGAGCCTGAAGGATGCCAAAAGCGAAGTGCAGCGGACATATGATTATATCCGTTATACGGCACAGGAAGCATTGCATTCCAATGGCGAAAGCATGAGAGGCGACCGTTTCCCGGGTGGTTCAAGTTCCAAGGTTGCGATTGTGGACCGAGTGCCATTAGGTGTCGTCCTGGCAATTTCGCCTTTCAACTATCCAGTAAACTTGGCAGCATCCAAACTGGCTCCAGCACTTGTTTCCGGTAATACAGTCATCTTCAAGCCTGCAACGCAAGGCGCTTTAAGCGGCATCAAAATGGTGGAAGCCCTCGATCGGGCTGGTTTCCCGGCAGGTGTCGTCAACATCGTGACAGGCCGTGGTTCTGTCATTGGTGACTTCCTTGTAGAGCATAAAGATATCAGCATGGTTTCCTTCACCGGGGGAACCCAAACAGGTGAGAACCTGGCCAAAATTGCTGGCATGAAGCCAGTCGTCCTTGAGCTTGGCGGTAAGGATCCCGGTATCGTCCGCGAAGACGCTGATTTGGATAAAGCTGTAAAGAATATCATCAGCGGCGCATACTCTTATTCAGGTCAGCGCTGTACTGCAATCAAGCGCGTCCTGGTTCACGATAATGTGGCAAATGAACTGGTTGCAAAATTACAGGCTGAAGTGGAAAAACTGGCTGTGGGATCCCCGGAAGACGGAAATACTGTCGTCCCATTGATCGACAGCAAATCTGCAGATCTCGTACAAGGATTGATCGATGACGCATTGGAAAAAGGTGCAACACTTGTTGCAGGTAACAAACGTGAAGGCAATCTGATCCATCCTACATTGCTTGATCATGTGACGGAGGATATGGATGTTGCATGGGTAGAACCATTCGGACCAGTGTTGCCTGTCATCCGTGTTGGTTCTGATGAGGAAGCAATTGAGATTGCGAATAAATCCGAGTACGGTTTGCAGGCGAGCATCTTCACACGTGACGTGGACAAAGCCTTTTATATCGCGAATGAATTGGAAACTGGCGCTGTGCAAGTCAATGGACGCACAGAGCGCGGCCCTGACCACTTCCCATTCCTTGGTGTGAAAGGTTCTGGCATGGGCACCCAAGGTATTGCGAACAGCATCCTTTCCATGACAAGGGAGAAATTGACTGTATTGAACTTGGATAAGTAATAAAAAAGAGGAATCCGATGGGATTCCTCTTTTTTTGTGTCGTTTTTAGTCTTCGTCGATGATTGTAAGCTGACGAGTCTTTTCGGCCACTTCTTCCGGATCGACCGTGATGCGGTTGACGCCGGTATCCATCGCTGCTTTTGCCACTGCTTTCGCTACTGCTGGTGCAACGCGCGGATCGAATGGAGCCGGGATGACGTAATCTTCGTTCAAGTCGCTCTCATCGATCAATTCGGCAATCGCTTTGGCAGCGGCGATTTTCATTTCTTCGTTGATGCCAGTCGCGCGGACATCCAAGGCACCGCGGAAGATACCAGGGAAGGCAAGTACATTGTTCACCTGGTTCGGGAAGTCGGAACGGCCGGTTCCGATGACGCGGGCACCTGCTGCTTTCGCATCATCAGGCAGGATTTCCGGATCCGGGTTCGCCATCGCGAAGATGATCGGATCTTTTGCCATGCTGCGCACATCATCCTTGGATAATAGGTTGGCTAAAGATACCCCGATGAACACATCCGCATCCTTGATCGCGTCGGACAGGCTGCCAGCCTGACGGTCGCGGTTCGTGATTTTCGCCACACGGTCTTTCATTTTGTTCATGCCCTCTGGACGGCCTTCGTAGATCATCCCTTTGGAATCACACATGATGACGTTGTTCACGCCAAGGCTGTGAAGGAGCTCGATGATCGCGATACCGGCAGCACCGGCACCGTTGGCTACGACCTTGATGTTATCAAAGCTTTTGCCGACCAATTTCAATGCATTCAGCAAACCAGCAACCGTTACGATTGCAGTACCGTGCTGATCATCGTGGAATACCGGGATATCCGTTTCAGCTTTCAAACGTTCTTCGATTTCGAAGCAGCGCGGAGCGGAGATATCTTCCAGGTTCACACCGCCGAATGTCGGCGCCATCAATTTCACGGTGCGGACGATTTCATCCACGTCGTTTGTATCCAAAACGATCGGGAAGCTGTCGACACCTGCGAAGCTTTGGAAAAGGACGGATTTCCCTTCCATGACCGGCAGCGCTGCTTCCGGACCGATGTTGCCAAGGCCAAGCACGGCAGAGCCGTCACTGACAACCGCAACCATGTTGCCTTTCATTGTATATTCGTAGACGTCATCCTTGTTTTGGTGGATTTCCTTACAAGGCTCCGCCACACCAGGTGAATAAGCAAGGCTCAGATCCGTCGCATTGCGAACCGGAATCTTCGACTTCATTGTCAGTTTCCCTTTGTTTTCACGGTGTATTTTCAATGCATCTTCTCGTAGATTGCTCATCCTCTTACATCCCTTCTGTATATGTCAATATCTATGTTAGATTTCTATACCAGTTTTGATTATACCTTTCAGAGAAGGGGGAAAGCGATTAATTGGCTTGTAATTCCCATTTTTAAATTAAAATAATCTTTAGTGTCAATAAAGAAAGTGACGAGCGTCCTTGCGCGATTGGATTGACAGGGAATTTCTGCTATGATATTTTCGATGTGAAGCGTTTACAAATCAATCGAGGATTGTTACCGCGTTGCGGGCAAAACCTGAATTTGCGCAAGCAGAAAGGCTATGCGTGAGTTTGGGTTTTTTTCATTCTGCTATGGAAATGGGGGAAATCGATGAGGATAGAAAAGATCTTGAATAACAGTGTGGTAGTCACAAGGAATGATGCTAATCAAGAGCTGGTTGTAATGGGAAAAGGCTTGGCATTCAAAAAGAAAATCGGGGATACCATTGATCCATCCGGGATAGAGAAGAAGTTCATCTTGGAAAAGTCAGGTATGACTGAGAAACTGGAGACACTTCTGCGTGATGTTTCCCCCGTGTATCTCAATATTGCAGCCAAGGTAGTGGAATATGCACGCGGGCATCTTCCTTATGATTTGGATGAATATCTTTACATAGCGCTGACTGATCACTTAAGTTTTGCCATCAGCAGAGAGAAACAGGGAATCGTACTGAAAAATCCGCTTTTATGGGAGATTCGAAAATATTATCAACAGGAATATAAGATTGCGTGGAAAGCGCTGGAGATCGTCGAAGAGGAAACAGGTTATGCATTGGGAGAAGATGAAGCCGCCTCGATTGCTTTGTATTTGGTCAATAGCCAGTTGACAGGGGAGCATATGCTCAGAGCTGTGCAAGTCACGGAAATGGTCAGCGATCTGCTGAATATCGTAACCTATTTCTTCAAAGGGAATCTGGATGACAGCTCAATCAATTACGAACGATTTTTGACACATTTACGTTTTTTTGCGATACGCTTTCTGCGGGATGAAAGATTACCGGAACTGGCAGAATCATTTCTTTACGATCAAGTCCGGCTGAAATATAGGCGGGCTTTCGAATGTACGGAAAGGATGGATATTTATTTAAAGGAACGCTTTCATTCCGGGCTCACTAAAGACGAGCAATTGTATCTGACTGTTCATATACATCGGCTGACAGAATGTTTACAGTAAATAAAAAGTAAATGAATTGTAAATGTAAGCGTTGACATTTTTCGGGCAAGATGATACATTTTAACCATCAGCTGAATATCCTTCGAAGGAATGTTACCTTAATAGGGCATAACCTGATTAGTTTGGCAGCACAGCCTTTGTGCGCCAAAGCTAATCAGGTTTTTTATTTGCCAAATTCCAATAAAGGTGGGATTAAGATGAAGTATGAGCAATTGGCTAAAGATATCATCGAACATGTCGGCGGCCGTGAGAATGTCAACAGCGTTGTCCACTGTATCACTCGTTTGCGCTTCAAGCTGAAGGATGAAGCTAAAGCAAATACCGATGCACTCAAAAACATGGACGATGTTGTTACGGTTTTAAAAAGCGGAGGGCAGTACCAGGTTGTCATCGGCAATCATGTGCCTGATGTCTATAAAGCAGTAGCTCATGTCGGAGGCTTTAGTGCCAACGAACAATCATCACAAGAAGATAAAGATACAAATCCATTCAATAAATTCATCGATATTATTTCAAGCATTTTTACGCCAGTACTTGGTGTATTGGCTGCGACAGGTATGATCAAGGGATTTAACGCGATGTTTCTGGCCTTTGGCTGGCTTAAGGAAGAATCCGGGACCTATCAGATACTTAATGCTGTTGGTGATTCCTTGTTCTACTTCTTCCCAATCTTCTTGGGTTATACTGCGATGAAGAAGTTCGGCGGCAGTCATTTTATCGGGATGGCAATCGGGGCGGCTCTCGTTTATCCGACTTTATCCGGACTTACAACAGGTGAGCCGCTCTATACGCTTTTTAGCGGTACTTTATTTGAATCCCCCGTTCATATTACATTCCTGGGAATCCCGGTAATCTTGATGACATACTCATCTTCCGTAATTCCCATCATTTTGGCGACATTCTTTGCTGCAAAAGTGGAAAGAGGCTTTGCGAAGATTGTACCCAGTGTCATCAAGACCTTTGTCGTACCGTTTTTAACATTGCTGGTGGTAGTACCGTTAACCTTTTTGATTATCGGTCCGGTCGCAACCTGGGCTGGGCAGCTGATCGGGCAGGCAACGCTCAGTATTTATGATTTAAGCCCAATCATTGCTGGTTTGTTCCTAGGGGCCTTTTGGCAAATTTTCGTTATTTTCGGTTTGCATTGGGGACTTGTTCCAATCTCGATCAATAACCTTTCTGTATATGGCGGAGATCCTGTTTTGGCACTTGTCTTTGCTGCTTCCTTTGCTCAAATTGGTGCCGTTTTGGCCGTTTGGATCCGTATCAAGCAGAGAAAGCTTAAAACATTAAG
The DNA here is from genome assembly GCF_037977385.1 of Terribacillus sp. FSL K6-0262. NCBI lineage: Bacteria > Bacillati > Bacillota > Bacilli > Caryophanales > Bacillaceae > Terribacillus > Terribacillus sp. FSL K6-0262. The sequence continues at coordinate 1,363,293 of NZ_CP150277.1, read as the reverse complement.
CATACCAGCCTTTATTTCCGGGATCTTTGGCGTGACGGAGCCAGCGATTTACGGTATCACATTGCCGCTGAAACGACCTTTTATCATTAGCTGTATTGGCGGGGCTTTAGGCGGAGCTGTGTTAGGCATTTTCAAAACAACTGGATATATGACAGGAGGACTTGGTATATTCCAGATCCCTACATTCATTGGTCCAAATGGTTTTGATATGGGATTCTGGGGTTCATTCGCAGCAATTGCCGTGGCGTTTGCAGCTGCATTCGTACTGACGATGCTATTCGGTTTCACAAAGGAAAACAACAAGCCGGATACAGTGAACGAGCCGGCAGCACCAATTCAAAAAGAAGAGAAGCTGGCAATTGGCAATGAAGTGATCGCTAGTCCGTTCCAAGGTTCCATCCAGCCTTTATCCGAGATCAAGGATGAGGCATTTGCATCCGGAGCGCTCGGCAAAGGTGTGGCAATCATCCCTTCAGAAGGAAAACTGTTTGCACCTGCATCCGGGGTTGTGTCGGCATTATTCCCCACCAAGCATGCCATCGGGATCACGACGGATAACGGAGCTGAGATCCTGATTCATATCGGGATGGATACTGTACAGCTGGATGGGAAATTCTTCGATGCAAAAGTAAAACAAGGGGATCGAGTTGAAAAAGGCCAACTATTGATAGAGTTTGATTTGGACAATATCCGAGAAGCTGGTTTTGATATCACCACTCCCGTTGTGATCACGGATGTAAGGGGTTACAATATGATTGCGGCTACCGAGGAAAAGCAAGTGAAATGGGGCGAGCCGCTGCTTACCTTGAATATATGATGCGGAGAGGGAAAGGGGAGTAACGAGATGACTGGATTTCCAGAAGGTTTTTTATGGGGCGGAGCTCTTGCTGCCAATCAGGTGGAGGGTGCCTACCAGGAAGATGGCAAAGGATTGACGACGGTGGATTTGCTGCCGATGGGAAAAGATAGATTTACAATCATGCAGGGGAATATCGAGAAGCTGGAACCCGTGCCGGAAGCATATTATCCTTCGCATGAGGCAATTGATTTCTACCATACCTATAAAGAAGATATTGCGCTGTTCGCTGAAATGGGCTTCAAGGCGCTGCGGGTTTCGATTGCCTGGGCCCGCATTTTCCCAAAAGGAGATGAGGGACAGCCGAATGAAGCTGGACTGCAATTCTATGATGATTTATTTGATGAATTGCTCAAATATGGAATCGAACCAGTCGTGACTATGGCTCATTTCGATGTACCGGTTCATCTTGTGCAGAAATACGGAAGCTGGCGGAATCGGGCGCTTGTCACTTTCTTTGAAAACTACGCCAGAACCATTTTCACCAGATACAAAGATAAGGTGAAGTACTGGATGACATTCAATGAAATCAATATGCTTCTGCATCTGCCGTTTGTCGGTGCTGGATTAGTCTTCCATGAAGGGGATGACAAAAAGCAAATCCAGTACCAGGCCGCTCATCATCAGCTGGTGGCGAGTGCATTGGCTGTGAAGCTATGTCACGAGATCATTCCCGGCGCAAAAATCGGCTGTATGCTGGCTGCGGGTACGACTTATCCGTATTCGGCGAATCCGGACGATTACCTGGAAGCGATGGATCGGGACAGGGATTCCTTCTTCTTTATCGACGTACAGGCTCGCGGTGCATACCCAGGATATGCAAAGCGCTTTTTCAAGGATAATGATATTGTCATCGCCATGGAGCCGGGCGATAAAGAAATACTGCGCCATACTGTCGATTATATTGGTTTCAGTTATTATGCAAGCCGTACGACAAGCACGGATCCTGAAGTGCTCGCGAAGACCACTGCCGGAAATGTGTTTGGATCGGTGGAGAATCCGTATCTGCCGAAGTCGGAGTGGGGTTGGACAATAGATCCGACAGGCTTCCGTATCACTGCCAATCAGCTTTATGATCGCTACCAGAAACCATTGTTTGTAGTGGAAAATGGCTTGGGTGCTGTGGACACTGTCGATGAAGCGGGTAAGGTGGAAGATACTTATCGGATCGACTATCTTCAGAAACATTTGGAGCAGCTGGGGGAAGCGATAGAAGATGGTGTGGAGATACTCGGATACACAAGCTGGGGACCGATCGATCTCGTCAGCGCAAGTACCGGGGAAATGAAGAAGAGATATGGCTATATCTACGTCGATAAGGATAATGGCGGAAATGGCTCACTTAAGAGGATCAAAAAGAGCAGCTTCGATTGGTACAAGAAAGTTATTGAAACAAATGGCGCAAGCTTACGTGAATAGTGAATAAAGAAGCCGCACCTCACCAAATGATTGGCGGGGGTGCGGCTTTATTCATAAGGATTTCAGAGACTTTGCTTCGTCGGACGGATCAATAGCTCATTCACTGCAACATCATCCGGCTCACTCAAGGCATAACGAACGGCCCTGGCGATACTATCCGGAGTGACAGCTGCTTCCAATGTTTCTCCCATGCTTTCTCGGATTTCAGTATCTGTAATGCTGTCTGGGAGCTCCGTTTCGATTGCACCTGGAGAAATGATCGTGGTACGGATATTATTTTCCGCTTCTTCCTGGCGCAAGCCTTCGGTGATAGCGCGCACAGCGAATTTCGTTCCGGAATAAACCGCTGTACCCGGACCGGATTTATGTCCGGCAACTGATGAGGTATTGATGATATGGCCTTGTTTCCGCTCGCGCATATGCGGCAGCACAGCAGCAATACCATACAGTACACCCTTGATGTTGACGTCTATCATCGTATCCCATTCAGAGATTCGTTTTTTGTGCAAAAAGGACAGCGGCATCAGACCGGCATTATTAAAAATGGCATCGATTTGACCATATGTATCGATGGCAAGCTGGGCCAGCTGTTCGACTTCTTCCTGCTTGGTGACGTCTGTCACTTGATAAACGGCCTCTCCTCCATCCTGCTTGATCGACTCTGCGAGCTCCCGCAAACGTTCTTCACGGCGGGCGGCAAGGACAATTTTGGCTCCGTGCCCGGCCAATTCCTTCGCCGTGGCCTCTCCAATACCGCTGGAAGCGCCTGTGATGATGACAATCTTATCCTGGATATTTTCCTTCATGATTGGATTTCTCCTTTCGTATATAAGACTCCTTCTATTAATAACCGGTTTGGGAAAAATGAAACAAAAAAAGAGCCTCCCATAGGAGACCCGGATAATTATTTAGTCATCATCACCATCATCATCGATCGATTCTTTTTCTGTATAAGTCACTTCGCCGGACTCCGCATCGATAGTGACCTCGATTTCTTGCTTATCGGTACGAAGCTCCGCATCATATTCCAATCTGCCATCATCTTCATCGAGGGAGATATCTGTCAGGATGGCGTTTTTTTCCTGGGCCAGGGCTGTTTCAGCTGCGGTTTTGATATCTATTTTTGGCTGTGCTGCTTGATTATCATGGTCATCATCATCGTCATCGTCATCTTTCCAGGACTCGACGGAACCATCCTCTGCATTTACACGGACATCATATTCAGCTTTGTCGTCATTTACATCCACTTCGTAATAAGCCTGCCCATTTCGTGCAGTATCCAGCTCTACGCCAGTGACGGTTCCTGCTTGTTCTTTGCTTGCAATATCGATTGCTTGATTCAGATTCACTTTTGTATCAGTTGGTACTTTATCATCGTCCGCGCTCACATGCTGGAAACCGAACCCCAATCCTGCTGCCAATGTCAGTGCCAGACCGCTTGCTAGCAGATTCTTTCTTTTCATATTAATCCATCTCCTTATTCGTTGTTATGGTTCTACTATATCCAACACATCTTAGAGCAGCATGAAGTGAAAATTAGAAAACACTGAGAAATGGAGAAGACATTTCACAGAGCACTTGTTTAAACTCGTACAGGCGGGGAATTGTCTCTAAGTCGAGGCAATTATCGAGGAGGTCTATCATGCAAAAGCAATTCGAGTTACTTTTTATAGATGGTGAATGGCGTAGAGGGAACAGTGAAGAGACGTTTGAAAATATCGATCCATATACAGGTGAAACTTTGCTTACGATCCAAGGAGCCAATGAAGCTGACGTGGATGAGGCTTATAAAGCAGCGGCAAGGGCACAGAAAGAATGGGCAAAGCAGCCGCCGCAGGTGAAGCGGGAGCTGATCGAGAAGGCAATCCAGATCATGGCTCGGGAAGAAGAACTGTTTATCGAGTGGCTGATCAAGGAGGCGGGCAGCACGTATCGAAAGGCAGTCGGCGAAATCACGACTGCGGTCAATTTCATGAAGGAAGCGGCTTCTTATCCGAATCGGATGAAAGGGGAAGTATTCCTTTCCCATGTTCCCGGCAAGGTGAATAAAGTTTATCAGGAACCGCTGGGGGTAGTCGGTGTCATCAGTCCGTGGAACTTCCCGCTTCATTTGACGATGCGTTCTGTTGCGGCAGCCCTGGCTACAGGTAACGGAGTCGTCATCAAGCCTTCCAAGGATACAACCGTGACAGCAGGTTCGCTTGTAGCGGCCTTGTTCGAGGAAGCCGGTGCGCCAAAAGGTCTGATCAACCTTGTCAGCGGTAAGAGCTCCGAAATCGGGGATGCCTTTGTGAAGCATCCGATTCCTCGGCTGATCTCATTTACAGGATCCACGGGGGTCGGTAAGCATATCGCATCCCTTGCTGCTGGCGAGCTGAAAAGCACCGCATTGGAACTTGGCGGGAATAATGTCCTCATCGTGATGGAAGATGCCAACATCGATGCGGCAGTGGAATCTGCTGTTTATGGTAAATTTTATCACCAGGGACAGGTTTGTATCGCACTGAATCGCATTCTCGTTCAGGGCTCCGTTGCAGAGGAGTTCACGAGCAAGTTTGTTGCAAAAGTCAAGGAACTGCGATACGGTGACCCTGCAGATGAAAATACACAAGTAGGTCCGATCATAAATGAGCAGCAAGTGGAAAGCATAAAGGAGCAGCTGCAGCGTGCGATTGATGCTGGAGCAAACGTTTTGACCGGCGGCAATTGGAGCGGCAATGTGCTGGAGCCTACTGTCGTCAACCAAGTGGACAACCAGTCTCCGCTTGCGGCAGAAGAGATTTTCGGACCGATTGCACCGATCATTACATTTGAAACAGAAGAGGAAGCGGTCGAGATGGCCAATGAGCATCCATACGGTCTTTCCGGTGCTGTGCATTCTACCGTGGGGCATGGTGAATCGATTGCCGGACGGATCGAAACGGGAATGATTCATGTCAACGACCAGAGCATCAATGATGAACCGCAAGCGCCATTTGGCGGGGTGAAGCAATCCGGCCTTGGCCGTTTCAATGGCAAATGGGCATTGGAGGAATTCACCGAAACGAAATGGATCGGTGTCCAAAACGAGTGCACGGATTATGACAGCTTTTTGAAATAAACAAAGAATGAGGGATGAACATGAGTAAAATCTTCATTATCGGAGCAAACGGTAAAGTAGGGAAAAACCTGGTCAATGTATTGAATGAGAAGAAAGAGCATGAAGTATCCGTCGGACTGCGCAAGGAAGAACAATTCGGATATTTTGAAGAGAAAGGCGTAAATCCTGTCTTCTTGAACTTGGAAGATGATGTAGACGCGATTACAGACGCTATAAGCGGATCGGATGTCGTGGTATTCACCGCAGGATCCGGCGGCAGCACTGGAGCAGATAAGACACTTGCGATCGACTTGGATGGAGCGGCCAAATCCGTGGAAGCAGCTGAGAGAATCGGAGCCAAACAGTACATCATGGTCAGTGCCATCCATGCAGACTCTCCCGACGAATGGAGCGAGAGCATGAAGCCTTATTATATCGCCAAGCACTATGCTGACAAGATAGTCCGAGGCAGCAAGCTGAACTACACCATCCTGCGTCCGGGCGGATTATCGGATGAAGCAGGAACTGGTAAAGTCACAACGGATCCATCGGGATTCAAGACGACTCAGATTCCGCGTGAAGATGTTGCACGTGCCATCGTTGCTGCGATCGGGAATGAAAAAGCAGAAGGCAAAATCGTTTCTTTGCTGGCGGGAGATACCCCGGTTGAGGATATTTATAACTAAAAAAATTAGGAAGGAAGGCCGCTACATACAGCGGTCTTTTTTTATTGCTTTGTATTGTATTAAAAATAGCAGCATGAAAAAAGAACCTCTGAATTGAGGTTCTTTCTTCATGCTTACTTCCAAAGCTCGGAAAGCAGCGTATAGCTATTTCGGCGTTTTTCCTGGTCATAAATATCGGCAGTGACGATGAGTTCATCAAACTGCGTCTTGGCATGGAAGGCTTCCAGTTCACTGGCTACCTTGGCTTTGTCTCCTACGAAGGAGTAAGTCAGTGTGTTGGTGACATGCAGCTTTTCGTGCTCATTCCAGATATGATCCATGCTCTCGACCGGTGCAGTGGATGCGCCGGAGCGGCCGCGGATGATGCTGAGGAATTTCAGCTTCAATGTCGTGGATAGGAATTCTGCTTCCTCATTCGTATCGGCGACGATTCCGTTTACAGTCACCATCGCATATGGTTTGTCCAGATAAGCAGATGGCTGGAATCTTTCGCGGTATAACCGCAAAGCATTATGGAGCTCTCCTGGTGCGAAGTGGCTGGCAAAAGCAAATGGCAAGCCGAGCATGGCAGCGAGCTGGGCGCTGAAGGTGCTGGAACCTAGCAAGTAGACCGGCACATTCGTTCCATGTCCGGGATATGCCTTGATTGGCGTATTGGCATCACCCAAATATTGCAGCAGCTCCTGGACGTCTTCCGGGAAGTTCTCAGCGCTTGAATGCGCGTCCCGGCGCAATGCGCGGCTTGTCATGTAATCCGTACCGGGGGCACGTCCGAGTCCAAGGTCGATTCGGTCAGGGTACATCGTTGCCAGTGTTCCGAACTGCTCGGCTATGACTAGCGGAGAATGGTTCGGCAGCATGACACCGCCGGAGCCGACACGGATGGTCGAGCTATGCCCTGCAAGGTAGCCGATCAATACGGAGGTGGCGGAGCTGGCAATGCTTGGCATATTGTGATGCTCGGCGACCCAATAGCGTTTATAACCCAGTTTTTCTGTATGCTGGATCAGCTGTTTGCTGTTCTCGAAAGCTTCTTTTGGTGTTTGATTATCTGGTACAGGAGATAGGTCCAAAACCGATAAAGGTGTTCTGGTCATCATTCATTCTTCCTTTCTGCTTGGATCCTTTTATTTATAATCGTAACCGCTCTGTTTCAGAACATCTGTCACTTTTCCATATTCTTTATACCGCTCTGAGTAAAAGGCTGCAATCCGTTCCGACCAAGGATGTGCTTTTGCTTCGCCGGTGCGGGATTTGATTGCCTCCTGCTGTTTTCTATCCATTTCTTTGACAGCTTCTTCCTGGTTTTGAACATAAGTTTCCTTATGATAGAAAGCTTCCAATGGAATCCGCGGACTTTGCGGCGGCAGCGGGTCGGCCGGATAGCCGATGGCGAGGCCGGAAATCGGGAAAGCAAGCTCCGGCAGTCCGAGCAGCTTTGAGATTTCTGCCGGACTTCTGCGGACACCGCCGATTGGTACGGTGCCCAGGCCCATGGATTCCGCAGCTGCAACAGCAGTTCCGAGAGCGATGCCGACATCGGTGGAGCCGACTAGTACAGCCTCGATGTCATTCATGACCTCAAGTGTCTTATCGTGCAGATCTGTTACGTATTTGGCGCGGCTGTAATCCATGCAGAAAACGAGAAAAGCAGCAGCGTCATCGACATGTTTCTGATTACCGGACAGCTCTGCTAACTGGCGCTTCCTTTCCTCATCCGTGACGACGATGACAGATACTTGCTGCCCGTTGATCCAGTTCGGAGCTTGGTTGGCTGCGACCATGATGGCATCCAGCTGCTCCTGAGTCAGTTTTTTATCGGTGAATGTCCGGACAGAACGGTGATTGTGTAATTGATTGATGAAATCGTTCATAATGGCCTCCTATTCGTCATGCGACTTACATGCTATACGGAATATTATACGTAGGTGAAAGAAAAGAAAGCAAAAGAACAGCTTGCAAGCAAAAAGCATGAGCATTTTGCCCATGCTTCCTCCTTAATCCCTATTCAATGTAAGCACTGTTTCAGCAGTCTCATTCAGTACGTGCAGCTGCTGAGCCGGTCGCTTCGGATAGTAATAGCCATGCTCCATCATATAGCTGAACACACGCTCATGCTGTTCGATGTGCTCGTGAAGCTTCCGTTTCAAATCGGTGCGCAGCTGTTCGTTGCTGGTTTCGTTGATTGCCTTGGCGGTATTGATGATTGCCGTTTTAACCGTAACCAGCAAATCCGTCACGATTACTTGATCCGTTATTTCACGAGCGGATCCAAGTATTTCAATAAGCTTATCCATGCGGCTCCTCCTGGTTCAGAAAGCGCTGCAGCATATGGATGTGACGCTTATCCGCATCGGCTTGGACTTTCAGCAGCGTTTTTAGTCCGTCATCTTTTGCCAAAAAGCGCATACCGGAGGATTTTGTCAGCGAAAGACACGCTGTATTCAATAATTCCATTGCTTCCATGGTTTCGTGGATACCGGAATGATGCATACCAGAACGCCTCCTTTTACTGATAGCTTGTGAGAAACAGCCCCCTTTATACATAAAAACATGTGCAGGGGACAAGCTGAAACAAGATAAGGAGGTTGGAAGATGAGTGATAATCAGCAATTGGCTCCGCATGAAACGATGGAGGTCCATGAGCTGCTTAACTTTAAGACGACAGCAGTCATGAAAGCGAAATTCCTGCAAGGTGTCGTCTTCGATCAGAAAATCAAGCAGCTGATGGAGAAAGATGTGGAAACTTCTGTGCGTCAAATCAGGGAGCTGGAGGAGCTGTACAGCAAGTCCCAGCTGGTAAAGGGGGCTGAAGCGGATGCATGATTACTTGGATCCGGAAAATGCAAAAGGGATGCCCGACTTGATGGATTCGGCCATTTGTACGGAAATGCTCATCACGGCGAAGTCGGCTGTGAACAATTATGCGATAGCGGTCACCGAAGCTGTGAATCCGGAATTGCGCCAAATATTGGTGCGCCATTTGGAGGAAGCCATCGAGATGCAGGGCGCTATTTCGGCTTTGATGGCGCAGCACAACTGGCTGTTTCCAGCTGACCCGAAATCACAGTTTCCGTTTGACAGGAAAGCAGCCAATACAGCAATCGATATCGTCAGTATGGATTTATTCCGATATGATACCGACCGTCTGGGTATGTTTGCGACACCGACGAATACCGAATCTAAGGAGAATCAGCCATGAAGGCAGTGACATATCAAGGGATAAAGGATATCCGCGTAAAGGAAGTGAAAGCACCTTCGATCAAGAAGCCGGATGATATCATCGTGAAGCTGACTGCCACAGCGATATGCGGATCTGACCTGCATTTGATCCATGGGATGATCCCGAATATGCCGGAGAATTATATCATCGGACATGAGCCGATGGGTGTCGTCGAAGAGGTCGGACCCGAAGTGACAAAGGTGAAAAAGGGTGATCGCGTCGTCATTCCGTTCAACGTAAGCTGCGGAGAGTGCTTCTTCTGTCAAAACCACTTGGAGAGTCAGTGTGATAACAGCAATGAAAATGGCCAGGTGGGTGCTTATTTCGGCTACTCGGACAATAATGGCGGCTATCCAGGGGGCCAAGCAGAATACATGCGTGTGCCTTATGGTAATTTTGTTCCTTTTAAAATACCGGAAACCTCCGAGGTTGCGGATGAACAGCTGATTTTGCTGGCCGATGCCGGATCGACAGCTTTTTGGTCTGTCGATAATGGAGGCGTGAAGCCCGGAGATACAGTCATCATTTTCGGCTGCGGGCCGGTTGGCTTATTGGCGCAGAAATTCGCATGGCTGAAAGGCGCCAGAAGGGTCATTGCTGTCGATTACATCGATTACCGACTGGAGCATGCCAAGCGAACCAATAATGTGGAAATCGTGAATTTTGAGAAGCATGAGAATACCGGGGAATATTTGAAAGAGATCACGAAAGGTGGTGCCGATGTCGTCATTGATGCTGTCGGTATGGACGGCAAAATGACGCCAATGGAGTTCATCGGCAGTGGGCTGAAGCTCCAGGGCGGGGCATTGGGTGCATTCGTCATGGCAGCGCAGTGTGTGCGCAAGGGCGGCAATATTCAAGTGACAGGAGCGTATGGCGGACGCTATAATGCCTTTCCGTTCGGTGATATCTTCCAGCGCAATATCACAATCAAGACCGGTCAAGCTCCTGTCATCCACACGATGCCCTATTTACACGGGCTGCTGCAAGATCAGAAAGTCGATCTTGCTGACATCATCACGCATATACTGCCGCTTGATCAAGCGAAGGAAGGCTATGAAAAATTCGATACGAAAACAGATGGCTGTATCAAGGTCATCTTGAAACCGTAAGGACTGCTTGCTGCAGTCCTTTTTTAGTGGCTGATATGGCCTTTCTGGTTTTGTGTTCCAATTCGGGAAACTCATTGGGCCAGGAGGCAGCGTCAAGCTTCTGTTATGCCGGCAGCAAGGAAAAAAGAACTTATCTGGAAAGTGGAACTAATGCCTTCGTCTTTTCGTATGCAGGGAATAGAGATCTTTGCGGAGGTGCGGCAATGGGGACTTATTATATCAAGCAGAAAGTATTCAGCTTCAAGGATAGCTTTTCGGTATACGACGAAAAGGAGCAGGAGGTTTACCGCGTCAAAAGTAAACTTTTCTCCTTTCAGGATCGGCTGACGATCACCGATATGGATGATCGGCCGCTTGTTGCGATCAAGCAGCAGCTTTCCTTTTGGAAGCCAAAATATATCATTGTAGAAAATGGCGAGCGGGTGGCTGAAGTCACCAAGAATTTCACCTTTTTCAAAGCGAACTTTTCATTGAAGCCGCAAAACTGGACGCTCGATGGAGATGTGTGGTCCCACAAGTACACATTGGCGGATGAGAATGGGCCGCTGATGCATGTAACAAAGAAGTGGTTCACTTGGGGTGATACGTATGAGATGCAGATAGAGGATGAATCCCATCTGCTTACCTATATCGCTGTCATGATTGTATTGGATATGGTTTTACACAATAATAATGGTTCCTTCCCAGCGGATGGAGGAGGGGAATGAGAAGAGGCAGCGCAAATGTGCTGCCTCTTTCAATGCTGTATGGCATGCTGCGGCGCGTGGTAATCCGATTGCTTCTGGTCGATCAGCCGCTCCAGATGTTTCTTATATAAGTACATGACGAGCATATGGATCGGGGCTTGCGTATATTTATAGACAGTCCAAGGAAGTGATGGTACATATTCATGGATTGCAATGATCATCTCCTGCTTCCCGGGAATGTTGCGGAATTCGATCCGTCCGCTTTGTGATTCTTTGGTGTTTGCGAATAGGCCGCCGGTAATATAATAAAGCGCACGATGAGGAGTGCTTCTTTTTTTAGCGTAGGAAAGAATCAGCAAGGGTTTCTTGGTGACTGTCAAATAGATCTTGCAATTCAGATGCTCATCAATCGCTGTCCGGACAAAAGGACGAAGTGAGTCGGATAGCCAGCTCATATAGTGTCTGGCTGCCCAATTTGCATCCTTGGCGTCAGGAAGCGGCATCCGCTGGATGGAACGGACATCCTGTCGAGATGGAAGCTTCGTTTTCTGGCAGTGCCTTGTCCAGCTTGAGAGTATGACTGGCAGCTGTTTATCCGATTTTTCAGCTGAAGCGCCTATAGATCCAACAATCAGTCCAGTGCGGACAGTCGTGACTGACACGCCATACGATCCAAGGATTTTTTCCGCTTCCGATTTGGTGCGGAGATGGCGGGATCGTTTCTCCTCTGGTGGTATGATGCCGCTTAAATAAATGATTTGCTTCACACCATTCTTTTTGGCAGCCTGGGCGAAATTATCGGCCAAGATGACATCCATGTCCTCATCCCGGGCTTGTGTAAGCTTGGCGGAAGGGCGCATCGAATGGACAAGATAGACAGCGATATCGGCTCCATACAGTCCTTTTTCAGTATCGATTTGGGAAAACAAGTCACACGATCGCCAAGTGACGTGTTCTGTGCTTTCTCTTTTATCGGCGCTGTGGGATAGGGCAATGATATCAAAGCGTCCTTTCAATTTATCCAATAGATGACTGCCGATATGGCTGCTTGCTCCTGTCAAGGCGACGACCGGCCTTTTCTTCTGTCCTGTCTGCATTTGATATATACGCTCCTGTCTTTTCGTTATCTTTATCCTTCTTTCAGATGACTGTAACACGAAAAAACCTTCCCTGTAACAGAGAAGGTCAATTCGGTGCGGGCTCGGCCGCATCATTTCTTGTATAAAACTGTGTAAGTGCGGCTTGCAGCTGATTGAGTTCCTGCTGTACATCAAGCTCGTCGTATTGTTCAAAGGAAACAGGCTGCCGTGTTGCCAGGCTGGTCATGATACCGCCGAGCTGGTTTTGGATCGCATCGTATTGAGCTTCCGTCAGCTTATCCTTATGTTTGCGCAAGGACATGAGCAGATAGCCGGCATGCTGGGCATGCATGATGGCTGGCCATAGAATTTCTGCACGCTGCTGGGGACCCGGGAAGTCACCGAGACTTCTTTCATAAGCAGCACGCAATTCGAGCAGACTGTTTATCAGTTTTTTGGTTTGTTTCTTTTCCTGTTTCCCGGAATGAATTGCATGAAGCAGCTCCTGCATATGCAGAATTGTTTCCTTCAATATCACCGGCAAAAAGCGGGTATGGATGCTGCGCCACAATAACAGGACAGCCAGAATGGCAATCAAACTTCCGAAGATGGTATCGACGACTCTCGCTGTCACGAAATAGCTGACAGTATTGCCTGGATTCATCGTTTCCACCAATACAAGTACAAGAGGGGCGATGAACATATTGGCAAATACGTAGTTGCGTACGATCACCAGTTCCACGCATAGCTGGAGCAGACCGACAATAGGAATCAGATAAAAGCCGGACGGTTCCAATGATAGAATCAGTCCGCCGATCAAGGTGCCGACAATGGTGCCAAGCGACCGTTGGATAGCCCGGTGAATGGTCAGGGTTGTATTGGCGCCGATGAGTACTGCCGCACAGGCAACTGGTACCCAGTATGGACGATTGAAGCCGAACCAATGTGCCAGTAAGGATGCAATCATGATGAACAGTCCATAGAACAAGGCGTGACGGACGGTGATGTTTGTCCGGGAAATGCCGTTGCGAAGCACGCTCCAAGCAGATTCGGTCTCGACTTGGACAGGAGCTGCTGGCGTTTGCTGTGAGGCGAGATCATATGCTTGCTCCAGCTCGGATTGGAGCGTTTTTAATATCGTTTGTTCAGATGCTGCATATGCAGGCCAATTGCCTTTTGCATCTTCGAGTGCATCGATGACAGCGGTTAGCTGATCTTCCAGCGGTTTTCTCATATCCATTGGGAAACCTTTATTCCCGAGCTGTGTCAATGTCTGGAAAATATCGGAAGCCAGCTCGTGCAGGCGAAGTGTCGCTGGCTGTCTTTTGGATGCATAGATGATTCGATCAACTTGCTTCAAGGTAAGGACAGTCAGATGCTGCATCTGATAAAACGACGGTGTACCGATGGACTGCAGCAAGGCCATAAGCTGACGGTAAGATTTGATAAGCATTTGCTTTTCGTGGTTTTTTTTTGTCCAGAGCCAGCTTGACATGGCCAAAAGCCAGGAGAGTGCACCTCCGAGCAGGACGTAGAATCCTCTTTCCCAGGCGCTCTGCGGGTCCAGAGGCAGCCCTGTGGCCATGGAGAATATCAAGACGAAGAACATCGGACCAGGGATGAGGAGCTGCAGGGTGTTCAAAACATAAAAGGCAATGACGCCGATGATGCCCGCGACAATAGAGAGTAAGATCGTATGAGGGGCAAGCAAGGTTCCAAGTACCATGGATACAGCAAGGCAGATAGCGACTGCAGCGAGTTTCTTGGCACGTTGTTTATACGTCTCTGCTCCTATATATAAGAATGTGAAAGCACCAAGCGCGGCCGAGAATCCATGGGTGATGTCACCTAACAGGAAACCGATCAATATCGGCAGGCAGGTGGCAAGACCAGATCCGATCGCCCGGTTCCAGGGATAGGCTGCGGATCTGACACGCAATGCATCCCGCAGACTCAGGCGCGCCGGCGCTTGTGGTAAATGATATTCCTTCAAGTGTAATCCCTTCTTTTCTTTCATGATACCCATAAAAAAAGGTCATAATCAGAACTATTATATTGTAATGCATTTCACAAACTAATTCAATCGGGTGAAGTATTTGCCTGTAATCAAATCTGTTGCAAGGCATCCATTTTTACTTTTTAATGTTATGATGTTATGTGATAGATAAAACCTATTATTTCTGTAAAAGGAGCGATAGTTAAATGGCAAAGAAGAAATCCGCAGGCAACACATCACAGGCTGCTTCCAAAGCCTCGAAGGTCATCGTCTGGGTTGTCCTGGCTATTGTCATTCTGGTTGTGGCGCTGGTCCTTATCAATTCCTATTCCGGCAGCGATGAGGTACAGGACATCGACTACAGCAATCAGCCATTCCTCGGTGATGAAAATGCCCCGGTTAAAATAATTGAATTTGGCGATTACAAATGCATCCACTGCCAAGAGTTCCACGATAATAACTTCCCGGTGATCGATCAAGAACTGATTGAAACTGGTAAAGCTAGTTTTTATTTCATGAATATGCCGATCATCAATGCGGACTCAGAGAAGGGTGCACGTTTCAGTGAGGCCGTTTACCAAGTCCTTGGGGATGATGGATTCTGGAAATTCCATGATGTTCTCTTTGCAGAAGACTTGAACACGAGTTTCACCGATGACTTCCTGATGGACAAGCTGCGTGAAGTGGTCAGTGACGAAGAAGCCGAAGAGGTGCTGCAAGTGTATCAGGATAATGGCACCGATGATGCCGTTTCAACGGATACGGAGCTTGCCGATGAGCTTGGTGTCACAGGTACACCTACCATCTTTGTGAATGGGAAACTGTTCGAAGGCGAGGATATGAACGATTTGATCGAGATGGTGGATGAGGAAACACAGGGGGCGAACTGATGAATAAGGGTTTGTTATTTGCCTGGATAACAGCAGTCGCTGCCATGCTGGGAAGCCTCTATTTCAGTGAAATAATGAAGTTCGTTCCATGTACGCTCTGCTGGTATCAGCGGATCCTCATGTATCCGCTTGCCATCATCCTTGGCATCGCGTTTTATAAGAACGATGTGCGGATCTATAAATATGTGCTGCCGCTCAGTATTCTCGGCATACTCATATCGGGCTATCATTATTTGCATCAGAAAGTACCTGCGCTGCAGGGGGCGAGTCTATGCTCCAGCGGAGTGCCATGTTCAGGTTATTATATCAACTGGCTCGGATTCATTACGATTCCGCTGCTGGCATTCACTGCTTTCGTGATCATCACAGTAAGCATGTTCATCCTTCGTAAAAAACATGCATAAGAAAAAGCATTTGCCGACAACGGCAAATGCTTTTTTCATAGGATGGTGATCTGCAGCAAGGAAGGGATGAGCAAGCCGCCCCAAATCAATGTCATACCAGCAGCCATGATCATGCCTATCGTGGAGAATGTCCCTTCTTGCTCGCCATATTCCATTGCTTTGTTGGTGCCTACGCCATGAGCGCCCATGCCAAGCGCCAAGCCGCGGGCCACTGGTGATTTAAGTGCCATCAGACGGATGACATAAGGTCCGATGATACCGCCGGTGACACCAGTGACGATGACGAAAACGGTCGTCAATGTCGGTAAGCCGCCGATTGTCTTCGAAACTTCGATCGCAATTGGTGTTGTTATCGACCGTGGCAGGATGCTTATCAGTAAATCGCCATTGAATCGCATGACCAGACTTAACAGCAGCGAAGAACCGATTGCAACCAATGTACCCGCTGCAATACTTGTAAGAATGATCATGATATTCTTTCGCAGCAAGTGAGCATGCTTATAGATGGGAATCGCAAAGGCAACAGTCGCTGGTCCGAGCATATGGGTCAACAAGCTGGAAGACAAGGCGTATTCACTGGGATCCAAATGGGATGATTGAATGATTGCAATCAGAATGAGCGGACACAGCAGCAGCGGATGGAAGAACGGCAGGGGCCATTTTTTATACACGACTTTGGAAGCGCGATAAATGACATAGGTCACAATGGTGCCGATTAAAATGATAAGCGCAGCAGTCATGATGTGTGTCCTCCTTTTCTTTTTCTTCTATACAGCTTCTCAGCAGTGAATCCAGTAGCGGCCATCACGATGAAGGTACTGATCAGGATGAGCAGGACGGTCTCCAAGCCTTGCCAGTTCAGTATCTCTTTATAATTCAGGATACCGACGGCGGAGGGGACAAAGAAAAGCAGAAGTTCTGCCAACAGCCAGCCTCCTGCTTTCTCGATCCACTCCAGTTTGATGATGCCTGTAAATAAGCTTAGTAATAACAAGACCAGACCTACGATCGAGCCTGGTACCGGAAGTGATAGTATATGTGCTAAGCCGACTCCGGCAAAATAAAAAACGTGAATGAGCGCTAGCTGAGAAAGCATGGTAATTGTTTTTAGTACCATATTTCTTCCTCCTAACGAAGTTATCCATAACTAATATTATTGATAACTCCATCATACTGCGCTCTCACGTATTCGTAAAATACATATATTTCATATTGTATATAACTAATAGTTATATTGAGTCAGAGGAAAAATTCTATGAATCGTCTGCCGGCATAGGAAATATATCTATCTTTCTTTGTGATGATTGCCAAGTTCCATGGGATGGAGGGTGTTATATCGATGATCCGGATGTCGGCATTATAGGTCCGATTACAGATGGACTCCGGAAGCAGGCTGACACCAAGGTCGGCAGCTACCATTTCGCTGATGAAATCCCATTGTGCACTTTTGAAGAGGATATGCGGTTCGAACCCTTCTTCTATGCAGCGTTTCCGCATGATATCGTGCAAAGCGAATTCCTCATTATAGAAAATGAAATCTTCATTCTTCAATTCCTTGAGCTCGACCAATTCCCGTTTGGCCAGCGGATGATCGCGGTGGACCATCAGCTTCATCTCCTCCTCGACGATCGGATAATAGTTGAACTCTGTTTCATCAAGAGGAAGGACTGCCACCCCAAGCTCGAATTCCCCTTCATCCACCGCCTTGACGACACGAGCTGCGCCGTATTCGGTGATGTTGATCGTGACATTCGGATAGGTCTGATGGAAGCGCGCCATCACTTTCGGGAAAAAGAGACTGCCGATGATCGGTGGGATCCCGATGGTGACCGCCCCTTGCCTCAAGTCGGTGAGATCTTGAAGTGTTGTCTGCATTTCGTCCAATTGAGCAAGCACTTGCTGGGCGTAGGTATGGACGACCTTCCCTGCATCCGTCAAGGTACTTGATTTGTTCGTGCGATTGAATAAAGTGATGCCGAGTTCCTCTTCCAGGCTCTTGATCGCCTTGCTGAGAGCCGGCTGGGATACATGGAGGCTCTCGGCTGCTTTTGTCAATCTTTTTTGTTTCACGATTTCGACCAGATATCGCAGCTGCCGTAATTCCATAAACGTTACCGTCCTTTCTTATATTCAAGTATACCATTTCTTGCTGAATGAGAAATGCTATAATACAAGCAATAAGTGATAGAAGGAGTCCTAGTGATGGGATATGAGATAAAATCTTTAACCGCTGATGATGCGTATACAATATTACATTGGCGTTATGCCCCTCCTTACGATCTTTATAACCTCACCTATACGGAAGGTGCGGTCATGATGCTCATGGTAGGTGACTATTACGGGGTATATGAAAATGGTTCTTTGCTGGGTTATTTCTGTTTCGGGGAGGATGCCCGTGTGCCTGGCGGTGATTACAGCGATCCTTCCTATCTTGATATTGGGATCGGAATGGCGCCTGAAATGACCGGGCAGGGAAGAGGAGGAAAGTTTTTCGCTGAAATTCAGCGTTGGATCGAAGCTAATACGCAAAAGAACCGTTTCCGGCTTACGGTAGCTTTGTTCAATGAACGGGCTATACGTCTTTATGAAAAGTCCGGATTCAGGGAAACAGGACGTTTTGCGAGGGAAACGGATGGATTGGTATTCATGGTTATGACAAAGAGCCCAAGTTGAACATGGGCTCCGTCTCAGGCTAAAGCGCCTTCTGGATCATAGGCGGAAATATCGATGTCGGTTTCTTGTCCCAGCATCAGCTTTGTGAGCTGATCAGCAACAAATGGCCCCATCGTAAGGCCCGAAGCACCTAATCCATTCATCATATAGAGATTCGGATGCTTGGGCATGCGGCCGAATACCGGGAGGAAGCCAGGTGTAAATGGCCGGAAGCCGACCCTTGTCTCAGCCATGCTCGCTTCAGCCAGTCCAGGAGCAAGCTGTAAGGCTTTCGTCAGTACTTCGTGCACCCCGCCGGCAGTGATGCTTGTATCCATTTCTGCATCATTTTCATGTGTGGCACCGGCTACTATCCTTCCATCAGGGAAAGCGAGCAGGTATTGGTCATTTGGAGGCATGATCACCGGCCACTCCTCTGTCTTGGCAGCTTGCAGCTGCAAATGACAGATTTGCGCTTTTTGGAAGCTGACTTGCAGGGAATAGCCTAATGGCTCCAACAGCTGATCAGCCCAAGCGCCTGCCGTGACAGCCACTTGATCAGGAGTCCATTCCTCATCGCCGGCAATGACGGAGATTTGTCCTGCTTTCATGGAAAGGCGTGCATCGGCTGTGATGAAACGTGCGTTGTATTTCTTGGCTGCCCGATGCAAGCTATTGCGCAAAGCCCGGCCGTCGACACGAGCTGCTCCGCTGACATGGACTGCGCCATATCCAGGTGCAAGCAAAGGGAACAGCCGGCGTGCATCGTCCTCATCAAGTCGGGTGACGGTACCAATTTCCGGTGCATCCGCTTTTCGTTTCTCTGCCCGCTCCAGCATGGCATCAAGCTTCTTCGGATCTGGATGAAGGCTTAAGGCCCCTACTTTGGCATAGCCTGTTTCTGCTTCTCCGTCGAGGCGAAGTTCCTCGATGATCTCCGGGTAATAACCGGCACCGCCTTTAGCGAGCTGATACCAATCCTTATTCCGGCGCTGAGACAGCCATGGACAGACGATCCCGGCTGCTGCATCTGTTGCTTGTCCATTATCAAAACGATCGATCACAGTTACCTGCATACCAGCTTTGGCAAGTTTATAAGCAGTAACGGATCCAGCTATTCCAGCTCCAATGATTGCAATATGCATATCGAACATCCTTTTCTTCATTTAGCTACAATATACCATAGCATATTCGCGCTTTTTTCAGTATCATATTCGAAAGATAATGTAGTATAAGGAAGAAGCAAAAGAAAATCTAATAAAAGGACTTGTATGTATATGGTGACTAGAAGCAGGAAGCTATTCCAGCGCGTTAAAATCAATCCTCCGCAATTTTTTGCGCTTGGATTTTTCGTTTTGATTGCATTGGGGACATTTCTTCTGATGCTGCCCTTTGCAACTGCGGATCGGCACCATCTATCCTTTGTGGATGCGCTGTTCGAGGCCACATCTGCAGTATGTGTAACCGGGCTTGTGGTTGTTGATACTCAGACAACCTTTACATTGTTCGGCCAAATCGTGCTGCTGTGCCTCATCCAAATAGGCGGCTTGGGGTTCATGACGCTGACTGTATTCATCGCCATGCTGCTTCGCCGCACCATCAGCTATGAGGAGCGGCATTTGGTGAAGGAATCATTGAGCCAGGATTCCTATGAGGGAATTATCCGGATGGTGCGATTTGTCATCCTCTTCACGGTTATTTGTGAACTGCTCGGAACCATCATCCTTGGAATGCATTGGGGAGACGAGTTTGGTTATCCGAAGTCATTTTACTATGGGCTGTTCCATTCGATTTCTGCATTCAATAATGCGGGATTCGATATCATGGGGGATTTCAGCAGTATGACTGCTTACGTGGGAGATATGACGGTCAATCTTACACTGACGAGTCTGTTGATCTTGGGAGGTCTCGGCTTCATTGTGGTTGCGGATATCTTCCAAAGCAGGAAAACAAGAAAACGCCTGATGCTCCATACGAAGGTCGTCCTGTGGATGTCTGCCCTGCTGATTGTTGGAGGGACGATATTGATCTTTCTTTTGGAGTACGGGAATCCGGACACCATCGGGAATCTGCCATGGAAGGATAAGTTATTGGCTTCCTACTTTCACGGTGTGGTCCCCCGGACGGCAGGATTCAACTCGCTGAATACAGCTGACCTGACTTTGGGTTCCCAGCTGGTGACGATGGCGCTTATGTTCATCGGCGGAGGGACCGGAGGGACGGCAGGGGGTATTAAGGTGACTACCTTTGCCATTTTGCTGTTTGCGGTATGGGCACTGATAAAAGGGAAACAGGAAGTGAATATCAGGAATCGGCGGATACCTGGGGATTTGGTATTCCGTGCTTTTTCCATTACGACGTATTCTGTCCTTCTCGTCTCTGTATTCGTGTTTCTGCTGGCCGTTACGGAAAAGGGGGCCGCGCTCAACTATATTGCATTCGAAGTGCTCTCTGCATTCGGTACGGTCGGGATGACATTGGGACTGACACCGGAACTTTCGGAAGCAGGCAAAATACTGCTCTCGATCCTTATGTTCATGGGGCGGGTTGGCCCGATTACGATTGCGTTTGCTTTGGCGTTCCGGATCAAGAAGACAGCAGTAAGGAACCCGGAAGAGCGGGTCATCATTGGTTAAAAATCGAAGGTGTATCCGTTTTCGGTTTCTCAATCTTTTTATTTCAGATAAAATAGAACGTACAATATTAAGGGATTAGAGGAGTGACGGGACTTGGATAAGAAAGAGATAGAAATACTGGAGCTGCTGGAAAAGAACGGCAGGATGGATGTACATACGATAGCACGGATGGTGGAGCTCTCCTCAGAGGAAGTGGAAGCGGCCATCGGCAAATTTGAGGAGATGCAAATCGTCCATGGCTATTCAACATTGATCGACTGGGCAGAGGTACGCGGATATGAAGGCGTGACTGCTATGATAGACGTGAAAGTGACACCAGTACGCGGCAAGGGATTCGATGATGTGGCGGAACGGATTTATCGTTTCCCTGAAGTGAAAGCTGTCTATCTGATGTCAGGTGCCTATGATTTATCTGTATCCGTCGAAGGAAAGACAATGTCACAAGTTGCGCGATTCGTTTCCGAAAAGCTATCCACTTTGGACACAGTCATTTCGACGACGACACACTTCATCCTGAAAAAATATAAACATGATGGCATTATCTTTGGTGAGGATGACGATAACGATCACAGAATGCCGGTGAGTCCATGAGTTCCGATACAAGCCGCTTCATTGCAGATCACGTAGATGCATTGAAACCATCCGGGATCAGGCGCTTTTTCGATTTGGCTTCGACAATGGATAATGTGATTTCCCTTGGGGTCGGCGAGCCGGATTTCGTCACACCGTGGAATGTCATCGAAGCAAGCTATCATTCACTGGAGCAAGGATATACAGCATATACGGCCAATGCCGGGCTGCTGGAATTGCGTGAATTGATTTCCGAATATCTCAAAACGACATTTTCGGTATCTTACCGGCCTGCGGATCAAGTGATCGTAACGGTTGGGGCAAGCCAGGCTATCGATATTGCATTGCGGGCAATCCTCAATCCTGGTGATGAGGTAATCATCGTCGAGCCATGCTTTGTAGCTTATGCCTCGGCTGTATCATTGGCAGGCGGAGTACCCATTTCCGTTGGCACAAAGGCAGAAAATGGCTTCAAACTGCAGCCGGAAGAGCTGGAGGATGCCCTTACGCCAAAAACAAAGGCAATCATCCTTTGTAATCCGAATAACCCTACAGGCACGATGCTGAATCGGGAGGAACTGCAGCCGATCGCAGAGCTTGTGGAAGCCCATGATTTACTTGTCCTATCCGACGAGATATATGCAGAGCTTAGCTATGAAGCTGACTATGTCAGCTTTTCCAATTTGCCGCACATGCAGGAGCGAACAATCCTCATTTCTGGATTCTCCAAATCGTTTGCGATGACAGGCTGGCGCCTCGGTTATGCCGCAGGACCCGCTGAATTGATTCAAGCGATGACGAAAATCCATCAGTACACCATCATGTGTGCACCGACAATGGCTCAATACGGTGCAGTTGAAGCACTGCGCAGCGGATCGGCCAGTGTTGAGCATATGAAGAAAAGCTATCGCCAACGTCGAAACTTTGTAACGTCAGCTTTCGAAGAAATGGGTTTGATGACAAACAGACCTGGCGGAGCTTTCTATATTTTTCCGTCCATCCAAGAAACAGGAATGAGCTCGGAAGCCTTTGCGGAAGCCTTGCTGATGGAAGAAAAGGTCGCCGTTGTGCCCGGCAGTGTCTTCGGGGAAAGCGGGGAAGGCCATATCCGCTGTTCTTATGCAACTTCCATGAAACAGCTGACCGAAGCGATGAAACGAATCAAGCGTTTCGTTGAAAAGCGGCAAGCATAATGAAACCCCCTCTCACGATGAGAGGGGGTTTTGATTATTCGTTCAATAACAATTTATCCCGGCCGAACTGGAACCAGCCTTTGACCGTCTGCTTCTGCTCCTTGTCGAGACTAGTCAGCCCTTTATCGGATTCTGCTGCAAAAACAGCATCGCCATGGAGCTTGCCTAATTCATGGACGTGATCATTGTGACGCTGGAAAATGGTGAAATTCAATGGATCATTTTCCGTAGCATTTTCGTTGCTGACAACGACGATACCATCAACCAATCTTGTCATGATCGGTGAGCCGCCTACATATTTTTGAATGCCTTGCGGGTCGGATGGTACGGACTTGGCAGCGAAATCTCTTTCTGGTTTTAGTACCAATGCTGATATTTTTGCCATATTGGGCTCTCTCCTTCGAACGCTTTTATTCCATTAAAGCATAATAGGATGTTCTTCGCTATTACTCTGCTTTGGTCGGAACCCAGCCTTTTGTCTGCAGGATGATATTCCAAAGCGGTTCCGGAATGCCGTGGCGGTCTTCGCGGGCAGGGTCGATCAGGCGGATGATTTCGTCTTCGCGCCCTTCTTTGAGTTTGGTGACGAATTCCGGATCGATCAGCAGTTCACGGCCCATTGCGATCAGCGGAACACCAGTAGCTTTGGCAGCGGCTACGTCTTCAGCGGAATACAAGGAACCGACACCAATCAAAGGAATTCTGTCATCGATTCGTTCTTGAAGCAAATCGATGCGTTTTGCATTCGTATCAGCACCGCGTCGTGCAGTGGAATGGAAGTCCATCAAAGATACATGCAGGTAATCCAATGGTTTTTCCACCAGGGCATCCATCAGTTCAAGCGTTTCTTTCATTGTCAATCCCGGTGTTTCCGGCTCTTCCGGGGAGAAACGGTAACCGACGATGAATTCTTTGGTGCCATGCTTTTTGACTGTTTCTGTGACTTTGTCGATGACAGCCATAGGAAAGCGCAGACGCTCTCCCCATTCATCATTGCGGCGATTGGAGAATGGAGAGTAGAACTGCTGGATGATATAGCCGTTCGCACCATGGATTTCGACACCGTCGAAGCCTGCTTCGATGGCACGGCGGGCAGCTTCGCCGAAATCATCGACGATTTGCTGTACTTCCGCTGTTTCCAGTGCTCGCGGAGTGGCAGCACCTTCTTTTTCAACTGCACTTGGTGCCACAACGTCTCCGTTAGGAACAAGGTCTGCCACAGCTTCGCGTCCGCCATGGTGAAGCTGGATGATTGCTTTGGCACCTTCAGCCTTGATGGTTTCCGCCTGCTTTTTCAAGCCGGGAATATCTGTATCATGAGCGATCGAAGGCTGTCCAGGGAAGGCCTTGCCACTGTCGGATACATTGGATGCAGCAGTGATGACCATGCCGATATCCTTGGAACGTTGTGCGATATATGGAAGCTCCTGATCGGAAATCGTACCATCAGGATTCGAAGAGTAATGAGTCATCGGAGCGAGTACGAAGCGATTTTTCAACGTAACGCCATTTGGTAATGTCAAGCTTTCGAATAGAGAAGCGTATTTTTCATTCATTGGTAACTATTCCTCCTTTGTATGGAATTTATTCTAGAGACTTGTGAAAAAGGTAGCAAACAAAATGCTCATTCGTAAGCGAGTTATTATTTGTAACAGACTGATCTGCAAAATATATTGCTGTCATGCTATACTGTTGAAACAACGTAGACAGGAGCAATGATAGTATGCTGAATAAATATGATTATTATTATGGTGCCTTCCTATCCAAACTGGTATCCATGCAGATTGTGCCGGCATTGATCGAGGAAAGTAAGGAAAGGCGGGTCTACCAGCTTGAGACACGCTCGAATCGGATGAAAGTGTACTCCAAGTACGCGACTAGTACGACCAATACATGGAATTTTCGGTTTTCGGAAGAGGAAAGGGAGCGGCTGCTGCAATGGTCCGATGAAGATCGGGAACAGCTTTTCGTCCTGATTTGCAGTAAAAAAGACCTTCTTGGGGGAGAAATCGCCATTCTGACATTCGACCAGCTGCTGGCTTGTATGGATATCCGGGAAAAATATAAGGAAGCAAGCTTTAGGGTTGCAATCAGGAAAAAGAAACATAGTCCCTTCCTTTATGCATACGGAACTTCCCGGAGCTTGGATGATGCCTTGCCAGTAACGCGTAATTTCGCGGATTTATTATTGCATACATCGATACCTGAGCCAGTATAAAGAAGTGTATAGCAGAAAATAGCTATGCATTTTTTCTATATAGGAAAGAAAG
Source organism: Terribacillus sp. FSL K6-0262 (assembly GCF_037977385.1). NCBI lineage: Bacteria > Bacillati > Bacillota > Bacilli > Caryophanales > Bacillaceae > Terribacillus > Terribacillus sp. FSL K6-0262. The sequence continues at coordinate 1,338,542 of NZ_CP150277.1, read as the reverse complement.
CGGATTCAAAAAAGTTACACAAAGGACTAAATATCTATTACAATGTCGGTATGAATAAAAAAGGAGAAAGTCTATGGGGAAATCCTTTTCTGTCCAAAAGGTATTGAATAATAATGTACTGATTGCCGAAAATGAGGAGAAAAAAGAAGTCGTGCTGATCGGTAAAGGCATCGGTTTCGGAAAGAAAGCAGGCAGCACACTGGTAGAAGGCGACTTTGAAAAGCTGTTTGTGCTTCAGGATGAGAAGGAACAGAACAGCTACAAGAAGATGCTGGATCATATCGATGAAGAATTGGTTGCGGTGATGAATGATGTGATCCATTTGATTGCAGAGCGGATGGACCAGCCGCTGAATGAGCATATCCACATTGGATTGACGGATCATTTGGCTTTTGCGATGAAACGTCTGGAAGAGGGGCTGGGTATCAAGAATCCCTTTGCTGTTGAAACAAAATTCATCTATCCCAAGGAATACAGCGTTGCCAGTGAGGCGGTATCCCTTTTGAATGAAAGGCTCGGTATCCACCTGCCGGAGGGGGAAATCGGTTTTATTGCCCTGCATATCCACAGTGCCTGTATCAACCAGCCGGTAGGGGAGCTCAGTCAATATACAAGGCTGATTGCACAGATGTTCAAGGTCATCGAAGCGAGTCTGGATATTACAGTGGATCGGGAAAGCATCAATTATATAAGGCTTGTCCGCCATCTCCGTTTTGCAATCGACCGGATAAAACGGGAAGAGGAGGTCCGGGAGCCTGAAAAGATCATGAATCTATTGAAAACCGAATATCCGCTGTGCTATAATACTGCGTGGAAGCTAGTCAAAATATTACAGCATACGTTAAAACGTCCAGTGCCAGAAGCAGAGGCAGTCTATCTCACTTTGCATCTGTACCGTTTGACCAATAAAATATAATGTGCATTGCAAATGTACGTGTAACTGATTTGATCAGGCATGGGGATTAAGGATGCGCAAGAAGAATTTCATTCTTTTTGTGTTACCATCTTTATCTCTCGTGTCTTTTTTTATTGACCTTGGGTGAAACCGTTGTCATGACTCTGGGGAGATGGGAGATGAATAGGATGAAAAACGCTTTTGGTATCTTGCAGAAAATCGGCCGGGCACTCATGCTTCCTGTTGCGATACTGCCTGCAGCCGGTATTTTGCTCGCAATGGGGGATGCACTCCAGAATCCTGACTTGATAGGGAATATCGGAATCCTTAATAGCACATGGGTCCAGCTCATTGCTTCTGTCATGCAAAGTGCGGGGGATATCGTCTTTGCTAACTTGCCGCTGTTATTTGCGGTTGGAGTTGCCATCGGGCTTGCCAATGGTGATGGCGTAGCAGGTATTGCTGCGATCATCGGTTATCTGATCATGAACGTGACGATGAGTGCGGTGCTCATCGCTAATGGGAGCATTCCGGCGGATACTGTGGAACGGGCAGAATTTTTCACGGGAAATCATCCAGCCTATGCAACGATGCTCGGGATACCGACGCTCGCCACCGGGGTATTCGGCGGTATCATAGTCGGGGTGCTGGCAGCTATCATGTTCAATAAATTCTATAAGATTGAATTGCCGCAGTATCTGGGCTTTTTCGCCGGTAAACGCTTTGTCCCGATTGTCACATCGATAGCCTCGTTGGCTCTCGGTCTGGGGATGCTGGTTGTCTGGCCGCCGATCCAACAGGCTTTGAATAGCTTCTCAAACGGTCTGTTATCATCCAATATGACGCTTACAGCCTTCATTTTCGGTGTTATCGAGCGAGCATTGATTCCATTTGGGTTGCATCATATCTTCTATTCGCCGTTCTGGTATGAGTTCTTCAGCTATACGAATACGGCAGGAGAGCTGATCCGCGGGGATCAGCGTATTTTCATGGCGCAAATCAGGGATGGAGCAGAGCTGACGGCAGGTACATTCATGACTGGCAGATATCCGTTCATGCTGTTCGGTTTGCCGGCTGCAGCTTTGGCTATTTATCACGAAGCAAGCCCGGCAAGGAAGAAGGTTGTGGCTGGCTTGATGGGTTCAGCGGCACTGACTTCCTTCTTGACAGGAATCACCGAACCGCTTGAGTTCTCTTTCCTGTTCGTGGCACCACTATTGTACGCAGTACACTGTGTATTGGCTGGAATCTCCTATATGACGATGTACATGCTGGATATTAAAGTCGGAATGACATTCTCCGGTGGATTCATTGATTTCTTCCTGTATGGAATCCTCCCGAACAGGACGGATTGGTGGCTGGTCATTCCAGTAGGTCTGGCTATTGCGGTAATCTACTATTCCGTATTCCGATTCGCCATCCGTAAATTCGATCTCATGACGCCAGGTCGTGAAAAAGGAACGGGGGAAGAAGCAAACGGGAATAACGCCCATATTGGAGGATTGGCGTATCACGTGCTCGAGGCGATGGGAGATAAAGAAAATATCAAACATTTGGATTCCTGTATCACACGTCTTCGGGTAACAGTGAATGATAAAAATAAAGTCGATAAAGATGCATTGAAGAAACTTGGTGCCACAGGAGTACTGGAAATCGGCAACAATATGCAGGCGATTTTTGGACCGATATCGGAAGGCCTGAAAGAACAGATGCAGGATATCATGCTTGGAAAGATACCAAGATCTCAAATCGAGGCTGCTTCTGCGGCAGAAGGCGGCCGGCAGGTCGAGAGCGGCATGGGAGACCCGCTCCCATTCGACCCAAAAGCGAATGTCTTTGTCATCCCGATGTCCGGGACGCTGCGTTCCTTGGAGGATGTGCCGGATGAGGTGTTCTCGGAGAGGATGATGGGCGATGGATTCGCCATCGAGCCGATTGATGGCACGGTTGTTTCTCCGGTGAATGGGAAAGTGATCAATGTTTTCCCGACGAAGCATGCGATTGGACTACTGTCAGATAACGGCCGTGAAGTGCTGATCCATATCGGTTTGGAAACAGTTAATCTGAAAGGGGCAGGTTTCGAGGTCTTCGTGAAAGAGGGAGACCGGGTCACTGCAGGCCAGCAGCTTTTAGAAGCGGATATTCCCAAATTGAAAACACAAGTGCCTTCCTTGCTCACACCAGTAGTATTCACGAATCTAGGGGCTGCCGAGAGGGTTGCTTTCCAAGAAGGCGAGCAAGTCAAAGCAGAGCAGCATAACAAAGTGAATATCGATACATTCTAAATAAAACAGCTATAGCGTTCTTGCTATAGCTGTTTTTTATTCGTTCAGATATGTTTTTTCGAGATAGTCCTCTTTATTGCCATACACTTTGACGATATGTGATTCCCCCCAGCTGCATAAGGAATCGAGAATTCCTTTCAGACTCCATCCATATTCACTAAGCTCATATTCGACTCGCGGCGGAAGTTCGTGATATTGAATTCGGTTGATGATTCCATCTGCTTCCAATTCCCGAAGCTGCTGAGTGAGCATTTTCTGGGAGATATTCGGCATGAGCCTCTTCAATTCGCTCGTTCTTCTCTTTCCATGCGTCAGATGACATAGGATGACAGTCTTCCACTTCCCGCCGATTACTTCCAGCGTTGCTTCCACGGATATATTATATTTTTTCTTCAAGCTATTTCCTCCTTTAATAGGTACTAAAAGGTACCTATAGCACAAAAAAGTACGTACTGTTCAAGCTGTACCTTATACGACATAATATCATTACTCCAGCAAAAGCGGGAGATAAAAGAACGGAAAGGAAACGTAGTATGAAAGGAAAACAAACGTTTGCCTTGATCGCCTTGGCTATTACAGCTTTTGCGATCGGCACAACAGAATTCATCAGTGTCGGTCTGTTGCCGCTGATTGCGGATGACTTTCAATCATCAGTGCAGGCGGCCGGACTTACCGTATCCCTATATGCCATCGGGGTCGTTATCGGAGCTCCGATCCTGACACCGATGCTTTCCAGCATACCGAAAAAGAAGCAGCTTCTTTTGGTCGTGCTAGTCTTTTTGATAGGTAATAGTATAGCCGCTGCCGCTCCGAGTATGTCCATTTTACTTGCGGCGCGTTTCATATCAGCTTTGGCACATGGCGTATTCATGTCGATCGGCTCGACGATTGCTGCCAGTCTGGTTCCGCAGGATAAGCGGGCTGGAGCGATCAGTATCATGTTCACAGGACTTACTGTCGCCACCATCACCGGAGTTCCATTCGGTACATTCATCGGGCAGCAGCTGGATTGGCGATTGGCATTTCTATTTATAGTGGTGATTGGACTTTTCGCTGGGCTGGCTAATTTGGCTTTGCTGCCGAATAACCTTCCTAAAGGTGTAAAAGTACATCTGAAAGATCAAGGGAGCCTTTTGCGATCGGTGCCTATCTTGCTCGTTCTTATCATCACGGCGCTAGGCTATGGTGGTACATTCGTCGTCTTTACGTATTTGTCACCACTGCTGCAGCAAATAAGCGGATTCCAGCCAGAGACAGTGACGTGGCTGCTGCTGGTGTACGGTGTGGCAGTTGCCATCGGAAATATTGCTGGAGGTAAGCTTGCCAATAAACGGCCCGTCCATGCTTTATTTTATATGTTCATCATACAAGCAGTCGTGCTGGCAGCTTTGTATATCACGCTGCCGGTCAAATGGGTCGGTTTGATCTTTATATTGCTGATGGGATTATTCGCGTTCATGAACGTTCCAGGTTTGCAATCCTATATCGTTGTGCTTGCGGAGCGGCTTGCACCGCAGGCAGTCGATGTTGCATCTGCTTGGAATATAGCTGCTTTCAATGCCGGTATTGCCCTTGGCTCTTATTTGGGTGGAGTAATCACGGATCAATTCGATCTCCTCCATACAAGCTGGGTAGCGGCCATCATGGTTGCAGCAGCAGTCGGTTTAACGGCAATTTCGAGGAAATTGGAAAACAAAGGAGAAATATCTCATGAAATCAGTAAAGCTCAATAATGGCAATTCTATGCCGATGCTAGGTTACGGCGTCTTTCGTGTAAAAGATGGAAATGAACTGGCTGATAAGGTTTATTTTGCCATCGAACAAGGCTATCGCAGCATTGATACAGCGGCGATTTATGGTAATGAAGCAAGTGTCGGGGAAGGGATCAATCGGGCCATTGAAGCAGGGATTGTGAAAAGGGATGAGTTGTTTGTCACCTCTAAAGTGTGGAATGCAGGCCTGACGTCCGACCAGACGAAAGCAGCTTATGACGAAAGTCTGGAAAAGATGCAGCTGGACTATTTGGACCTTTATTTGATTCACTGGCCGGGAAAAGATAAGTTCAAAGAGCCTTATCGAGCACTGGAGGAACTTTACAAAGATGAGAAAGTGAAGGCGATCGGCGTCAGCAACTTCCAAGTGCATCATTTGGAAGAATTGCTAAGTACCGCATCCATCGTGCCTGCAGTCAATCAGGTAGAATTCCATCCCCGTCTGATCCAAGAAGAACTTCGGGCGTATATGGAAGGTAAGGGAATACTGCTGGAAGCGTGGTCTCCGCTTATGAACGGTGAACTCCTAGGACATCCATTGCTCCAGGAGCTATCTGGAAAATACAGCAAGTCTCCGGCACAAATCGTTCTTCGCTGGGATATCGAGCATGGTGGTATCACAATCCCGAAATCGATGACAGATAGAAGGATCATCGAAAACAAAGATATCTTTGATTTTGAGATTGATCCAGCGGATATGGAGCGTTTGGACCAATTGGATGATGGTACGCGCAGCGGACCGCACCCGGATGAATTTGATTTCTGATCAAAATAAAGCAGCTGTCTTTTGCAGACAGCTGCTCATTTTTTATTTGTATTGTTTCAGCCATTGTCTCCACTTTGATTTTACGGCTTTCAGCAAGGATTCAGCGGTTTTGTCATGCTTTTGTTTCTGGTATTCCATGTAGCTGGCAGAAGCAATCAGGAGTAAGCCTGCCCCGATAAGGTAAAGCCACCAAGGTGCGCTGCCCCAGAGCATACGGGTGTTGAAGAATAAATTAAATGCAACGGTGATGGTCCCTGTCAGGAAGTATGCACGATATTTCCGTAAAAATCCGGTGACAGCTGCTGCCAAGGAGAGGCTGCCAAGGGACAGTGCATCATAAATCGTCATTGTAGACAATCCATCTATCACAAGAATACCAAAGCCAATGGATAACAAAATCAGCTCAATATGCGGCGTCACAGCCGGATCATAAAAGAACAGACGCAAAATGATCAGCACTAGCAAGGCAATCGGTACAATGTATAACTCTGTCGTTAAATATGGACTGATATCCGCAATCTGAAGCGCAAGTATATATGGATACAGACAGGATATGATGGCGGACAGCCGAATATAGCGCTTCTCGGCTGCAGGTGCCGTGTATCTGCCGATTGCAAATAACAATGCTGGTACGGTCAAACCAAATAACGTATCTGCCAAGCCTGATTCATAAGCAATGACGCCAGCCAGGCTGCCGATGAATGCATAAACGATGGCTGAGATCCGGTAAATATCCACTCTATTCCAGACAGAGTCCTTATCAGTTTTGGCAACGAAGGATCGGTAGTTGCTGAAGCTGACAACAGCCAAGCCTATTGCGCCAGCAAGCAGTAAGTAAGCTGTCCGGATGCCCTCGCCTATTGTGCCATACAAAAGGATGATGGCTAGAAGCAGGAACAATGTGCAGGAAGACACGAGGTCCAACCGCCACTTGTACTGCTGATAAACTGCAATCGAACCAACGATGATGGATAATAAAATGATTTGCCAGGAGAACAAAATGGCAAGCTCCATCAAAGCGAATAGCAGCATGGAATTATAAATGGCCAAAAGGCTGAGTCTCAGGAAATTGCGCCACTTTGGCAGCAGTGCATACACACTGGCTGTGCAAATCGCTGTCAGTGCTGCAGCTAATGTCATCGGATGGGTCAAACTCGTGTACTGATACAAGTGTGTGATTGCCAGGATGAAGATCATGAAAATACTGACATTGGCAAAGATGAACTTCTCCGCAACTCTCGGTGCCCGATGTGCAGAAAAAACAAACTGGGCAAGCGGTAGGAACAGCCAGGCTGGCGGAATCAGCTCAAGACTTTGCGCAAGGAATACCCACATGATGGCGAATACAGCGACAGCATGACTGCACCAGAAGAAATACACAGCTCCGATCAGCGTTCGTCTTTGAATGAAGAAGCTTCCAGCAAACAAAAGCAAGGCGCATGCAATTATAGAACCGGCGGCAGCATTAGGACCTTCGATTCCAAGTAAGTTCTGAAGGGATGCATAAGACACAATCATCGAACAAAGCACAGCTGCCCACAATGGATGCTTGCGGAATATGGCAAGGGCAATGAACTGGATGCCGACATTGACCAGAGTGACCGCCGTGACTGTGATGGACGGCAGATTCCATGATAAGATGGCTATCAAAGCAGCCAAGCCCTGCAGGATCTGACCGGTCAGGAAGAATGACAGAAATAAGGGACGATACTGGTATTTGCGGCATAGGAAAGCGATGGCCAAAGCGATCATCGCAATCAAAGTTGCATGACCGGAAATACCGAATTGCTGCTGATAGAATTCATTTTCCGTATACAGTCTGTAACCGCCAAGATACAGGGCGGCAATCAAGCTGACAGGTGTAATGATTTTACTGATGAGAACGATTTCGTTGTTCTCTTTGCTGTAACAAAAGAAGCCGGCTGCAGCCATCAGTAAGAGGAGATAGCTGTTTGCCTCGTAAAAGCCATGCTGATGATTCACAAGGAATAAAGGAATGACTAGACCAACAGAAGTCCAAATGAGGCTTCCTTGGAATGGTTTCAAAATCGTCTTTTGCGGCCATATATAACAATATGCCAGCCCGATGAAAGCCAATGTTGCAAATATGCTTGTGCGCAGCCAAATCGGTGCCCCGACCATATAAAGCAGCCAGTAAACGACAACTAATAATAGCCCGACACTTGGATAGCTATAATGGACATTCCGTGATGCTGCCGTCCACACTGTATATTGGAGGAGCAGGAACAAGATTCCGATCAAGTACGCCCAATCAAAAGTGAAATAATAGATAAGAACCGTGAAAATAATGAAAAGAAAACCGTTTATAGCATGGATCAAGCATTCATAGACTATTTGCATCCATCTTGGTAAATTCCAAGTCAATAACACTAAAATGAATCCGATGGAAAGGAATTGACCAAGAAACATGTTGAAATAAGAATCAATCTCCAGAAGGAGCAGGATACCTGAAATCAAAGTGAAAGCCATGAACCCGAAATGATAAAGCCTGCTGAAATTCTTGGCAGCCAGGATCAAAGCGCTGATTCCGATCAGCAGCAAAGTCAGGTCATAAGTGATGGCACTGCTCATGAGAAGGATGGTGATGATTGCTTCCGTTCCAAGCTTCATTTGCAGATAATAGGGCCAATAGTGCTGCAGTGCCTCCAGTCTGAATGATTTGCGGATCCTTCGCTCGAATAGAAGCAGCAAGATATTGGCCAGCTGTAAACAAAATAAGAAGGCGCTGTACGTGGTCGTCACATACAGCAATGCCGAGATCAATGTGGTCGATAAACCGGCATAGGTCACCCAAATGAATGCTTTGGAACCTGTACGCGCTGCCACGGAATAGTACAAGGCAGTACAGCCGAATGCCGCGATTGTCCCTATCAAAGCTGCCCCATCACCGCCGAAGGACAAATAGCTGCCGAACAGCTGATAATAAGAAGCTGAGAAAATAACAATCGGCACGAACAGTGCTGCCAGCATCAAGAAGGCGAAGGCAGTCTGCGGGATGGCAACCTTATAGCTGGTATAGCTCAGCCCTGCGAACAGGAAAGGAATCAAACTGATCAAGAGCACTTTTCCTAAAGAAGAGAAGTTCCCCCAGTTGGAAGTGCCAAGATATAATCCGCCGAAAAACAGCATGATGATTCCAAGGACAAGGATGATTGTCAGATTGCGTTCCCGGATTTGCTCGGGAGTCTTTTGTTTTATAGGCTTTGGGCTGACGGATGCATGACTTGTCATGGCAGGTTTTCGCAAAACTTGCATCTGTTCCGTGGCTGCAGCTGTCTGCTGCTCAGGCGGCGAAGCTTTTTTAGCCTGAGCTGAGGCATCCCCAATCCGTTTGGTTCGGTAACCTGTCAAAACACTTCCGTATGTTTCCTTAGATATGTAGCCTTGCGCGAATAAATCCTGGAGCTTCTGTTCAAATAGATCCCCGGATTTATCAGGAGGCGTATTATCCATTTTTTCACCCCCACGATGAGATGGTTTTAATTTCCACATCTCATTATATAGAAGTGTGACTTGTCTGAAAAGACGCGTCATTCCTTTCATTTCGGTTTTCTGTTATGATAGGCGGTAGAAAACGTGAACGAGGCTGTTCATATAGAAGGAGAATGAATATGAAGGATTTTCTACAATTAAAGGATAAGCACATCGTGATCATGGGTGTGGCGAATGATCGCAGCATTGCGTGGGGCGTTGCGCAATCGTTATATGCTGCTGGTGCGAAACTGATTTTTACATACCGTCAGGAGCGTTCCGCCAAAAAGCTGAACAAGCTGCTGGAGAAAAATGAGATGGAAGCGGCAGTCATCCAATGTGATGTCAATGATGATGACAGCATTGCTTCTGCATTTGCTGAAATCAAGGAAAAATACACAACTGTCCACGGACTGGTGCATTCTGTTGCGCATGCTCACAAAGAGGATCTGAACGGCGATTTCATCGATACTTCCCGTGATGGCTATGCATTTGCGCAAGATACAAGTGCCTATTCGCTTGTAGCTGTAGCGAAAGCAGTCCGCCCGCTGATGACAGAAGGCGGTTCAATCGTGACGATGAGCTATCTAGGAGCTGACCGTGTGCTTCAAGGCTATAATGTCATGGGTGTTGCAAAGGCTGCCTTGGAAGCAAGCGTGCGCTATCTGGCCAATGACCTTGGCCCGGATAATATCCGTATCAACGCCATTTCTGCAGGTCCAATCCGTACATTGGCCGCAAAAGGTGTACCATCTTTCAATGACATTCTTTCCAAGGTGGAAGAAACGGCACCGCTTCGCCGCAATGTATCTGCCGAGGAAGTAGGCGACATGACTGTCGGCCTTTTAGGTGCATTATCCCGAGGCGTGACTGGTGAAATCGTTTATGTGGATGCTGGTTTCAACATCATCGGCATCGGCTGATTTATTTTTAAACCCGCACTGATCGTTTGATTGGTGCGGGTTTTTTATATATCTGAAAATGACCACCCGCAATGGGGAGGCATGCATTTATAAGGGCTGATTTCTTGGAAAAGCCAGATTGATGTGATCTGGCTTTTTGTTTATGGAAAAAAGTTCTTTGCAATTGGTGAACGTTAGTGTATACTTCGGTGTATGTGTACTACTATAACTAATACAGTTAATACAGAAGCCTGGATGAGGTGAATTCATGTTCGAACTTGACTTGCGAAGCGGCAAACCAATTTATGAACAAATCGTGGATAAGTTCAAGGAATTGATCATCAATCAGGTGCTGGAAACAGACGAGAAGCTCCCTTCGGTACGGGAACTTGCCCAGCAGCTGACGATCAATCCGAATACAATCCAAAAAGCATACCGTGAATTAGAAAATCAGGAATTGATTTATTCCGTGAAGGGACGGGGGAGTTTCGTGAATGCGATTAACGAAAAGGTCGATCCGCAAAAAGTGAAGCGAATGCAGGAAGAATTGAAAAAGCTGCTGACTGAAGCGCTGTATATCGGGATGTCGGCTGATGAAATTCGGGATATAGTGGAGCAGCAGCTGCGTAATGGGGGAGGGAGCGACACATGATCAAAGCAGTGGAAATCAGTAAGAAGTTCGATCACAAGCAAGTGCTGGATCAGGTCGGTTTCCAAGTGAGAAAAGGGACGATCTACGGCCTGCTTGGCTCGAATGGTGCTGGGAAGACAACCATCATGCGTATCCTTGCCGGCATCCTGAAGCAGGACAGAGGCAGTGTGTTGATTGACGGCAAATCTGTATTTGAGAATGTGAAGCTGAAACAGCGCATCATTTTCATGCCGGACATCCTTTACTTTTTCCCGCAATATACAGTGAAGCAAATGGGGCAGTATTATGCGGAAATGTACGCAGGGTGGGATCAGCAGCGTTACGATCAGCTGATCAGCCAATTCAAGCTGGAGAACAAGAAAGTAGCGACCTTTTCAAAAGGAATGCAGCGGCAAGTTGCTTTCTGCCTGGCTTTGGCAGCCAAGCCGGACTATCTGATCATGGATGAACCACTGGATGGGTTGGACGCAGTCGTGCGTCAGCGGATAAAAGGACTGCTCATCAAAGATGTTGCGGAAAGGGAAATGACCGTGATCATCTCTTCCCACAACCTGCGGGAAATGGAAAATCTCTGTGATGATGTCGGTATCGTACATAAAGGAAAAATGGTGCTGGAGCGCAACCTGGATGATATGAAAACAGAGGTGCAGAAGGTCCAATTCGCATTACGGAAGGGTCAGGATATGAGCTTTTTGGATAAGCTCCACATCCTTCATCAGGAAAAACGAGGCAGTATTCATCTGCTGATCGTCAAAGCGGAGCGTCAGGAAGCAGAAGCGATACTTGCAGCACAAAATCCTGTCGTGCTTGATATGCTCCCGCTATCCCTGGAAGAGATCTTTATTTATGAAATGGGAGGTGCCGGCTATGCCATTGAAAACGTCCTTGATTAAGAAACAGCTTATTAACTTTGATATTCGACAGGTCGGCTGGCTCAGTGTGCTGTATTTCTTGGCGCTGTTTTTCATTTTGCCACTACAAATAATCATCCAGTATACGGATCCGCAGTCGAGACAGTATATGGAAAAAGGAGATTTATTCGTATATTCTCCTGATATCCAATGGATCCTCTCCATAACAGTGCCGGTCCTTTTGGCAATATTGCTGTTTCGTTACTTGCATAAAAAACAGGTATCCGATTTCGTTCACAGTATGCCTATCAAAAGGGTGTCCTTGTTCCATCATCATTTGATCACGGGTATGGTATTGTTGATTATTCCCATTTTACTGAATGCGCTACTTCTTTTGGCTTTACGTGCTTTTGCTGATATAGGGGATTATTTCACTGCCATGCATGTTTTAGCCTGGCTGGGTGTGCTGTTATTCCTGAATACTCTCATGCTGCTTGCCACAGTATTCACAGGGATGATCACGGGCATGTTTTCCATGCATTTCATACTCACTTATATCTTTGTGTTGCTGCCTGCCGGTCTTGTTCTGCTGGTGCTGGCAAACATGAGCATATTATTCGTCGGATTCCCAGTTGAATATTACTTGGAATTGGCAATTCACAAATTTTCGCCAATCTCTTATTTCTTTGTTAACTTCACTGCTACTTTGAATCTATCTTGGATTGTTATGTCAGCCTATACGGTGGCGGGCATCCTATTGTATCTTGCTGCATTATGGCTGTATGTCCACCGGCGGATAGAAGCAACATCTCAGGCAATCGTGTATCCTTTTATGCAGCCTGTCTTCCGATATGGTGTGACTTTCTGCTTTATGATGGCAGGGGGATACTATTTTCATGTGGCATCGTCTTCTTTCGGTTGGGTGTTATTCGGCTATGCGGTGGGATCGCTGATTGGTTTCATCATCGCCGAAGCAATACTGAGCAAGACATGGCGTATATACAATAGCTATAAATCATATCTGGCTTTCGTGATCTTCTTGGTCGTTGTGATGGTTGCTGCTAACCTTGCAAAAGGAAACTATGAAAATAGGATTCCTTCAGCTGATGCTGTAAAACAAGTGTATTTTGGGGACTTCTATAACTACACGGGAGAAATGGGAGACCCAGGCATCAAACCACTATATTTCACTGACAAGAAAGATATCGAATTGGTTCAGGAGCTGCATAGACAGGCCATAGAAGCTCCTGAAATAGATGGGTGGTATGAAGGTGATTTACGTACCGCGTTCTTTGTATATGAGATGAAAAACGGAAGTAAGGTAGTCCGATCTTATACGTATTCACTTGATGATGATCCGGAGCTGAAAAAACTCCAGTATGAAATCGAGGGATTGAATGCGTATAAGCATGCGAATAATCCGGTCTTCAATATAGCGTCGAGTGAAGTGTATGGTGTGGATGTACAATCAAATAATATTAAACAAAGCAGTACTACCATATCAGATCCAGAGTTGATTGACAGGCTTATAGAAGCTGTTAGAAAGGATATTGAGCTTGCGGATCCACAAACTGATCTGGAAGAAGTGCGTACTTATTCCATGGACCTATTGACAAATAAAGATCAAGGCTACTATTATCTCGAATTTGACGATAGTTATAAAAATACAATCAACGTATTGGAAGATGCGGGAGTGTATGAAGATTTACGCGTGTATCCGGATGATATATCCAGCATCAAATTAGAAGATTTTGAAAGAAACAATACAGTGACGGTAGAGAATAGAAAGGATATCGAGTATATCCTGAACCACGTCATTTACTATAGTGAAAACGAAGATTCTTATTATGTAAGGTTCAGCCTCAACAGAGGACAAAGCATGCAGGATGAACTGTCGATTGAATACGACGACCTTCCTGAATCAATCAAAAACCAACTGGAGGAATAAAACGTGGCAAGCGAATGTGTATATGTGATGGACTCGGTATTTCAGCATATCTATTCGCTCTACCATCGGCGGGTATATCGCGCGGCACGGAAGGTGCTGCGTGATCCGCAGCTGGCGGAGGATGCGGCGCAGGAAACATTCATCAAAGCTTACCGGAATCTGGACAAGCTGGGTGATATGGCAAAAGCGGGTGCGTGGCTGGCAACGATCGCTTCCCGCACGGCAATCGATATGCTGCGGAAAGAAGGGAAGAGAAAGTTCATCAGTATCGAGCTGGCCAGCTGGGAATTGGAGCAGCACTATCTAGAGCATATCGTCATCGAGGAAGTGGAGCTGCGGGAGACCAAACAGGAACTCCAGCAGGATATCCGGCAATTGAAGCCGAAGCTTCGGGAAGTACTGGCGCTGCGCTATGGGAAAGATATGAAAGAGAATGAGATCGCTGCTTCTTTATCCCTGCCGAAAGCAACAGTGAAAACAAGGCTATACCGCGCTAAAGCTGCTGTTAAACAAGCAAAGCTGCAGCGGGAGAGAATGGAGTGTATTTAAAGGATGCAGATAATCTGCATCCTTTCAGATTGTAGAGAAATCCCAGTTTCTCTACAATCTTTTTTTATTCGATACTCTTCTGCTTTCTTTAAAGGGCTGTTTTATAAAAAAGATAGCCAGCCACCTACCTATCCTAGCTTTGCTAGGTGGTTGGCTATCTTTTTTATGTTCTGACAGGTCGCTGTCATCAGCGCCTGTTCCTGCACTTTTTCTCTTCCTCGTAACCTACAATAGCGAAGCCCGTGGAGTTGTTTCGCATCCGCAAAGCTTCGCTCTATCGTTTCTTTTCGCAATTTATATAATAACTTTCCTGAGTGGCTCAGGCGATTTTCCCGCACCCAATCTTTACTACCTTCCCAAACATGCCTTGTGATAACTTTTCGATGATTTCTTGATTTCGTACATGTGGCCAACAGTGGGCAAGCAGTACATTGTTTAGGGTCAGATGCGTATTCTTTATACCCTTCTCGATTTGTTGTTCGCAGAGGTAATGTTTGTCCGTTTGGACAAACATAATGATCTTTCTCTGGGACATACTTGAACTTCCATTTAGGCATTAATCCTTTAGTAGGATGAAAACGTCGGTGACCGATGACAGCGAAAATATTCTGTTCATTCAAGGCGTGACAGATTGGCGTAGTGAGATAACCGGAGTCCAGAGCGACAGCTTCCACATCAAAATTAAAGCGTTCCTTCTGTCGTTCAAGGCGCTCCAAATAAGGCCGTGAATCGTGCACATTTCCGGCCGTGACATGGACATCGGTAATAATATTATATTTCATATCCGTAGTTCTATGATCTAAGTAGAAAAAGCCTTCAGGCTTTCCTTCTCGATACATATAGCCACTCTCTGGATCAGTCGTGCTTTCTTTCACTACTTTCGTTTCTGTCACCTCCTCTCGTGACTTTAAAGCTTTTTTCCTTGTTTTGTACGTTCTTCTTGGATTGCTTTATCCAATTCTTCCTGATATGAACGAGTAGCTTCCTGTACTTCCTTCTTGATGAACTTTCTTTTATTCGCATTGGCTTTTAAGTGGGTGGAATCAGTGAATAAGACGCGTCCTCCAACCATACGATGCTTCATTGCCTGTTCTACAATTTCATCAAAGATTTGTTGGAAGATATCTGTGCCCTTGAATCGATTACAACGATTCCAGCTTATTGTAGAGTGGTGAGGGACTGGGTCCGTGAGTTTAAGTCCTAAAAACCAACGGTAAGCAATGTTTGTCTGGATTTCTTTCTCTAATTGCCTTTCGGAACGGATACCGAAAAGGTAGCCGATAAAGATCATTTTAAAGAGGACAAGAGGATCTAGGGAAGGACGGCCATTGTCCGCCGAATAATAAGGACGAACTTTTTCACGGATGAAGGAGAAATCTATGTGGGTTTCTATCTTACGCAATAGGTGGTTTTCAGGGACAAGTTCTTCTATAGTTACGATTTCAAGAGCTGTTTGGTCATTCTCTCTGGAATTTAACATCTTGGCACCGCCTTTTAGTCGTTTCTTCTATTATAAAAAAGTAAGAAAAAGAAGTGAACTCAAAATAAAAAGGCTGTCGAGACTTTCTCGACAGCCTGAAAGGATGCAGATAATCTGCATCCTTTTTTTATATGTATTAGAAAACCCCTGGCTATGCCGGGGGTTCCAGAAAGCTTCAAGCGTGGTAATAAAAAAACCTCACTTCATGGTAGGATAAAGTTGGTTTCCCGACCACTTTATCTCGCCATAGAAGGAGGAGTGCCCTATGAAGGACATGAACAGTTTAGCACATACAACATGGAATTGTAAGTATCACGTAGTATTTGCGCCAAAGTACAGAAGGCAGGTTATTTACGGAAAATACAAAAAGAGTATCGGACAAATTATTAGGGATTTATGTGAACGGAAAGGTGTGATTATCCATGAAGCAAATGCTTGTCCGGATCACATTCATATGTTGATAAGTATCCCGCCGAAATTAAGTGTGTCACAATTTATGGGATACTTAAAAGGGAAAAGTAGTTTAATGATATTCGATCGTCATGCCAATTTAAAATATAGATATGGAAATCGAAAATTTTGGTGTCGAGGATTCTATGTTGATACAGTCGGGAGAAATAAGAAACAAATACAAGAATATATTAGGAATCAGCTAAAAGAGGACTATATGGGCGATCAATTGACATTATTCGAAGAGTACGATCCATTTACAGGAGAAAAAAATCGGAAGAAATAAAGAAATTCTTTAGAATTGGTGAGTAGATGTGGTGCAAGAGGGAACCCATTCAGCGGGCCTTTGAGGCCTAGGCCGGTAACAAAGGCTTTTAGCCGCAGAACAAACCACCAGTTCACACTGGTGGTTTTGATTACGAACTTTTTATTTTATTTATACTTGATTATATGTATAATTTAAGTGAAATTATGGTATTATCTAAATTATTGTTCGTGTTTGGGGTGTTTTATGAGGAAAAAACTGATTTTGGATGTGGATACAGGCATTGATGACGCAATCGGGATTCTGTTGGCTGTCCAGAGTGAAGAGTTGGAGCTTATCGGTATCACCACTGTCTGCGGAAATGTTTCGCTGGAAGCTGCGACAATGAATACGTGTAAGGTGCTTGATTTAATCGATGCACCAGCGATTCCTATTGTCCAAGGAAGTGAAGTGCCGTTGAAACGACAGCCTCATTTTGAACACAGGGTACATGGCACGGATGGAATTGGCGGAGCGCTGCAGGACGTTGTCTCAAGCAGGGGGATAGCAGGAGGAGAAGCAGCTGATTTCATGATCGAGCAAGTCATGGGAAATCCTGGCGATATCACCCTTGTCTGTACGGGGCCACTCACTAACTTGGCACTGGCAATTCAGCGAGAACCTGCCATTGTGAACAATGTGAAGGAAGTCATCTACATGGGCGGAGCCATCAATGGAGTCGGGAATGTCACGCCTGTTGCGGAGTTCAATATGTTTGCCGATCCGGAAGCTGCCAGCATTGTCCTGGAGGCCGGCATACCGAAGCTTACGCAGGTTGGGCTGGACGTTACGAAGAAAGCTTTGCTCGCCGAAGGGCATATGGAAGCAATTAAAGATCCGGTGCTGCATGATTTTGTGAAGACGAGTACTGCTACATATCGGAAAGCATTCTATGAACAGAATGGGATATGGGCTTGTGCCATGCATGATCCGCTGGCAGTCGGGGTACTCATCGATCCAACCTTGGTTGAAAAGACAGCCTGTTCCGTGGCAGTGGAAACAAACAGTACATACTGTGACGGTCAGACGGTCTGGGATCGCCAAGGAAAATGGGGTAAGCATGCGAATGTCCAAGTATGTATGAAAGTAGAAGCGGATCGTTTTCTTGCATTATTGGTTGCTGTGCTGAACCGTGCATAAAAGCTACTTGGGGGTATCCTTTTTCGTCCGGGAGTTTCCGCATAGTTAGATAGAAGGAGTCTGCGTCTGCAGGCTCTTTTTTATATATTCACGATAGAAGCGTTAACGCTGTTCGGATATAATGGAGGAAAATCATGAAGATGAAGGTGATTCGCATGCCGGACATAAATAAAGCACTCTACGATTACATCATGGATAGTGCTCCTCGAATAACGGATCGTTGGGCCTCTTTGCTGAATGAGTATAGAAATTCGATTTATGCGGAGGACGCTGGTGAAGAGATGCGTGCGAAACTTCGGAAACAGCATCGGATGACCATTGATACAGTGGCCTGTGCAATCCTGGGGGATGAAAAACGATATGAGAAGAATGTTAAGGCATGGGTGGATAAAGTGGCGAAGAGCCGAGTGCAGACGAATACTCCGATTCATGAAGTGCTGCAGGCAGTCGGTAAATCAGGCACAGTCATTTTGGAATTCATCGAATCCTTTACGGAAATGCATAAGCAGGATGTGACACCGGCCATGGTCATCGGCTGGTCGAAAAATCTCCATTGTGCATTAGATGAAGTTTTAAATAAATTTACGAAATTTTATTATGAGCTGATCGACAGGAAAATAAAGAGTCAGCGCGAACAAATTCATAAGACTAGTTCGCCTGTCATCCCGATCATGAAAGGTATGGGAGTTTTTCCGCTGGTTGGACATATCAGCGAGCGGCGGGCGCAGCTGATCATTCAATATATACCGCAGCTTTGCAAGGAGAAAGGCATCGAAACGCTTTTCATAGACTTGTCCGGAGCAAGTTTCAAGGAGACTTGTGTGAGGGAAAAGCTCAAGCAGATGGTGGAGATCCTGAATATGCTTGGAGTTGATTGTGCCATCTCGGGTCTGCGTCCCGATTCGGTGATGATTTTAGGAGGAAACAGGGAAGTGCAGGATATTTCTTTCTATCATTCTTTACAGCAGGCATTGGCGCAATATGGATTGACCCGCAGTTAATATCATATGTAGGGAGGATTGTAATGAGAGTCGAGCACTTGACAGTGAAAGCGAATGGACTGAATTTGCATATGGCTGCAGCAGGTCCGAATGATGGTAAATTGGTGATGCTTTTACATGGCTTCCCGGAATTCTGGTATGGGTGGAAGGAACAGATCGTACCGCTTGCAGAGCAAGGTTTCCGTGTGCTGGCGCTCGATCAGCGCGGATATAACCTGAGTGATAAGCCGGAGGGCGCTGATCATTATGTACTGGACGAGCTGCGTGATGATGTCTTGGCCGTCATGCGCGTTTTTCAAAGGGAAAAGGCCATCATCATCGGGCATGATTGGGGAGGGGCTGTCGGCTGGCACCTGGCAGTGACACGACCTGAGCATGTAGAAAAATTCATAGCCATCAATATGCCCCATCCTGCTGCCATGCCGAGGATATTTGCAACCCGGCCGTTGCAATGGTTCAAGAGTTCCTATATGGCCTTTTTCCAGATACAGGACGTTTCGGAACGTTCTTTGGCAGCGAATGATTATCGTGGCTTGACAATGGCGCTGACGAAATTCAGCCAAGCAGGCACGTTTTCTCCGTTGGATGTGGATCATTATAAGGAGGCGTGGGCTAAGCCTGGGGCGCTGACAGGTATGCTGAACTGGTATCGTGCGCTGACAGAGAAGAACAATTTCACCAGGTACGCCGAAAAGGATGCAGTCATGGTCCATGTGCCGACAAAGATCATCTGGGGAATCAAGGATCAATTCCTGTTAAAGAAATTGGCACAGGAATCCACTAAATTCTGTACGGATTATGAGCTGGTATATGTCGATGATGCGACGCACTGGGTGCATCACGAACAGCCGGAAATAGTCAATCGGCTGCTAAAAGAATTCTTGAAAGAGACAAGCCGAGTAGCAGAGGGGGCAGGAGTATGACGTTCGATTTGCATACACATCATTATCGATGCGGGCACGCGGAGGGTCAAATCGAAGACTACATCAAAGCTGCGATAGAAAAAGGATTGGAGTATATCGGAATCGCCGATCACTCTCCGTATTTCTATAGTGAGGAAGATCAGCTTTATCCTGGCATTGCGATGCCGATCAGCGGCTTTGAAGCTTATGTGCAGGAAGTGCTCCAGCTGAAAGAAAAATACAAGGACCAAATCCATGTGTTGCTGGGAGTGGAAAGTGATTTCTTTCCGCAGCATGCTGCATTATATGCGGACTACTATCGTAAATATCCATTCGATTATATCATCGGCTCGGTGCATTACGTGGATGAAGTGAATATCTTCAAGAAAGGAAGATGGGATGGCTTATCGGAAGCAGAGCATATCAGAGTGAAAGAAACCTATTATGATTTGATCCAGCAGTCGGCAAAAAGCGGCATCTTCCAAGTGCTTGGCCATATCGATGCAATGAAGGGCTTCTATCCTGCTTTTTCTGATATTCCTGCAGATCATGCCATCGAACAGACCTTGAAAGTGATCGGGGAAGCTGGTGTCGCCATTGAAGTGAATACATCGGGAAGTACGAAGGCAGTCGGCGGGTGGTACCCTTCCGATCGCATCCTTGAGCGGGCGCTGCATTATGGAGTGGATATTTCCTTCGGTTCAGATGCACATATACCATCCCGTATCGGCGAGGATTTTGATAAGGTGAAAGTGCGACTGAAGGATATTGGATTCAAGGAAATGGTCTACTTTGTCCAAAAGCAGAAAAAATCGCTTCCGTTGTAAGGCTGTTTTTTGTTTACTTTCATTGGGAAGGGGTATGTATACACCAATAAAGCAAACAAAAAAGTCTAAGGAGTGTTCATGATGGTACAAGCACAAACAGCAGACAAGAACGAAGTGAAAGAACAGGCTAAAGCTGGCTCCAAACTATTGACAGGCGCAGTCGCTGGAGCGGTTACCGGCGCAGCAATCGTCTTGCTTAACAAACAGACGCGTCAGAAAGTATTCCAGAATGTCGGCATGGCAAAGGATACGGTCGTCAGCTTTGTAAAAGAAGCAAAACAAGATCCTCAGGGTACGAAAGAGCAAGTCATGAGCAAGGTACAGGATGCGACGGAGCTTGCCAAGGATGCAGCCAATGACGTAAAAAACGTCTATGACAAAGCGCAAAATGAAATCAAGTCCTCTGTCCAGGACGTTCAGGAAGATTCCAAATCGGCTCTTGGCACAGTAAAAGAAGCAAAAGATGACTTGAAGAATGCAGGCAGCAAAGCGAAGGAAGCTTCCACTAAGCTGATGGAAGCAAAACCGGAAAGTGCCCCTGATGACCCAATGACAAAGCCGAAGAATGAAGCCGATGGTTCAGATGAACAAAAGAGTCAGCCAACCGATAAGGCAACAGCAACTCCAGCAGCTCCCAACAATAAACAATCCATCTAAAAAATCGCCTCCAATCCGGAGGCGATTTTTTAATTGGTGATTTCTTTCATGTATTGTCCGATATCATTACTTTGTTTATCGAGGTTTTGAATATCCTCCATGAATTCCACCATCACGCGGGACTGCTCTTCAGAGGCGGTGGATACCTCGCCGATACTTAATGTCAGGTTCTCCATATTTGTCCGAATCTCCTGAAGCGACTGACCGATCGTTCCGACAGCTTCCTTCGTTCCGATGGAAAGCTTGCGTATCTCATCTGCCACGACACCAAAGCCCCTGCCGGCATCGCCGGAGCGAGCTGCTTCGATGGCTGCATTCAAGCCTAGCAAATTCGTCTGTGTCGAAATATCTTCGATTAATTGAACCACCTTGCTGATTTCCTGAGAGTTGGCGTTCGCATGGGATGCTTGATTATTGATATCCATGCTCGTGGCGGAGAGCTCCTCTGCTTGGGCTGCCACTTGCTGTACTTTTCCTTGCAGACTGCTGACAATGGCGCGTAATTCATCCAGCTCTTCGTCTAAAAGTTCTTCATCTTTCAGGGTTTTGGTAATCTGGATGACGCCGACGATTTCCCCATTTTCATCACGGATTGGATTGGCGGTATTTTGCATGCCGATACCATAGCGTTCTTTTGGGATATGGACCTGCACTTTTTCGCCTTGCAGCGCCCGTCGCAGCAAATCATTATCCTCTGTGAAGGCAAAGTCCCCAACCTTGATGCCCACATCCAAATCCTTGGAAGGGGAGAAATAAACGAAATTCTCCTTGTCTGTCACTGCTACAACATTGTTTTCCCCGATATTCTTTTTGATTTCCGGTGCTAAGTGGACCATTGCTTGTATTGTAGGATGCATTATCAGTCAACCTCCTTAACCTTGATTCGTCACTTTTTTCATTGTTTCGATGATTTGTTTGCTCTTTTCGTCCAAAGCCTGGATATCATCCATGAATTCGACCATGATGGCCGACTGCTCCTCGGAGGAAGTGGAAACTTCGTTGATGCTCAGTGTGAGATTCTCGATGCTGGAACGGATTTCCGATAGGGATTTGCCGATGGTTTGGACGGCTTCCTTCGTGTTATCGGATAACTTTCGGATTTCATCTGCCACAACCCCGAAGCCTTTTCCTGCTTCCCCTGAGCGGGCTGCCTCGATGGCTGCATTCAATCCAAGAAGGTTCGTCTGTGTGGAAATTTGTTCAATAAGCTGAACCACTTCCCCAATTTGGTGTGAGTTTTGATTGGCGCTGTTGGCTTGTTCGTTGATGTCACTACTTGTAGCCGAAAGCTCTTCTGCCTGGGCAGCTACGTGCTGTACCTTACCTTGAAGTGCATCGATCACATCATTCAATTTGCTAAGCTCTTTATCCAGCTTCGCTTGATGCTCCAATGTACGGGATAAGGATAATAAGCCAACGATTTCATTCGTTTCCATATCGCGGATCGGAGTTATGGAAGTGACGACTGGTGCACCAAGTTCTTCATAATCTTCAGTGATCGCAAAAACGATTTGTTCACCTTTGATGGCGCGAAGATAAACGTCATGTTCATCCAGTCTTGTTTTTCCCGCTTCGATGTCTAGAGTCAAGATTGTCGATGGGGCATAGTATACAAACTTCTCGGTATCCAGTACGCCCATTGCGGCTGTCGGTCCTAGAGTGTCCTTTATAATGGGGGCAATATTGACTACTGCCTGAATCGTAGAATTCATTGAACGATCTCCTCTGCACATGGTTTCTTCTTATATCGGTAAGAAGGACCAGGAAGTGAAGCGCTTCAAGTCTTATTTTGTCATAATTTGTAGAAAAGTTTTCATCCATTGAATTTTGGGAAAAGCAGAGAAGAACGATTCGGGAGGGTTATTCATATGTACAATGATCTGAAGGGAAAGACTGCCATCGTCACGGGTTCATCCAAAGGAATCGGCCGGGCAATTGCGGAACGTTTCGGACAAGAGGGCATGAATATTGTTGTCAACTACCGCGGAGATGAGGACGGTGCCAAACAAGCAGCTGAAAATATCCGTCAGGCAGGCGGGAAGGCTATCGTCATTCAAGCGGATGTATCCAAGAAAGACGAGGTGCAGCAACTGCTTGAGGGGGCATTGGAGGAATTCGGCGGAGTCGATGTAATGGTGAATAATTCTGGATTCAGTAAACCGGAGCCATTCCATGAAATGGATGAGGATACGTGGAGAAGTGTCCTGGATGTGAATCTTACGGGCACCTTCCTGGGCGGGCAAGCGGCTCTCCGCTATATGCTGGATAATGATATCAAAGGCAGCATCATCAATATAAGCAGTGTTCATCAGCAGATACCGAAGCCATCGGATAGTCATTATGCGGCATCAAAAGGCGGAATCAAGCTTCTGACGGAGACGATGGCTCTCGAGTATGCAAACAAGGGCATCCGGGTGAATGCCATTGCACCAGGAACGATTGCCACGGAGCGGAACGAAGATACAAAGCCGGAAAATGAAGCAAAGCAAATGAAAAAGATACCGATGCAATCCTTTGGCAAACCAGAAGAAATTGCAGCGGCAGCGGCATGGCTGGTATCCAAGGAATCAAGCTATGTAACCGGCACGACTCTTTTCGTCGATGGCGGTATGACACTGTATCCTTCCCAGCTTGAATTGTGATAGGTGACAAAATAGTCACTTCCCTGCTGATAATGTTACCGGAAAAACAGGAGTGCGTCCCCGATTCCAGCTATTATGAGTGTAAGTAATAGTGAAGGAGAGGGTGGAAATGGAGCAGATCACTTTCGTCAGCGCTATGCTGATGCTTGGGATTACCTTTGTACTAACGACAGCTGCGATCCTATCCAATGGATTGAAGGTATTGTTCGACCTGACAAGCAATTACATGCGCGCAGCGGTTTTCTGTTTTGCCATCTACGTCATCTGCTTTAGCGCCTATCTTATTATCGCTAACTAAAAAAGCGCCTTTAGGGTGCTTTTTTTGAGCTTACGAATGGCTGTTATAAATAGGAGGCATAGTATATGACTGACTGATTATTCGCGTTTCTGTTGAGCAGGGATGACAGCCAAATCACAGCGAAAACCATTATACTTGCCAGAAGGGAAATCTCCATCCGATCCATTTGGAAGATGGTAGCTATAAGCATTCCGCAATCATAGTGAAACAGATGATTGATAGATTTTTCATTTCCTCCCTCCTTCACATAAACCATGAACCGTCTTAATGTGGAAGAGCAGCTCGATTCACAAGGAAGCAAGCTTATCATAGGAAGAGATAGCAGAAATTTATATTACGTTATTAGTGGTTTACTTCAATTTTTCTTCGTTATGAAAACAAAGAGGTTGGGACATAACTAATTCCCCAGTGCTTAAAACCGAATCTTATTCTTGAGCCCTGCTTCGGCAGGACACACCGCTTTCCGCGGACCCGGCCTCAGCCTCCTCGTGGAAAGGTCACCACTGCGGGGTCTTCAGCTCGCGCTGTTCCCGCAGGAGTCTCCGTGTTCTCCCTGCGCTAGGAGATAACTAATCAAAAAACCGAACTTATGCAAATTTTCGTATGAAGATTTGCAATATAGTTCGGTTTTTATTTGGCTAAAACACTTTTGTCCCAGCCTCTCATTGGTCGATATGCATTTCCAGATGCGGGTAATCCTTGAAGCCTTGCCAATCTCCGCCCCATTCGAAGCCAAGTTCTTTGGCGATTTCGACTACCTCCATCCAATCGGATTCCCCATTGCCATTCCCATCGTATTCCATATCCCAAATGACATTTCCCGGTTCCGGCTCCAAGGCGAAGTCAATGGCGAGTCCATAATTATGCATGGATTCCCCTCCTTGGACATTGGTGACGATCTGTCCCTCTGTTGTCCGTCCTTGAGCGTACAGCTTGTCTTGTTCTTCATTGGAACGGTAGTCATCGGTGATGATGATCGGGATTCCGATATCAGCAGACTTTTCGATCAGTTTATGCATATTCTTTTCTACTGTGGGATGAAGGCCGGTGATGTCTTCTGCATCCATGGAATCAGCAGGGTTGGATTGATTTGGCGGAAGCTGCTCTATATGCAAAAAGCCGAATAGGATCAACGCTGCAACTGTCATAAGTAGGGTGGTTACTATAATCCTTTTCCAGTGCAAACTCTATTCTCCTTTTGTAATCTCTTATACTATACTCTAGCATAGCCGAATGAGAGGCAGATTGCACGTTTTGAAGAGTAGATTTAACAGGAAAGATAGGGGATATAAGGAAGGGGGAAGGAAGCGGTCATGATCAGCTTGTCTGGACTTGTCTCATCATGCGCTTCTCGATGCTTGCGTCCAATTTCCGGATGCGTTTCAGTGCTTCTTGCTGTGAAATGCTTTTATAATGATGCGCGCCGCCTGCTTCTTCATCAGCCGTATCTGCTTCGGCCACCACTTTTTGTAAGGGATCAAGCTTCAGGTTTTGATCAGGCAGGTACGAGTCGGTATGGAGCAGGATGGCCAAGGAAATCGCTTTAGCCGCCCGAGGATCTTCACCTAATCGGATCAGCAGCTTGTGTGCACGTGCAGCGCCCTTGATGGCATGGATATCATTCTGTTTATAAAGATCATAGTCCCACTTCCCGTCACGGTACCATTCATAATGGCCGATATCATGCAGCAATGCGGCTTTGACCGCCATGTCTGGATCGACTTGATCCCTATCGCTGATGACCAAGGCTTTTTCGGCTACCGATATCGCATGGGCCTGCCCGGAGCGCCCGAGGTATTTCACTGCAATGGGGTGGGTATAAATCTGTTCCAGCGTTACTTTTCTCATTTTTTGTCTCCTTCCTTTGTAAAAGTATATTGTTCAAGATATTAACACGTCAGGCCGAAGACTGCAAGTAAAAAAAATTGAAATGCATGTATATGGAATAACCGTTTCTACTAAAACTAAAACATACAGCCTGACAGAGAGCAAAAGGGGCAGTGTTGCATTCAATGTATGCTATGCTAAAATTATTGTTACCATAAACTGCTACATATAAATATACAAAGAAGGAAGAGACAGCATGAAAGAGTATGTAAGTCTGTTGCGCCAAGGAAGTAAATCAGCTGCGTTGGCTGCATTGGTCAATTTGGTTATTGCGCTTGTAAAAGGAGGAGCTTTCTTACTGACAGGAAATGTGGCCATGTTCGCAGAAACGATGCATAGTTTCGGAGATGCTGCCAACCAGCTATTCGTCTATGTCGGATCCGCACTTAGTAAAAAAGCACCGACGGAGCGTTTCCCTGGCGGGTTCGGCCGGGCTGTCAACTTAGTTCTCCTGGGAGCTGTTCTGATCGTCGGGATACTTGCTTATGAAACGATCCGTGAGGGAATCACCCATTTGGCTCATCCGTCAGAGTCGGAAGGATTATGGATCAGTATCACCGTGCTTGCTCTCGGCTGCATCCTGGAAGGGTACGTGCTGCTGAAAGCTATGCGTGAGATTGCCCATGAGAGCGAATCGGGTGCAAAGGGACTGGCGGTCATTCCTATGAGCTTTGCCCATGTGAAACGGGCAAAGCCAGCTACAAAGCTGGTCTTCATGGAAGACTTGGTTGCAACCAGCGGGGGATTGATCGCCATCATCGCTATCCTTATTGCCGCTTATACACCGTTTTACCAAGCGGAAGGTATCGCATCCATCATAATCGGTGCCATGATGTTTCTGGTCGTCGGGCGTGTTTTCCTTGATAATGCCGCTGGTGTCATCGGGGAAGCGGACGAAGAGATGGCTGATAAGATCGGGAATATCTTATTTGCCGATAAAGATGTGCGGGATGTGCAGGAAATGACAGTGGTGAAAGAAGGGGAATCTTTCCACGTCGAAGCGAAACTGGAAATCGATCCGACCATAACTGTGGCTGCCGCCGATGATATCAAGGATCGGCTGGAGGCTCAAATCATGAAGCATAGAGGCGTCACGGATGTCATCATCGAATTCGATGAAGATGATAAAACCCAAGCATGGAAAAGCAAAGAATAGGGAAGCTGCATCTGCAGCTTCCCTATTTTCCTTAAGATGACATATAGTCCCCGCCATTTACGTGAATGAATTGGCCGGTAATATAAGCTGCTTCATCGGAAGCAAGCAATACATAGCTGCCAATAAGATCAACCGGCTGGCCTGGGCGGCCAAGCGGTGTCTGGGTGCCGAAGCTTTGGAGGGTCTCTTGCGGCATGGTGGCCGGGATGAGCGGTGTCCAAATCGGTCCGGGTGCGACGCCATTCACCCTTATCCCTTTAGAAGCCAATCCTTTTGCCAAGGAACGAGTAAAAGCGACGATGGCCCCCTTGGTCGATGTGTAATCGATCAATGTCGGGTTCCCTATATACGGGGTGACGGATGATGTATTGATGATACAGTTTCCCTTCCCCAGATGCGGAAGTGCAGCACGTGTCAGGTAGAAATAGCTGAAGAAATTTGTCCGAAACGTCTGCTCGAACTGCTCCGGCGTAATGTCGGTCAGATCATTCTGCACTTCCTGGCGGGCGGCATTGTTCACCAGGATATCGAGCTTATGGAAGTCCTGTACAACCTGTTCGATAAGTTTGTCACAAAACGCGGCATCGCTTATATCCCCTGGATAGAGGATGCATTTGGCCCCTTCCTGCTCGATGCGTTTTTTGGCGTATTCCGCATCCTTGTGTTCATCCAAATACGAAATGGCAACTTCGGCCCCCTCTTTTGCATAGGCGATGGCAACGGCGCGTCCGATACCGCTGTCCCCGCCGGTAATTAAGACCACCTTTCCGCGCAGCTTTCCGCTGCCCTTCCAATGGTCGAATTCCTCAATCGGGAGGGGATCCATCTCGTGCTGGATACCAGGCTGCCGGGTCTGCTTTCTTCCGGGGTTGCCTTCTTTCATGAAATCATATAAATCCATCTTGACTCTGCCTCCTTCTATTCCATAGAAGGAATTATTGACAATAATAGGACGTTCTAAAACGCGGAGGGGATGAATAAGTTCCTTTGAATGGGTTTTTTTCGGCAGGGATTTGAGCTAGAATAGACGAAAGAGGAAATGGAAAGGAGATGGTTGCGATGCGTGCGTATGAAGACTACATTGCAGAGCTTTTCACTTTTGACGATCCATTCTTTCGTTCGACAGATCTTGATTTTGATATAGATATCCAGCGTATGGAAAAGACGATGGAGGAAATAGAAGCATATCTGAATAGGAAACCCGCGGAGAACTGACCCGTGGGTTTTATTTTTCGGCTTTTATCAGGTGATTGGTTTATACTAGAGGAAGAGAGCATGATACATATATAGATTACGTTCCAGCTTGAGAGGGAAAAGAGTATTACTATCGACAATCGAGGAGGCAAAATCATGTCCAATCAAAAAAGAATCATCGAAGAGCTGCAAGTGAAACCTACAATAGACGCAAAACAGGAAATCCGCAGCCGAATCGACTTCCTGAAGGAATATTTGCTGAAAACAGGTGCCAATGGATATGTGCTTGGTATAAGCGGAGGACAGGATTCCTCCTTGGCCGGACGCCTGGCGCAATTGGCAATCGAAGAATTGAAAAATGAAGGCAAGGATGTGACCTTTGCTGCTGTTCGTCTGCCATATGGCGTGCAAGCGGATGAAGAGGATGCACAGCTGGCATTGCAATTCATCGATCCGGCCGAATCTTATGTTTTCAATATCAAGGAGCCTGTAGTCGACGCTGCCGATGCCTATGAAGATGCTGTTGGCGAAAAACTTGCCGATTATCATAAAGGCAATATAAAAGCGCGGATGCGGATGATTGCCCAATATGCAATCGGCGGGCAGAAGGGGCTGCTTGTCATAGGTACAGATCATGCAGCGGAAGCAATCACTGGTTTCTTCACGAAATATGGGGATGGCGGTGCGGATGTTCTGCCGCTAAGCGGTCTGAACAAGCGTCAAGGCAAGCAGCTGCTGATGGAGCTCGGCGCGCCGGAACGTCTGTATGAAAAAGCGCCGACTGCTGATTTGCTTGACGAGAAGCCTGGACAAGCAGATGAAGCGGAGCTTGGATTGAAATACGAGGACATCGATGATTATCTCGAAGGTAAAATCATCGACGAGAAGACGGCCAAGCTGCTTGAGGATCGTTATTTCAAAACGACGCATAAACGTCAGCAGCCAGCATCCATGCATGATGATTGGTGGAAGGAACTGTAAAATGAATGAGACCCCAGGCGGGTCTTGTTTTTTTTATGTTATCCATACCTGAAAAAGATAGATATATGCGCAAAAATGTTACTATCCGCAGGAGGGATATAAAAGATGCTCAAGGAATTCAAAGAGTTTGCGTTACGGGGAAATGTCGTGGACTTGGCGGTTGCCGTGGTCATTGGTGCTGCATTCAGTGCCATCACGACTTCGCTCGTCAATGATATCATCATGCCGCTTATCGGCATCATCACAGGCGGGCACGATTTTAGCGGGCTTCAGTTCACTGTTGGCAATGCTGTAGTGAAGTATGGTGCATTCATTCAAACTGTAATCAATTTCTTTTTGATTGCTGCAGCGATGTTCATGGTGGTCAAGGTAATGAATAAGCTGAAGCGTAAGCAGCCGCAGACAGAAGAGATAGTCGAGGAACTGACCGTGGAACAGGAACTTCTCACGGAAATTCGCGATCTATTGAAAAGTGAAGGGAAAATGAAGGATCAGACATGAGTCTGATCCTTTTTGATTATTTTCTTTGAGGTTCGGGAAAGCAGGGAACAGAGCCTTGTAATCTGCTATAATTTGGATTGCGAGGAGATGAGACAGCATGCAGGTTTTGCGTTCACTTCATCCTTTTAGCTGGACGATCATCATAGGGACAGTGTTCGGCAGGATGGCCACTAGTATGAGTATTCCTTTTTTAGCCATTTATTTGACACAGGAGAAGGGGGCATCAGCAGGTTTTACGGGATTGATCATTGCCGTCAGTTCCTTGGTCGGTATTCTATCCAGCTTTTATGGAGGATATTTTTCCGATCGGTTCGGCAGAAAGAAAATCATCGGTATCAGTATATTTGGCTGGTGCGGTGTATTCGTTGGATTCGCATTGGCGGATGCCATCTGGGTATTTTTTGTCATGAATGCACTGAATGGATTATGCCGCTCTTTATTCGAACCTACATCCAAAGCGCTTTTATCGGATGTGACGGATCAAAAAAATCGTTTGCTCGTTTTCAATATGCGCTATACAGCGATCAATATTGGTGTGGTATTCGGGCCGCTTTTGGGCCTGTACTTCGGTTCAGCTTCTTCCACGGCGCCATTCCTGATAGCTGCTGCCGTGTATTTTGTCTATGGACTTGTTTTGATCTTTCAATTCCTGCGAGTCAAAGTGGAAGCAACCACTGCAGCGAACAGGATCAGTGTCCGTGAAGCATTTCGTGTAACGCGGAGGGACACATTGTTTATGTTCCTGCTGATAGGAGTGACGATCAGTGTCTTCGGGTATTCACATTTCAGCGCCACCTTACCGCAATTTTTTGCGGCCACGCCCGCTATCGAGGACGGTGCTAAGCTTTTCAGCATGATGCTCACGCTGAATGCTTTGACGGTCCTCATTGTGCAATATCCGATAGTCGCTGTAGCGAAGCGGTATTCGCTGGTGTTGTCCTTGATGCTCGGGAATGTCATGATTGCAGTCAGTCTGCTTAGTATGGCTTTTTTGCATGACATCATCTGGATTGCCGGAGCTGTCATTTTGTTCACGATCGGAGAAGTGCTGTTATTCTCGATGTCGGATATGTTCATCGATGAGATTGCCAATCCTGATATGAAGGGGACATATTTCGGTGCAATGGGATTTACAGGTTTTGGGAGCGTGGCGGGACCGCTGGTTGGAGGGATGCTGCTGGATCATTTCAGCGCTGTCCATCCTATACCGATATTCACCATCATAGCCATCCTCGTCATCATCGGTGCCCCATTCTTATTCCAGGTTTGGGTAATGCTAAAAGGGAAGGAGCAAAAACCGAAGCCTGTTTTGAAAAAGGAGCATGTTAAATGACAAGTTATCAGCCGCTGCCGCAGTCATTCTATGAGCAGCCTACATTGGAGCTGGCTCCAAGCTTGTTGGGCTGCCTGCTTGTACATGAAACAACGGAAGGAATCACCGCCGGATATATCGTGGAGACCGAAGCATACCGGGGCGCACTCGACAGGGCTGCGCACAGCTTCAATAATCGGCGGACGAAACGGACGGAAATCATGTTCCATGCCCCGGGCCATATCTACACGTACACGATGCATCGGCAAGTGCTGCTGAATGTCGTCAGTGCAGATGCCGGGATACCCGAGGCTGTCCTCATCCGGGCGCTTGAACCGAAGGAAGGGATTCCGCTCATGGAGACGCGCAGGCCGGGGCGAAAGCCGAGAGAGCTGACGAATGGCCCGGGCAAGCTGTGTCAGGCAATGGGGATCATGCAAGCGCAATATGGCGGTCATTTCACCAAACCGCCGCTATATATTACGCAAGGCTATAAACCTGAGCAAGTGGAGATAGGGCCGAGAATCGGAATTCCGAATGCACAGGAAGCGCGTGATTATCCTTGGCGTTTCTGGGTGCACGGTAATAGATATGTTTCCAGGTGAGTCCCTTTTTAAAACGGCTCGAATCATGTAAAATGAATACATCATGTCCGGCAATAGCCGACAATGCAAAAAGGAGAGATAGGCAGTGAGTAAAGTACTCGTCTTCGGACATAAAAACCCGGATACAGATGCGGTTACATCCGCAATTGCATACGCACATCTGAAAAATAAACTAGGTATGGAAGCTGAAGCAGTCCGCCTGGGAGAATTGAATGAAGAAACGGCATTCGCCTTGAAAACTTTCGGCTTGGAGGCTCCACGGATGATTGAGGCAATCGACGGAGATGCCGAGCGAGTCATCCTGGTAGACCATAATGAAAAGCAGCAAAGTGTCTCGGACATCGATACTGTTTCCGTAATCGAAGTGGTCGACCATCATCGCATCGCGAACTTTGAGACGGCGGATCCGCTTTATTATCGTGCGGAGCCAGTAGGCTGTACAGCTACCATCATCAAAAAGATCTATAAAGAACATGAAGTGGAGATCCCGAAAGAAATCGCAGGTGCGATGCTGAGTGCGATCATCTCCGACTCCCTATTGTTCAAATCTCCTACATGCACGGAACAAGATGTGAAGGCCGCGGAGGAGCTTGCAGAAATCGCAGGCGTCGATGTAAATACATATGGCTTGGATATGCTGAAAGCAGGCGCCGATGTCAGCAAGAAAACCGCGGAGGAATTGATCACACTTGATGCGAAGGAATTCCAAATGGGCGATGCAACTGTCGAAATCGCACAGGTCAATGTCGTCGATGAACAGGATGTCCTTGTCCGTCAGGCTGAAGTGGAGGCTGCGATGAAGCAGAAGATCACGGATAAAGGTCTGAAGCTCTATCTGTTCGCCATCACGAATATCCTGACAAATGATTCCACAGCAATTGCCTTGGGAGCAGATACGGAAGCAGTCGAAAAAGCGTTCAACGTGACACTATCAAACAACACGGCAACACTTAAAGGTGTTGTATCCCGCAAGAAACAAATCGTACCGGTTTTGACCGAAGCCATGAATGGCTGATAATAAATGAGCAGGCATACAGCCTGCTCATTTTATTTGCTGTCAGCATGTACATAATGCTAAAGTGGATATACACCCGCATAGGAAACAACCTCGTAATATCTTCTTCCGATCAAAGAACTCTGTTTTTTCTGCAGCAGCAAAGAATACTTTTTCACTGAATAAGGGAATAGGAATGCAAATTGCTGACTTACTTTTCAGAATAAAAGGGAGGCTTTTCAGGATGAAATACACAGCTATACCAGGTATCGAGCGCCCGCTCTCAAAATTGATCCTGGGAACGACAAAATTCTTCGAAGATAAAAAACAAGATGTATTCTCTGTTTTGGATGCCTTCTTGCAGGCAGGCGGCAATACGATCGATACAGGTCCGAAATACGCAAAATACCAGGCAGAGAAACTGATCGGGCAATGGATGCAGGAGCGCGGCACCCGCAAAGATGTCATCCTCATCTCAAAAGGCGGCCATTATCATATCGATCGGGATGGCACGCATCATCCGGAATTGAAACGGGTGGACCCTGTCGAGATTACGAAGGATCTGCATGAGAGCTTGGGGAACTTGCAGACTGATTTCATCGATATCTATCTCATACATCGGGATGACCGCAGTGTATCTGTCCAGGAACTGATGGATATGCTGCATGAGCATCAGCAGGCTGGGAAAATAGGCATATACGGAGTGTCCAACTGGCAGCCGGATCGTATCGAGGAGGCCAATGCCTATGCCGATAGCAAAGGATATGACAGGCTGATGGTGAACAGTCCGAATCTCAGCCTTGCGCAGCTGAATGAAGTGCGATGGGCAGGGACGGTCGCGCTGGATGATGAATATCTTGCTTGGCATCGCCGCACGGGAATGCCGGTCATTTCCTGGGCAGCTCAGGCGGGAGGATTCTTCACCGGTACATATGATCGCAATCATGTGACGGATGAAGAAATCGCGCGTGTCTATTACAATGATGATAACTGGGAACGATATGACCGTGCTGTCGAAATAGCCAACAGGAAAGGTGTGACGGCGAACCAGATTGCTGTCGCATATGTCCTGCATCAAGCGTTTCCGACATGCGCCATTGTCGGCTGTAAAAATGTGCGGCGGCTGGAAGAAGCCCTACCGGCGATCGATATTCAATTGACCGAGGAGGAAGTGAAATGGCTGAATCTGGAGCTGGAGGATGCCAAAGTGGAATAAAGCATTTCTCCCTTACGATTTTTTGACTTATCGTATACAATAGAACATATCACAAAGTATACGGTATGAAAGAGGGGAGTTAAGGCGTGCGGACTATGAGCAGACAGCATATACCCGTGCGGGCGAAAAATATCGTCCTGATCGGATTCATGGGTGTCGGGAAAACGACGATCGGCAAGCTGGTGGCCGATAAACTGTATAGGGATTTTATCGACATCGATATCGAGATCGAACGCCGTTGCGGCATGACGATCCCGGAGATATTCGCTCAGCATGGGGAAGGATATTTCCGGGAAATCGAACGGAACACGGTCATCGATATTTGTGATAATAAACAATGCAATATCGTTTCCCTCGGTGGCGGTGCGTTCAAGCAGGAAGCCATCCGTGAGAAATGCCTCGACAGCTGTCTTGTGCTATTCCTTGATTTAAGCTGGGATCGGTGGAAGGAACGTATGGATCTGCTGATCGAGAATCGCCCGGTACTGCATAATAAGTCGGTGGATGAGGTTCAGCGGATTTTCGATGAACGGCAGGCGATTTATGCAGAGCATAATGCACGCGTTACAACTGATGATCTGAATCCGGAAGAAGTTGCAGATTATATCGTAGAAATATTGAAGCTGGGATGGGAACTCCATCAGCCGCTATCGTGATCAGGAACTTGATCTAAGAGCTATTGCAATTGCATTTGTTGTAATAGCTCTTTTTAACCTGATAATTGTCCTAATTATCAAATAATTAACGGGTCCTATCTGCTTATTTTCACTGATGAAAGTTTTCAGGAATGGAATGCGGGGTACAGAAAGATACGATTTCAAAGGAGGATGAACGTCTTGCATCACAAAGATACAATTCATGTTGTTTCCAGTGCGGATGATAATTACGCCCACCACCTTGGTGTGATGCTGGCATCACTGCTTACAAATGTCAATCGAAACAGACGAGTCATGCTATATGTAATCGACGGAGGCATTACCAAGCCGAATAAGCGGAGGCTGATGAAGACGACGATGCAATTCGGTGTCCCGATCCGTTTTCTGACCATAGATACCGAATCATATAAGAATGCAACAGAAAGCAGATATATCAATAAAACAGCTTATTACCGCATTTCCATTCCGGAAATCATAACCGATCCAGCTGTCGGGCGAGTCATTTATATCGATTGCGATACATTGGTCCTTACAGACATTTCCGAGTTGTGTGACATGGACTTGGATGGTGAATTGCTGGCGGCAGTGGAGGATGCCGGGCAGCTGCGGAGGCTGGAAAAGATGAACATCACGACGGAGGGTAAATATTTCAATTCCGGTATGATGGTCATCGACATGGAAGGCTGGCGCGAACAGGATATTTCAAAAAAGGTACTGCAATTCATTGATGAAAACAATGATCCAGAGTTCCTTTACTTGCATGATCAGGATGCTTTGAATGCCATCCTTTGGGATAAGTGGAAGCCGATACACCCAAGATGGAACGCTCAATCCTTCATCATACTCAAGACCAAGACACCGCCGGAGCTTGCGGAACGGAAACGCTATAAGGAGGCGCGTCAATCCCCGGCCATCGTCCACTTCACAGGTGCAAATAAACCATGGAATTCGGATGTCGGACATCCATTTGCTCCTCTTTACTTCGAATTCCTGCAGCAGACCCCATGGAAAGTGCTTCCGGGACAAAAAGAACAGGAAGTGTATGCAGACTAAGGCACAGCTGGTATGGCTGTGCCTTTTTTATTTGCTATAATACAGGAAACAGAAAAAAGGACGGATCAGAATGGTTCAAGAAAAAAAGAAGCTATTGGGGAAGACGCGCAGAAAATGGCTGCTGGAAAAGCTGCAGTCAGCAAATGGCCCGCTCAAGGGAAGTGAATTGGCGAAGGAAGCGAATGTCAGCAGGCAAGTGATCGTAGGCGATGTCACGCTCCTGAAAGCAGAGCAGCATCCGATCATTGCTACCAGTGAAGGATATATACTGCAGCAGCAGCCAGTTTATTCAGTGGAAAGAATCGTAGCTTGCCAGCATGCTCCTGGACGAACAGAGGAAGAGCTGCAATTGCTTGTCGACTTGGGAGTGACAGTGAAGGATGTCCGGGTGGAACATCCTGTTTACGGACAAATAACAGCCTCCATCATGGTTTCCAGCCGCCGGGAAGTCAAGAAGTTCATTGAAAGGATTGCAAACAGCAGAGCAGGCTATTTATCTGAATTGACGGAGGGCATCCATCTCCATACCCTGGCTGCAGATGATGAGTCGATAATGGACGAGGCGATCGAGCTGTTGAGGGAGCGCGGCTTATTAGTACCAGAGTGGGATTGACTATACAGTCAATCCCACTTTTCTTTCGCTCATTGCCCATAGTTGTTTGGATAATTCCTCATTATCCGCCTGTCCCTTCACTTCCTGTATCCGCCGTTTATAAAAATATCCGCCGGATACATGCTGAACCTCAGGGCTTTCTGCTAAATACAAAGCGGTATCAGCTCCTTTGGCGGGTGATTGGAAAAAAGGACGGAGCAACTGATGGACTTTTTTGCCGAAACCGGTGTGTCTGTCCACGCCTAGACTCGTACTGACGGCTCCTGGATGCAGCGCATTCACTGTGGCATTCGAATGATGCAGCCGCAGGGAGAGCTCCTTGGTGAACAAAAGATTGGCAAGCTTGCTGTGGCCATAATTCCGCCAAGGCGTATAGGATTCCGTTCCGTCTAAATCATGAAGGTTGATTTTTCCGATTTTATAAGCACCGGAGGACACGACGACAATCCGCCCTTGTGGGGCTGCCTTGATCTGTCCCAGCAGCAAATTGGTCAGCAGGAAGTGTCCAAAGTGATTCACTCCCATCATCATTTCCAAGCCATCAGCGGTATATTGCTTTTTTGGTGTGATGATGCCGGCATTGTTGATGAGTATGTCGATCACAGGAAGGTGTGTTTTCAACGCTTCTGCACAGGCATGAATACTGGTGAATGATGCCAGGTCGCATACGTATGGATATATTCCACTCTCCTTGTCATTTGGGGCGTTTCAGTGTAAATAGCTCACCAAGCTTACTATAATCGTTGCCAGCCAAACGGCTGATTGGCTGGATTGCTTTTGCATCTAGATACCCGGTACTGTCATCATAAACTTCCGGAGAAAGATGATAGCCTGCCACTTTGGCGAGCAATAGGTCTGCTGTGACAGCTCCTTCCTCATCCTTTATTTCGATATGATCATATAAAGTGCATTCCATCCGGATGGAAGCTTCGCTGATTCCGGGAACCGAGATATATGTGCTCGGGACAAGCGTCAAACCGGTGTGATCAAGCTCACTTTCTTCGGCAGGCAAGGTAGCTGCGGTCTTATTGATATCCTCGGCGATCGGCTCGGTGCTGATATGGACGACAAGTTCCCCCGAGCGAATGGCATGACGTGCTGTGTCTTTCTGTCTGCCCTCTGCGCGCTGTATGGAAATACTGATGATCGGAGGCGCTGCACTGACGATTGAAAAGTAGCTGAAAGGTGCAGCATTCACGGCATCCGATTCCTCGGACTTGGTTGTGATGAAGGCTACCGGTCTAGGGATGATGCTTCCTGTGAGTATTTTATAATGTGTCTTGGTGGATAGATCTTTTGCATGGAATGTATACAAATTTATTACTCCTTTCGGTCGGGCTATCACATGAATCTTACTAGCGCTTAACAGTTCTATTACCTTTTAAAGATATTCTTAAGCATGGAAGAAAAAGAATGGTCCGTTTTTTCGATGCTCTTTGCAGGGGCTTCTTTTTCTTCCAAGAAGATTTCCTGCTTATCTATTGCATGGTCGACATGCAGCACGAGTGCAATATCCACATCGACTCCTTGATTGGTGACGGATGTGTAGGGGATACGGTAGGATGACGCGAGTGTTTTATAGGGCTTGAAGAAGCGCATATTCACTTCGCCAGATAAACGCAAGGATGCATCCGGATAGCTTTTCATCGCTGTTTCCAGCTGCTGCAGTCCCTTTTGCTGGACGACCTCCCCTTCAGTCATTGCCAGAATGGTCCGCTCCCGCAAAGTTCCCAGATATTCCTTCCTTTCACTTGCCTTTGTTTCTTTTGTTCCATATATGCCTTCGTTAAGGTAATCATCAATATTCTTTTTCAATGCTCCTCACCTCCGATTCGGTATTTCCAATTCATGACGTTAGCTTTACAATAAAAGTAAAATGGGGGGCGATACATAAATGACGACATTGCAATTTGCAAATCTCAGCAAGACATCACGTAATACGATGCTCCTGCCTCCAATCGATATAGAGCTGAAAGCAGGGGAGTGCTATGTGATTCGCTGCAATAAAGTGATCGGGAATCAGCTTCTTAAAATAATTAACAAAAAAGAAAATCCTTCTACCGGTAGTGTACTACTATTCGGTGAAAATATCGAAAACCTGCATTCCGTGAATGATAGAATCGGCTTTCTGTATCTGGAAGATGCAGCTTACACGAGGATGAGAGTGAAGGATTACCTTGCTTTCTTTCGGAAAATCCATGGAAGCAAGGTGGATCTGGAAGAAGTGATGCAGCAAGTCGGCTTGCGCGAATGGCGAACGACCAAAATCGGCAAGCTGACTTTTTCACAGGAACGCCGACTGCAGATCGGAAGGCTGATTGTGCAGGATCAGCCAATAGTCATCATGGAAGAACCGGAACAGAATGTAGACCTGGAAACGAGCTTGATCATCCATCGCATCATCGATGAGCTCAAAAAGAAAGATAAAACCATCCTCCTTACCACTATAGATTTGGAAAATGCATTGGCGTTGACAGATCATGTCTATTCGCTGACGGATAAAAGCTGTAAACGAATAGCTATCGAAGAGAAAGAGGATGAAGATGCCGCAGAAGAAGAGGTGCTTCAGCCAGTCAAATTGGAAAAGATCCCAGCAAAAATCGATGATAAGATCATTCTCTTCAATCCGTTTGATATCAACTTTATTGAAAGCAGCGAAGGAATGGCACAGCTGCACCTTCAAGATGGAGTATTTCCATGTACATATACGCTTCAGGAATTAGAAGGGCGGCTAAGGG
This sequence comes from Terribacillus sp. FSL K6-0262, assembly GCF_037977385.1. Lineage (NCBI taxonomy): Bacteria > Bacillati > Bacillota > Bacilli > Caryophanales > Bacillaceae > Terribacillus > Terribacillus sp. FSL K6-0262. The sequence continues at coordinate 1,299,823 of NZ_CP150277.1, read as the reverse complement.
CATTCGGATTCTTTCGCTGTCACAGATCCTATCTGGTGAATCTGCAGCAGGTGAAGGAAGTGGTCACCTGGACACGGAATAGCTTCAGTTTGATTCTGGATGATCATTCACGCAGCTCGGTCCCGCTATCCAAAAACCGCTTTGAGGAATTGAAGGGAATGCTCGGTCTGTAAGTGCCCCACTCAGCTTGGATATTGCAGCATTCATCCCTTCATTTGCTCCATTCGTCTTTTTAGGTTTCCATTAAGCTTGATTTTACAGCGTTTTTCCGTAAAGGGCGTTAAGCTGTGATTATCAACCGTTACAAACGGAAAGGAGCAGCAACATGGAGTACGCATTACAGGTAAATGATTTATCCAAGGTCTTCGGCCAGCAGCGTGCACTGCAGCAAGTCTCATTCAATGTGAAAAAAGGGGAGGTCTTTGGTTTCCTGGGCCCAAGTGGATCTGGGAAAACAACGACTGTCAAGATCCTTACAGGTCAGCTTCTGCAAACTGCTGGAGATGTTACTATTTTGGGCAAGCCGGCAGCTAAAATAAAAGACGCAGATTTAGGAAGGATAGGTATCTTGACGGATAACAGTGGGTTGTATGACCGGTTGACTGTACAGCGCAATCTGGATTTCTATGCAAAGCTTTATAATGTTGCTGCAGGAAGAGTGGAACAGGTACTGCACCTGGTGGGATTGGCAAATGATAAGAAAAAGCAAGTAAAAAAACTGTCCAAAGGAATGAAGCAGCGTGTACTGCTTGCCCGGGCTGTCCTGCACAAGCCGGAAATACTCTTTCTGGATGAACCGACATCGGCTTTGGATCCAGGTAATGTGCAGAAGATGCATGACCTTTTGCGGGATTTGAACCGGGAGGGGACGACGATTTTCCTGACAACACATAATATGGAAGAAGCCGCGCAGCTTTGTGATCGAGTTGCATTCCTGAATGAAGGACAAATCCGGGAATTGGATGCACCGTGTCTGCTTCAGCGTAAGTATGCAAAAAACACCATACATCTTGAGCTGAAAGATGGACGTAAAGAAATAATCAAAAATGATCCTGTCGGTGCAGATCGCCTATATAGGTATATGCAGGCAGAAGAAGTAGCTGCCGTTCACTCCGATCAGCCGACTCTGGGAGATATATTCATCGAAGTGACAGGGAGGGAATTAGCATGAATACGGCTCGTTTATCCGCCATGCTTGTAAAGGAATACCACGATATAAAGTCGAATTTCACAATATTATCTGTCCTATTCGTGCCTCTATTTTTGGCTGTGATTTTTAGCCGGCTGGATGGGGAGCAAGACTTCGCACTTTCGTTTATTTTTTTAGAGGCCGTTGCGTTTGTAACGATGTATGCACAGGCAGTCCTGATTGGGGAAGAGAAAGAGAAGAATACACTGCAAGTTTTATTGCTTTCACCTGCAACAGCCGCTGAGATCATGATCGGAAAAAGTATAATCTCGGTTATCTTGACCGTCATTACTTTTGTTGTACCTATACTGATCATAGACGTTCGAATGGAAAGTCCGCTCCTATTTTGTATCATCTTGCTATTGGCTGTAATTTTCTTTGCTGCAATGGGCACTTTGGTTGGCTTACTAAGTGAAAATCTGGTACAAACGTCAATGTATATTTTGCCGCTTAGCTTCCTTTTCGGTTTCAGTCCGATGATTGAGATGTATTTTTCGGATAGTGTGATAGCTGACATCTTAGGCTATTCGCCTGGTAACTATATAATGGAAGCTTGTATGGGAGCGATCAATGGCGAGGCATTCTCCTCCTATCGCGGAGATATCCTTTGGCTTGGGGGATGGACCATTGCGGCTTTGGCGGTAACCCTCCTTACATTTAAAAAGAAAAAGTTATCGAAGTAAAAGCCGCCCAGGCTGGGCGGCTTTTCGTTTGGATTAAACTGCACTGCGTTTGCGCAAATCTTCCTCGATTTGTTCCAGGCTCTTCCCGCGTGTTTCCGTAGTAAAGAATTTCACGAACAGGAAGGCTAGGATACCGATGACGGCGAAAATATAGAATAGGGAGCTGATACCGATTGTGCGGAGCAAAATCGGGAATAGCAAGGAAACAATCAAGTTAGCCCCGTGCAAAGCGAAGGTAGCCACACCTGTTCCGATTCCGCGGACGCTGGTAGGGAATAGTTCCGGCAGCATGATCCAGACGACTGGTCCCCAGGTTGTCGAGAAAGAGATGATGAATGTGCCGAGGCAAACGATGATTGCCCATGTTGCAGCTGTCGAATCAGGTGCAAGCAAGTTGACGGTGGATAGGACGATCAAGCTGGCAACCATACCGATATTACCTGCCATAAGCAAAGTCTTACGGTTGATCTTGTCGACAAAACGGATGGCGATGATCGTCATCAATACGTTGACTGCCCCGATGCCGACAGTACCAAGTATGGCGGCGGAATCTCCAAAGCCAGCATTCTCCAACGTTATCGGAGTGTAATAGATGATTGTATTGATGCCGATGAACTGCTGGAAAAAGGCAATTCCCACGCCGGCAATCAATGCAGGCCGCACCCAGCTGGAGAGCAATTCTTTCATACCGCCTTCGTCTTCTTCTTCTGTTTTCATGACTTCGGCAACCTCTTCATCAATGGAAGCATTCTCACCGCGCACACGTTTCAGGATGGCGCGTGCTTGATCTTCTTTACCGGTCGTTAAAAGCCAACGCGGACTTTCTGGCATGAAAATCATGCCGATGATCAGGATCGCTGCGGGAATGACGGCCAGTCCAAGCATCCAGCGCCATGCGCCTGCATCGGATAGAGCGTAGTTCACCAGGTATGAGGATAAAATACCGATTGTGATCAGCAGCTGATTCAATGAAGCAAGAGAGCCGCGCTTTTCTTTCGGAGCAAGCTCTGATAAATATAGTGGTACAATAGTAGTGGAACATCCGACGGCTAAACCAAGAATGACACGGGCAATGACCATCATCGTTACATTGACAGCCAATCCAGCAGTCAATGCACCGATAAGGAACAGGATACCGGCGCTGATTATCGTCTTTTTACGTCCTATTTTATCCGTGACTCTTCCAGTGATTGCGGCACTGATGATGGCGCCGACCAAAAGGGAACTGACGACTAATCCTTCTGTAAAGGAAGTAAGGCCGAGATCTTCATCAATATACAGCAACGCACCAGAAATGACTCCGGTATCATAGCCATAAAGCAAGCCGCCTAATGCACCAAAAAAATACAATAAGCTGCTTGATTGTTTTTTCTGCATATTCTGTACCTCCTGAGTTGTATGATTATTGTGTTATAATATGTAAGCCTTTTCCTCTTTCGTTATAAGATGAAACCTCTTCATCTGCTCTCGATTGAAAAGTCCCACAATAAACCATTATAATTTAATAATGGCAGGAATGACTACATAAAAATCTTATTAGGAGGATTTTACTTGGCTAAAAAAATGATCGCGATCGATTTGGATGGAACATTATTGAATACCGAGAGTCAAATCCCCGAAGAAAATAAAGCGGCCATCAAACGCGCCGTGGATGCCGATATGCTGGTAGCCATCAGTACCGGCCGTGCGACATTCGATGTAAAATCCCTTGTAGGCGATGATTTGGACATCCCGATCATCGCATCCAATGGCGGCACGATTCATGACACAGGCTATAGATTACTTAACAAGATTATCTTTGAGAAAGAATTGGCGAAGGAAATTGCTGATTTCCTTGTCGAACAGGACATCTATTTTGAAGTGTATACAGAAACGGAGCTGCTGTCTCCATATAATGGGGAAGAGAAGCTGAAAGCGGAATTGGATAAGGTGGTTTCGGCCAATCCGGATGAAAACCTGGAGCAGCTCTGGATCGGTGCCATGTCTCAATTCAAGCAATCCGGCATTCGCTTTGTACCGAATATAGATCATATTTTCACTGATGAAAATACGATTTTCAAGATCCTTTGCTTCAGTTTCGATCTTCAAAATCTCGCTAAAGTGTATAAGGCAATCAGCCAGAATTCCAAAATCACAGTGACCTCTTCCGGAGAGCATATTTTGGAGATATTACCAAGTAATTCAGGTAAGGGCTATGCCGTTACCATGCTTGCTGAAAAGTATGGAATCCAAAAGGAAGATATCTATGCGGTTGGGGACAGTCCGAATGATATCAGTATGTTCGAGGTTGCCGGCAACGGTGTTGCCATGGAAAATGCGATGACAGAGCTTATGGAAATTGCCACGCATGTTACGAAATCAAACGATGATCTGGGCGTTGCTTACTTCCTGGATAAATTGATTGCCGGGGAGCAAGAAGAGCTCCGGCGAGTCGAAGAAGGAGTATGAGGGGGAGACCGGTGCACGGGTGCGCCGGTTTTTTTGTGTACTGAATTCTGATAAATGGATGCGCTGTCGGGCTGTTTTATGTAAAATAGAGTGATAATCATTCCTGGAAAGAAGTGTTGGTTCTTGTTAAAGGATTTTTTTGCTTTTTATAAACCGTATAAACGGCTGTTCATGCTGGATTTCGGCAGCGCAGTCTTTGTAGCTATACTGGAGCTTGGTTTTCCGATCGGTGTAAATATGATGGTGGACCGATTGCTTCCGACGGAGAACTGGAGCTGGATCGTAACTGCATGTATCCTGCTGTTCATCGTATATGGCTTGAGTACAGTCATGCAATACATCGTAACCTATTGGGGACATAAGCTTGGTATCAATATTGAACGTGATATGCGGAAGCAGCTGTTTACACATATGCAGAAATTGAGTTTCCGCTTCTTCGATAATACAAAGGTAGGGAATTTGATTTCCCGTCTGACAAACGATTTATTCATGATCGGTGAGATGGCCCACCATGGACCGGAAGATTTGTTCATAGCGGTGATGACCATTGCTGGTGCGCTGTTGATCATGTTCTTCATCAATTGGCCGCTTGCATTGATGACAATGCTTGTTGTACCGATTTTATTCTGGATTGTCCTTTATTGTAATAAGAAAATGACAGAAGCCTCCAGGAGGATGAATGAAGATACAGCGGACTTCAGTTCCCGTATCGAAAACACAGTCGGCGGTATCCGTGTTGTCCAGGCTTTTACCAATGAAGCGCATGAAGAAGGACGGTTCAAGGTCAATAATGAACGCTACCGCCTGACAAAACTGCTATCCTATAAGATCATGGCATTGAATTTATCCGTTACTTATATGTTGATGCGATTCATAGCAGTATTCCAGTTGGTGGCTGGGGCATGGTTCATCATCCAGGACAGGATGTCATATGGCGATTTGGTAGCCTTTATCCTCCTGACGAATGTATTCTTCCAGCCGATTCAGAAAATCGGTGCAATCATTGAGCTGTATCCGAAGGGGATTGCTGGTTTTCAGCGTTATATGGATATCATGCGGCTTGATCCGGATATAAAAGACGCCCCAGATGCCAAGCATGTGGATTCATTGGCCGGGAATATCCGCTATGAGAATGTATCTTTCGGATATAAAGAGGGGAGCTCGATCCTGAAAGATATCAGTTTTTCCATCAATGCTGGAGAAACCGTCGCTTTTGTCGGTCCATCAGGAGCCGGTAAATCGACGATATGCAGCTTGCTGCCGCGATTTTATGAACGGAATGCAGGCCAGATCACCATCGACGGTATACCGAACGATGAGATGACGCTTGCCTCCCTCCGCGGTCAAATCGGGATTGTGCAGCAGGATGTTTATTTGTTCGGTGGCACGATCAAAGAGAATATTGCTTACGGTAAGCTTGATGCAACGGATGAAGAGATAGAGGAAGCGGCGCAAAGGGCGCAGCTGACAGATTTCCTTGCAGAACTGCCGGATGGTTTGGATACCGTCATCGGCGAACGCGGCGTGATGATTTCCGGCGGACAGAAACAGCGTATATCCATTGCGCGTGTATTCCTGAAAAATCCCCCGATCCTTATTTTGGATGAAGCGACATCTGCGCTGGATACAGAGACGGAAGTGAAGATACAGGAAGCGCTGGATGAGCTGTCGGAGGGGCGGACGACATTGGTCATCGCGCACCGGCTGGCTACAATTAAACACGCTGATAAGATAATCATGGTCACAAAGCAAGGCATTGCAGAAGAAGGGAAGCATAGTGAGCTATTAGAAAAAGAAGGTGCATATCGCCGTCTTTATGATGCGCAATTCACTCATTGATGTGCAGGTCAGGAAGTTTTCTTCCAAAAGGAAGAGGAGACTTCCTGTTTTTTTGTCGAATATGTAAGCGTTTTCCTTAAGGTATGTTAAGATAACTTACAATAAAAATTGAATTATTAGACTTTTTTGACGATATTCTATTGCGAATTCCCTCATCTACATGTAACATCACAGGTGAGGAAAGCTAACATGTGATTCGCGTACCAAGGAGGAATAGTTAATGGAGACAATTTCGATCGATGGCCTTTTAAAGGATAAAGCAAAAAAGCTATGCGCGGTAAGTGAACGGATTTGGGAGTTCGCGGAATTGCGCTTTCAAGAAAAACAATCTGCTGCTCTCCTTGCGGATGTGCTGGAGGAAGAAGGATTTGAAGTCCAGCGCGGTATTGCGGGAATCGAGACGGCTTTTGTGGCGAATTTCGGTGCAGGCAAGCCGGTCATTTCCTTTTTGGGGGAATTCGATGCACTGTCGGATTTAAGCCAAGAGGCAGGAGTCATTGAACAAAGAGCAATCGTTCCGGGAGGGACGGGTCATGGATGCGGACATAATCTGCTTGGTACAAGTGCGCTTGGAGCTGCATTGGCAGTCAAGGAATATATGAAGGAAAACGGATTGAGAGGAACTGTCCGTTATTACGGCTGTCCGGGAGAAGAAGGTGGATCAGGTAAAACCTTCATGGCGAAAGAGGGGATTTTCGATGATGCCGATGCAGCCATTACATGGCATCCTTATACGCACAGCGGGGTGCAAAGAGCGGAGACGCTGGCCAATTATCAAGTATATTTCAAGTTCAAGGGGAAAAGTGCACACGCAGCAGGAGGGCCTCATTTAGGCAGGAGCGCACTGGATGCTGTCGAACTGATGAATATCGGCACTAACTTCCTCCGTGAGCATGTTGTGCAGGACGCGCGTTTGCATTATGCGATTACGAATGCAGGCGGTGTCTCTCCAAATGTTGTCCAGCCTGAAGCTGAGGTCCTTTATTTAGTCAGGGCACCAGAGGCGGAACAGGTGGAGAGCATCTATCAGCGGGTCGTAAAGATCGCCCGGGGGGCAGCACTGATGACAGAAACCGAGCTGGAGATAACATTCGATAAAGCTTGTTCCGGATTCATCCGCAATACAGTCCTTGAGCAAATCATGCAGGAACAGGTGGAGCGTATCAAAGTCCCTGACTATACAACGGAGGAGCTTGATTTTGCCAGAGGTATTCAGATGACCTTGAGTGAAGAAGATATTGCTTCCGATAAACGATCGATTCTGCAGCTGATCGGAAAGGATGCACCATTATGGGAAGAGGAAATGGATGCTTCGCCAATCCTTGCGAGGCCGATTCCATACCATGATTCGGAGAATTTTCAATATGGTTCGACTGATGTGGGCGATGTGAGCAGAATCACACCAACTGTTCAGTTCCATGCGGCCTGCTTCGCTGTTGGGACGCCATTGCATACATGGCAAGTGGTATCACAAGGGAAAACATCACTGGCCCAAAAAGGAATGCTGTATGCAAGCGAAGTGATGGCTGCTACAGCACTATCTTTATTCGAAAAGCCAGAGCAGCTGGAAGCTGCAAAGCTTGAAATGCAAAGGCGACTGGGACCGAATGGATATACAAACCCTATTCCAGATGGTGTGAAGCCGACTATATTAACCTAACTAACAGATCGGGGGTAAAGAGATGGAAAATCAGGTTCGAAATGGCGGCTCGCAAAAGCCTGGAAAGGAAGAGGGGAAGGTTCTGAGATTTCTCTCGGCAATAGAGCGGGCTGGGAACAAGCTGCCTGATCCATTCATGCTTTTCATTTACCTGGCAGTAATCATCGCCATTGTTTCCTGGATCATGAGCATGCTTGGCGTATCCGTCACCACACCGGAAAATGAGGTTGTGGAAGTTAACAACATGATATCGACAGAGGGATTGACATTTGCTTTATCCTCTATGCTTGAAAACTTCACTGGGTTTGCCCCGTTAGGTCTTGTGCTGGTCATGATGTTCGGTATCGGGCTTGCGCAGCACGTCGGATTCTTTGAAGTGGTCATGCGCGGGATGGTGATGAATATCCCGAAGAGTCTTGTTACATATATGATCATCTTTACCGGTGTTTTGGGAAACATTGCTTCGGATGCTGCAATGGTAATCATACCGCCGCTTGCCGCAATGATCTATTATTCCATCGGCAAGCATCCGATTGCGGGACTGCTGACATCGTTCGTCGCTGTATCTGCTGGTTTTACAGCGAATTTCTTGATAGCGGGAACAGATGTCTTGCTGTCAGGCATTTCCACGGAAGTCATCCAAGGACAGTATAGTGATGCGCGGGCAGTTTCCCCGCTAGATAACTGGTATTTCATGGCTGCATCTACCATCATGCTCGTTTTCGTCGTAGCGTTCGTTTCCAAGAAATTGATCGAACCTCGGCTTGGTGATTATGATCCTGCCTTTGCCGACAAAGGCATACTCAATGCACAGATTGAAAAATTGCGGCCGGAGCAGAAACGCGGTGTCCGGAATGCATTGATTGCTGCGGGGATTTATGTCATTCTGGTTTCTTTGCTTATCGTCCCTTCCAACGGTATCCTGCGCGGAGAAGAGGGGACAGTCATCCCATCACCGTTTTTGAGTAATATCGTTCCTTTGATTTTGATCCTCTTCATCATCCTGGCGGTATCCTATGGATTTACTACTGGTACATTGAAGAAGGTTTCGGACATTCCGGAAAAGATGGGCATTGCAATGAAGGAGATGTCCGGATTCATCGTCCTGGTATTTGCAGCTGCTCAATTCATTGCATACTTTGAATGGACGAATATCAGTACGATTATTGCTGTCAATGGCAGTGTGGCTTTGGAGAATATGAATGTGACAGGTGTAGGGGCTATGGTCGGCTTCACGCTGATCAGTGCCATCGTCAATCTGTTCATCACAAGCGGTTCCGCGCTGTGGGCGCTGCTTGCGCCAGTATTCGTACCGATGTTTTACCAGTTGGGATATGACCCCGCTTATACGCAGGTAGCCTTCCGTATCGGGGACTCGGCTTTCAATATTTTATCCCCGATGAGCCCTTATGTGGTCATGCTGCTTGGCTTCATGAAACGGTATGATAAACGGGCTGGTCTAGGTACGCTGATGTCGCTCATGCTGCCATTTGCGGTCATCATCTTGGCTGCATGGATCATTATGTTCGTTATTTGGAGTTTGCTTGGACTGCAGGTTGGTCCTGGTGTCGATATTCATTTATAGGAAGTCGGGCGCTGCTTGTTTGCAGCGCTTTTTTATTGACGGATTCTTTGGAATGGGTTAAATTAATTACTGAAAGTAACCCCATTATCATAGGTAACTAATGGTTGGTTATCAAAAAGGGTAAGCTATCTAACGGTAATACAATTTTTTGGAGGGATAAGTAATGACTCAGGATTTTTTCAAGGCATTAGAAAACAGACGATCCATTTATGGATTAGCTAAGGAGTCTCCTATTTCTGATGAGCGTATTCAGGAGATTGTGGAGTTTGCAGTTAAATACACGCCATCTGCGTTCAACTCCCAAAGCACACGTGCCATCGTACTTCTTGGAGACAAGCATGACCGTTTCTGGGATATAACAGAAGAACAGCTTCGTGCAGTCGTGCCGGCTGACAACTTTGCACCAACAGAAGAGAAAATCGCATCATTCCGCAATGGATATGGCACAGTGCTATTCTTCGAAGATGAGACGGTTGTAAAAGGTTTGCAGGAGCAATTCGCACTCTATGCAGACAACTTCCCGATTTGGTCTGAACAGACCTCTGGTATGCATCAGCTTGTTGTCTGGACTGCGCTGGAAATGGAAGGACTTGGCGCGAGCCTGCAGCATTATAACCCATTGGTTGATGAAGCGATTCAAAAAGAGTGGGATATCCCATCCAACTGGAAGCTTCGTGGACAGATGCCATTCGGTAAACCGACAATGCCAGCTGGTGATAAAGAATTCAAACCATTGGAAGAGCGTGTAAGGATCATTAAATAAGACGAAAACAAAGCGCTATTGTCTGAAGTGGACAATAGCGCTTTGTTTAGATATAATTATTTGAAAATTCCGTTACATTTGTATTACATATGTTTCTTGCCTTGGGAGCGGGGTATACAGTAGTTATAAATATAATCAACTTATAATGAAAGGAAGGAAGTAAAGTGAGTGCATATCCATATAAAAAGTTGCAGCATGCCGGTGACTTGTCGGATGATGAACGAGATGAAATTCTGACCACTCTGGAACGATACATGGATTACTTGCGAGACGAAATGTCGAAATCAGATGACCTTCCTGCCGTCAAATAAAAAAAGGAGCATCCCCTCTATCAGGGGATACTCCTTTTATTTTTACATTATCGCCGTGATCAGGAACGGCAAGGTGATGATGGACATAATGGCACTGATTACGAAAGCGGAAGCAACCTCTGTTTCCAAGCTTTTGAAGCGAATTGCGATCATGGATGCAACCGCGGAACCTGGGAAGGATACAAGCAATACTGCCATTACAAGATCATCATGTTTCAAACCAAGTGCAAGCGCGATGACAATCATAGCAAGCGGCTGAACGACTGCTTTCAGGATTGCGATCGAGAATGCAGAGAAGCTTAGTTTGATTCTATTGATACCGATTGTGACACCGACTGCAAACAATGCAACACCGGATACGACATCACCGATTTGATCTAGTGATTTTTCGCCTAATTCAGGCAGATGGAAGTTAAAGATAAGCACAAGAAGCAAACCGATGATAGGTACACAAGCAAGCGGCTCGCTGAGACCATGCAGGATGGATTTCATTGTTACTTTGAACAAGCTTTCTTGTTTTTCATCTGATCCTGTACCGCGGTTACGTTCACCTACTGTACCAAGGATGGTGGACAGTGGATCAAGTAATGCGTTAACGATGATACCCATCAAAGCAATTGGAATAGCGATTGCTTCGGCGCCAAACAGACTTCCCAAAACCGGGATACCCATGAAGGCGAACGTTGGCTGAGTCGAGTTCAAGGAAAGCATCGTTGATTGTACGAAATCGTATTTAGTAGTCCATTTAGTGACAAGAAGTACAACGATGAAGAATCCGATAACACCGATGATCAATGCTCCAAGGAAAGAAGCTTTATCGAAAATCGTTTCACGGGAAGTAGTTGTGATCCCGACGAATAAGTGTGCTGGCAATGCGATTTTTGTTACAAGTGTGTTGATCCCTTTGGATGTTTCTTTGTTGAATATGCCCCGATTCCCTGCGATGAATCCAAGAAGGATTACGAAGAAGATCGGTATTAGAATGATGAAAATTTCACCAAAACTCATGTTCATTCCACTCCCTACAGTAGTTATCTTGCTCGAATTGTCAAAATTAATACAGGTGCCTCCTTATGAAGGAGTCACCTGCACCATGAGAAATTCTTTAAAATCTTAGCCTCTGATGGTTTTGTATTCTGGTTTCCATACAGATTTAGCAATAAGGTCTTTGATTTCTTCAGGTTTTGCATCAGATACGCCGTCTTCGATTGCAGCTTTGGCAACTGCTTCTGCAACAGCGGTTGAAACAGGTTGAAGTTCGTCGATTGCTGGAAGCAAGGAACCGCCTTGTACATTGCTTTCAACCATGTCCGCGATTGCATTGGCTGCAGCGGCAAACATGGAATCAGTGATGCGGCTTGCTTTTACAGCAATGGAGCCAAGTCCAAGACCAGGGAAAGCAAAGGCGTTGTTCGCTTGACCGATGTGGTAAGTCGTACCTTTGTATTCAACAGGGTCGAACGGGCTTCCTGTTGCGATCAATGCTTTACCGTCAGTCCACTCAAGCAAGTCTTTCGGAATTGCTTCAGCAAGCGGAGTCGGATTGGACATAGGCATGATGACTGGACGCTCTACGTGTTTTGCCATTTCTTTGATGATTTCGGCACTGAATGCACCAGCTTGACCGGAAGTACCAATCAAAATAGTCGGTTTCACTTGGCGGATGACTTCAGCTAGTCCGATGATGCCATCTTCTCTATTCCAGTCTTTTACTTCATCAGCAGAACGAAGGTATGGTTTCTGGAAATCAGCAATGCCATCCATGTCATCAGTCAAAAGACCGCGTTGGTCGATAGCCCAGAAGTTTTTCAATGCGTCTTCTTTGGAGATGCCATCAAGTACCATGGCAGCAGCGATTTGGTCTGCGTTACCGATACCTGCAGAACCAGGACCAAATACAACGACGCGCTGCTCGCTGATTGGTGTGCCAGCTACTTTGCAAGCACTCATCACAGCTGCAAGTGTAATGGCGCCAGTTCCTTGGATATCATCGTTGAAAGTAAGGATCTTGTCGCCATACTTATCAATGATGTTGCGAGCGTTACGGTTGCCGAAGTCTTCCCAGTGTAGAAGTACGTTAGGGAATTTCGCTACTGTTTTGCTGATGAAAGCATCGATGAATTGATCATATTGCTCGCCGCGTACACGTTTATGGCGGTTACCGACATAAAGCGGATCGTTAAGCAATTTTTCATTATCTGTACCAGCATCGATTACGACTGGAAGTACACGGTTAGGGTCGATGCCAGCAGCTGCTGTGTATACAGCCAATTTACCGATGGAGATATTCAGGCCGCCGACACCCCAGTCGCCGATTCCAAGGATGCTTTCGGAGTCAGTGACTACGATCAAGTCGATTTCATCTGAATTAAGCAAATTATTTTCGTATGCTTGCTCGATGCCGTCCGGATTGTTGATATCAAGATAAACACCGCCTGGGCGTGTGTACTCATGGCTGTATTCCTGGATGGCTTGTCCTACAGTCGGAGTATAAACGACAGGAAGCATTTCGCTTAGATGATCAGTCAAAAGACGATAGTAAAGAACCACGTTACGATTGTAAAGCTGGTTCAATGTATTGTTTTTCAGCAAGTTGTTAGGCTGTGCATTGAACTGTTCGTAAGCACGCTTCACTTGCTCATCCAATGTCAATACGGTCGCTGGCAATACGCCTTCAAGACCAAGCTCTGCCCGTTCTTCTTTTGTAAAAGCGACACCTTTATTTAGAAAAGGATTTGAAATTAAGTTCTTACCTCTTAGAGAAGTGGAAATGGATCCATCTTCATTATTGCGATATGTGTTCATATCAGATTCCACCTTTTCGAATGATTACTTACCTTTTGTAACTGCCATAAATAATTCTATCACTAATCAATTGTTAATCAATTTTAACAAAGTATTTAAAATAACTATTGCATTTATCGAGTTTGTGTGATATTTCACATACTGATTGGCGTTCCGGAAAACCGCGGCATCAAAGTATTTTACAGATGTGAAATAAATTTGATTTTTACTTTTTTATTGTTTTTTTTACTTAGAAAAATATACATGAACGTTTTTTTATAATGCGTTTGTTTATTCTAACTATTCTGCTTTTTAATTCGCAGCCTTCATGTTAAGCTTATTTATATATGGAAAGAAGGTGCAGCTAGGTATGGACATTGTGAAAGAACTGAGTAAGATTGTGAATCCAGGGAGGATATCGACAGCGGCTGCAGTCATCGGTCAGCATAATCATGATGCATCCTATCACCCTGCGGCAGATCCCGATGCTGTTGTCTTCCCTCAAAACACGGAAGAGGTCAGCGCGATCCTTTCTTTTGCCAACGAATATGGGATTCCTGTCACTCCTTTTGGGAAAGGCTCCAGCTTGGAGGGACATGCAATTCCTTATGACGGAGGAATCTCCCTGGACCTTGGTTTGATGAATGATCTGAAGGCCATTGGAGATAAAGACGGTTACGTTGTCGTCGGAGCAGGGCTGACGCAGTTCCAATTGAATGATGCCCTGAAGAAGCATGGATTATTCTTCAGTGTCGATCCCGGGGCGGAAGCGACGCTTGGGGGAATGGCTGGAACGAATGCGAGCGGCTCGTATACAGTGAAATACGGCACAATGCGGGATAATATACTGGATATGGAGGTAGTATTGCCAAGCGGGGAAATCATCCATACAGGTTCAAAAGCGCTGAAATCTTCTTCAGGATTACATCTTACGGGGATATTTACCGGTTCGGAAGGCACCCTTGGCATCATTACGGAGCTTACACTCCGTGTGTATCCGATACCGGAGGCGACAGTGGCTGCACGTGCAGTCTTCCGTGATTTTGAAGAAGCAGTCACGGCTGTCGTAAGACTTCGTACCGCTGGGCTGGATTTGGCGCGGATTGAATTCGTGGATGCACCCTCTGTAGCGCACGTCAACCATTTCGCCAAGACAGCCTATATCGAACAGCCGACGATTTTCTTCGAATTGAACGGGGAAACTGAGCATCTCCAGCATCAGCTTAAACGGATGGAGGAGCTATTAAAGCCTTTTGAGGTAGTAGAATTCCTTGCCGAGACAGACATGGGTGCTCAGGAGAGATTATGGGATGCAAGACATAATCTTGCTTATTACTACATACAAGGAGCGCCGACTAAACAAATGCTTGTCACGGATGTATGCTTGCCTATATCCGAGCTTGCCGGGGCAATCCTCCATGCAAGACGGGCAGTGGATGAAAGCGGCTTGGAAGCTGGTATTGTAGGACATGTGGGTGACGGGAATTTCCATATCATCGCAATGGCGGATTTTGCGGATGCGAGTGAAGTGGCTGCAGCGAAACAGCTTCATGAAGAGATTGTGGACTATGCGCTGGCGCATGATGGAACCTGTACAGGCGAGCATGGGGTAGGAGTAGGCAAGAAGCGATATCAATCAAAGGAACATGGGGCAGCGTACGATTTGATGCGCACGATAAAGCAGGCGATCGATCCGCGTGCAATCATGAATCCCGGCAAGTTAATCGATTAATATAGAAAAAGAGCGTATTCCCCCTCAAGAATACGCTCTTTTTCTATTATCCTTTTTTGCTGAATAGGTCTGAAATCGCATGCACAAATTCAATACCTTGGTATGCAAGGATGGATAGTGCGCTAACAGAAAGTGCTATGACCATGATCGCTCTTGCCACAAACATTTTCGTCCCCTCCTTTGGATTGCTAAAACAACCTAAAGCAAAAGGAGGACTATTCAGCGATAACTCGATTGATAGAAGACGGCCAGCAGGAAATGCCGGACTGCCTGCTTGGTCTGCAGCATACGTGCTTGTAACATAATCGGGACAAGCAGCAATGGCAGAAAAGTCAGGACTGCTGTTTGTGTTATGATCGGAAACCAATGTTTTTCATCATCCGGTAAATCGGCCTTATGGATGACGACGTGCTGTGGTTGGATGTCATTTGTCCCTAAATGAAACATCGGATGCAGCACCATTACTTGCAATGTGATCGACAATACAAGGCCAATAAACAAAAGAGCAGCTTTACGTTGCATTTCCTCCCCACCTCCTATCCAGTATGATCTCTTAAGTATATACCCGTTAAGAAAAAATGTAAATGATTTTTAGTAATATTTTCACAATTCGGAATAAAATCACACAAAAAAACCTGTCCTATGTCTGGGACAGGCTGTTAAAAAAATTAGTGTTTTGTTGGAGCGCTTTCATCCAATGTAACCCATTTTTCCGCCCATTCTCTTATAGAAGTAATCACAGGGCGCAATGCATGACCTTTTTCTGTCAGTTCATATTCAATACGGACAGGTGTGTCCGGATATACTGTTCTTGTTGCGATACCCGCTGCTTCCAGCTCTTTGAGACGCTCAGAGAGCAAACGGCCGCTGATCGGCAGGGAAGATTCCAATTCAGAGAATCGCTGTGATCCTTCTAAGAGGCGGAAAATGATAAGCCCAGTCCAACGTTTGCTGAGAAGCTCCATTCCTGATTCAAAGCGTGGGCATAATTCTGCGGATTTCATCTATCATCACCTCTTCAAAAGCGCTGTTTACTTAATCTTTTATGTTTCATTATATATGAGGTTACGAAAAGTAACAAGTTTATTGTTCCTGATTCTGCGGCATTCTATCCAGACTTACTGGCTAAAAATTATGAAAAATTCTATACTGAAAGTAAGTATGCTGTAGGAGGAGATGAAAGTGGATCATCATCATTACATAGATTATGCTTGTAAGCTTGCTGTTGAGAACGTAAATAGCGGTAAAGGAGGACCATTTGGTGCTATCATCGTCCGGGATGGGGAAATCATCGGACAAGGAACGAACTTGGTCACGAGTCTTCATGATCCGACCGCCCATGCCGAAATACAGGCCATACGCGATGCAACGAGCAATCTTGGGCATTTCGAATTGAAGGATTGCATCATTTATTCCAGCTGTGAACCATGCCCAATGTGTTTGGGAGCAATTTATTGGGCTCGCCCAAAGGCGTTGTATTTCGCTTATACGAAAAAGGATGCTGCTGCAATCGGTTTTGATGATGATTTCATTTATCAGGAAATCGGGAAACCATATGAGAAGCGGAAGATTCATACGGTGCAGCTCCGTGACAAGGAAACATCAGATCCGATGAAGGCCTGGATGGAGAAGGAAGATAGAGCAGAATATTAAAGAAGGCGACCCTGTTATGCAGGAGGCGTCTTCTTTTTTTGTGGAGCACGCTCACTTGTAAGCTTTTGTCGAATAGTGAAAAACTGCTGTTCGAAGCAGCGGCGATCCGGTATATTCGTCAACTCGTCATGATTTGCGATATATTGTAATCGGCTGGCTTTTGATTCGCCGAAGTTGAGTCTAAAGCCGTATTTGTATCTTGCTGTCGCGCAGTTTAACCTGCTGGGCGCGTATTCAATTGCGATATAGCTTGAGGGAGCTGCAATGAATAGGAAGCATGCAGCAAGGGTGACAGTATCCGACCCGGCAAAATACTTTGTGAATAACTTTTAAGTTTTTTTACAGTAAAATAGGCTTGGATACATTGTGTGTGAGTGTGAAAAAGTAACCCTCTATCAGAGGAATTATCATGGAAATCAAGCAGCAGGGAGGATAGCCAATTGCGAAATGATTTTATATACGATGTGATCATCATAGGAGGAGGCACAACCGGTCTCTATACATCCTTTTATACAAAGCTGCGGAGGATGACGACATTATTGATCGAAGCTTCATCGGATTTTGGCGGGAAAGTGGCGCAGTTTTATCCGGAAAAGCAAATTTATGATGTAGGTGCATACCCGGTCGCGACGGGAGAGGAGATGGTCGGCAAATTGCTTGAGCAAAGCAGATCGGCAGAGCCTGAAGTCGTGAGTGGAGAATTTGTCGAACAGGTGAGAAAACAGCAAAACGATATTTTTGAAGTGGGAACGACTGCCGGCAAGCTGTATATGGCTCGGACAATCATCCTTGCCTGCGGAATGGGAACTTATCAGATGAAACCGCTGCGGCTTGCGGAGGCGCCGCTTTATGAAGGAAAGAATCTTCATTATTATTTGAAGTCGGCTGAGCGATTCCGTGATATGCGCGTCACTGTCTATGCAATGAATAGGACCGGCATTGACTGGGCGATGGCACTAGAGAAGACAGCGAAGGAAGTAACATTACTTAATCAGCAGGATTATTTCCTATATACTCCTCCTCATGTGATCGAAGCGTTGGAGGAAACCTCGATACAGGTCAAGTACAATCATAAAGTGACCAAGCTGATTGGGAACAGCGGAGGATTGCATACATTGCTGGTGGATCAGGAAGGTTTACAGATGATGCATGAAACGGACGCCCTGCTTTATTATGAAAATGTCAATCTGACGCAAACACCGTTTGCCAGCTGGGGAATCGAGACGGACAAGAATAAAGTCATCGTTGATCGAGCGATGGCGACCAATGTGCCAGGTATCTATGCAGCCGGGGACGCTGTTCAGTATCCCAATAAGAATATGCTGATTGCGACAGGGTTCGCTGAGGCGATCACTGCAGTCAATAGTGCGAAGCTGTATCTGGATCCATCAGCTAGCGCGCAAGTATATAGTACAATCGAATACCACAAAAATAGAGGCTGAAATCAGCCTCTATTTTTGTGTTTCCCATTCGAGCATACTGGCAGCGCCGTCTTTTTCATTGGTGTTGGTCGTCTAATCGCAATGCTGTTTCACTTCTTCAGCTGCATTGCCCAGAACGACCTTTGTCCCTGCGGTCTCAAGCACGATCCGATCATTCATGCTGTCGCCGACGGCAATGATCTCGCCTTTACTAAAGTCTAATTTCTTTGCGGGTTTTTCAGTGCATTTTCCCTCGATGCTTTGCTGCCGATGATTCCAGCCCCTTTTTTGCTGTGATTTTTTAACAGCATCAGCATGCAGCATGGAGATAAGTTCCATCCAGGTCTATTGCTGCTAATTTACGCATCTTCGGCAGCTTTTTTACTTATCTTTTACACATATTTCCTCTTTTGAACAGGATGTAAACTGACGAATTAAGGGTAGTGAAGTATAATAAGGAGTCAAGCCGCTCACAATTTTAACAATACATAGAGAATGGTTTATACCTAAATGGAGGGAAAAGAATGGCTGGGAGATTACTATCCGTAATTGTGCCTTCGTTTAATGAAGCGGAAAATGTAAAGGTTTTTTATGATGAACTTGCCAAGGAATTACAATATTCATCCTATGATTATGAAGTGATCTATGTGGATGATGGCAGTTCTGACACCACGCTATTGGAACTGAAAGAGTTAGCGGATATGCATTATAATGTGCGGTATTTGTCATTCACAAGGAATTTTGGAAAAGAGGCGGCGATATTGGCCGGATTTCAGCATGCCCAAGGGGATTGTGCGGTCGTCATCGATGCTGATTTACAGCATCCTGTTTCCCTGCTGCATGAGTTGTTGGCCGGATTTGAAGAGGGGTATGATCAAGTGATCGCCCGGAGAAACAGAAAAGGGGAAAGCTTCCCGCGTAAAGTTATTTCGACGATGTACTATAAAATCATCAACCGATTCATTGATGTCCGGATCCAAAATGGAGTCGGTGATTTCCGTTTGCTTAGCCGCAGGGCTATCGACGCCTTATTGATCCTGAGTGAGGGCAATAGGTTTTCGAAAGGTTTATTTTCCTGGATCGGGTTCGAACAGAAAACAGTCTATTACGATAATGTCTGCCGCCAAAACGGTAAATCAAAATGGTCGTTTGGAAAATTGCTCGATTATGGCATAGATGGTATCGTATCCTTCAACACAAAACCATTGCGTGCCTGCTTGTATGCCGGCTTCATCGTGTTATTCCTATCACTGGCATACATCCTTTATACATTCGTGGAAGTGCTGGTCCGCGGAGTCGTCACACCGGGTTATTTCACTTTGATCACTGCCATCCTGTTCCTGGGCGGAGTGCAGTTGGTCAGCCTGGGTGTCATCGGGGAATATATCGGCCGGATCTACAATGAAACCAAACGGAGACCGCATTACTTAGTAAAAGATACAAATATCGAGGCTAGGAAACATTATGAAAAAAATATGGAAGCTTGAATTCACTCGTTTTATCATTGTCGGTGTGCTGAACACAATCTGTTATTATCTGGTATACTTGCTCTTTTATCAGCTGGCGGATGTGCATTATCTTGTATCCCATTGGATCGGGATCATCATCAGCATGGTTTTTTCATTTTTCTTGAATAGTTACTTTACGTACGGTGTAAGACCGACCTGGCGGAAATTCTTCCAGTTTCCGCTGACGCAGGCTGTCAATATCACAGTGTCTTCCGTCCTCGTATACATTTTCATCGAGGGCTTCGGCTGGAATGGTACAGTGGCACCAATCGCAGCTGTTTTCTTCACTGTGCCGATCACGTTTGTCATCACCAGTAAAATCATGAAGAGTGGACGTGAGGATGTGACAAATGAAGCGTAGGTGGAAAGTGGTGCTGCTTGTTTCAGCAGCGCTCACATTTGCTATTTTGGTACATATGCATTTCATCAGGGAATACTTGGATGGCCGCATCATGCTCGGACCGAATGATGGAATGGCGCAGATGCTGCCGTTCAAGCAGCACTTGTATGAGCAATATACACAGGGGAACCTTTTCTATTCGTTCTCTTTCGGACTCGGAGGGGGCATATACAGTCAGCTGGCTTATTATTTTTCTACAAGCATCGTGTATCTGCTGACAATGCTTGTGATAAAGGTTCTCGATATTGCCAATGTCATCGGAAATCCGGATGTCATTACCTGGGCGAAAGCCATCCTGCCTGTCAGCATCATCCGTCTTACAACAGCGCTTTTGCTTGCAGTTGCAGTCTTCCGGTATATTCGCATACCGTTTCTGCCGGCATTTGCCGGGGCGTGTTTTTATGCGGGCAGCGCCATCTATTTCCGGCATGTCGTATATTGGGAGTTTTTCTCCAATGCCTTTTTGTGGCTGCCGCTGCTTGTGCTGGGGGTGGAAAAAATCATCAGGGAACGGAAACCTTATTGGTTCATTGCTGCTGTGGCGATATCCGTTTTCGATAATTTCTACTTTTCATACATAAACTTCATTTTTATCGGAATCTATGTCATAGCTCGCTGGGTTATCAAGCTATCAGAGGATGAGCTGCCAATCAGGTCTCAGCTGCTCTATTTCATTCCTGCTTTACTGCTTGGTTTCGGAATCGGTTCGATTTCATTCATACCGTCTGTCTATGCATTTTTGAATAATTACCGGCCGGCTTTTGACGACCCGATTCCGTTTTATGGGAATGAGGATAATATCCTGTTCACGAGCAGGACGCTGCTTGTGCCTGCTTTATTTGTCATCCTTGTATGTGTGGCAGGATTCTATAGGAACAAGCTATTCCGATTGTTTGCGCTGCTGAGCATCTTGTTCATTTTCTTCCAGGGAAGCCCCCGTATCGCGAGCATTTTCAATGGCTTCTCCGCTCCGCAATATCGTTTCGAATATTTGTCCATGTTTGTCATTGCCGGAACCATTGCTGTCGGTCTGACACTTTTGCCTAAGGTGAGGAAAGCGCATCTGCTATTGGCGATTGGACTTGCGGTGCTATTGTACGGCCTCCATCTGCGCCATGATGTGACGCTGGATTGGGAGGACGACTGGGCGAGGTACGTCTGGAGGGGTGTTGCGCTGGTAATGGCTGCTTTCCTTATTTATACGTTCAAAAGGAAAGCATGGATGCTGGGACTTTGTCTTATTGTTGTCTTTGCGACTTACATTCCCCTTATCAATGCCCATCAGGAAAAGCAGCTGTCCGGTGCTGGCAATGTGGAGGATTCCACGCTCCAATTCCTGAAAAGTGACAAGTATGCCAGCAGCGAACAGCAGGAATTGATTCAGGATGTACTCGAATCGGATGGGACCTTTACCAGACTCGAATGGAAGACGGATAATCGGAATAATACGAATTTGGTTCAAAGTTTTCCGGGTGTCAGTATCTATTCGAGCATTTTGAATAAGGAACTGCTGTTTTTCTATTATTATGACCTGAATATTGATATGAAACGAGAAAGCGTGAGCCGCTATTCAGGCTTTGGAAACAGAGCGAATCTGTACGGTTTGCTGAATGGGAAATACATCATGTACGATAAACAGGAACCGATTGATGCGCCTTACGGATTTGAGCCGTACATGGCCAGCAGCAATTATGTCGTTTATCGGAATGACAATATGCTACCATTTGCGAAGGTTTCTGATGATGTGTTCCAGGAGAAGGATCTGGAAAGTCATACACCGCTGGAGCGGGAGCATGCAATGCTTGATGGGATCGTCCTCGCTGATGGTGAATCGAGTGAAGATGCAGATTCACTTCCGGATCTGATGGATCAGGTGACGGTGGAGGCTGCAGGAGGCACTTACCAGGATGGACAGCTCCAGGTGGATGAAGAGGAAGGCGGTCTCGATCTGCGGCTCGATGAAGGATTGCCACAGACAGGGGATTATTACATCAGCTTCTACCTGAAGAATAATGATCCGAGTGCGCCATTATATGATTTGGCAGTCAATGAGTTCAAAACAGACCGGAAATCCCAGCAATCGATTTACCGTACGAAAGTCGATGACTTGACCATTCGGGTCAAGGCAGCTGATACGATTCGGATAAGACTGCCGAAGGGGAATTATACCATCAAAGACTTTCAGCTGCAGCATGAAGACTACCAAAAACTTGAAGAGACTGCAGCGGAAGCTGAGGAGATACCATTTTTGATCCATAATAACCAGGTGATAGTAGACTACGATAATCAGCAGAATGGTGAGGACTATTTGAAAATACCTGTGCCATACGAAAAGGGCTGGCAAGTATCGGTGAATGGCGAGAAGCAGGAACTCCTGAAGGCTGATTATGCGTTTCTGGGAGTGAAGCTCCAGGATGGGGAAAACCATATAGTCTTCACATACAGACCGCCGTTTTGGAATATACTGATTGTTCTCTGTCTGGGAAGCCTCCTTCTTTCACTGGGATGGGGATGGCTTCTGCGAAAACGTCATATGGCGGGTGAGAAGGGTGAAAAAGAAGCGTAACAGGAAAAAGCAATCACTTTTATATGCTTTCGGTACAGTGCTTTTATTCGGTTTGGGCTTATTCTTTTTTCTGTTTTTCCTGTCTGTCGTGGTGGACAACAGCGGCAGGGAGCAGAAAGAGGGGAGGATGCTTTCCGAGGATGTATTAGCTTATCGGGATACAATCGAGCAGGAATTAGCCGGAGCAGGTCAGGAATCGCTGGCGCCGCTTGTGCTCTCCATCATGATGCAGGAGTCGGGCGGCAGGGGAGACGACCCGATGCAAGCTTCTGAAAGCAAGTGTGGAGAGCCGGGCTGTATACAGGATCCAGAAGAGTCCATCGCCTATGGTATCGACCACTTCCTTGATATGCTGAAGAAAGCAAATGGAGAACAGGATGTTGCGATCCAGGCTTATAATTTCGGTCCGGGATTCATTGGTTTTGTCAATGAGAATGGCGGGGTATTCAGTGAAGAGCTGGCAATTCAATTTTCTCAAGAACAATATGCAAAGCTCGACAATCCGGAAGATTATCGCTGTATACGTCCGGAATCGGAGGAATTGGATGCATGTTACGGAGATATTCATTATGTAAAAGCCGTCTATAGTTACTTGCCGGCAGCAGAGGCTGCTTATAAATAAAAAATGACCCCCGATCAAGATGTCGGGGGTTTGAAATTGGAAAACACTTTAAAATCACGCCACGCCTGTTCGATTGTGCGAAGGCGTTTTTTTACGTCATCGGCCTTTTCTTTTCCGATCAGAGCGATGAAAGCATGAATCAGGCTGATCGGGGCCGTCAGGGAATGCGTCAGCGAAGGAGATTTGCTGGAAGCCATGAACGAATAATCGGCTGCTGTGAGCAGAGGCGATGATAAACCATCTGTAATGGCAATGGCTTTTGCGCCGCGATCCTTGGCCATCTGGAATAATCGCAGTGTGTGATTCGAATAACGGACGAAGCTCAAGGCTATCAGCGCATCTTCCTCCCGGATGGTGGAGATTTGGTCTATTGCCCTGTCGGAAGGTTCGACGATCTCCACATTCTCGAATATGAAGGAGAGATGATAATGCAGCAAATCCGCTACACTGACTGCACTCCGATTCGCCAGGATGAAGATTCGTTTGGAATTGATGACTGTATCGGCAGCTTCATGGAATGCTTGCATATCGATTCCCTCCATCGTTTCCTGGATATTCGCTTGGTCACGCAGGAAGATGGCATATAAATCCTGATCCTCTGTCTCGATTTCCTCCGAAGGATGCTTGAATCGTTCCGTTGCATTCAGCTGCTCCTGCATGGCATTCTGCAAGGCGAGCTGCATCTCGGGAAAGCCGCGATACCCCATAAAAGCGGCAAAGCGTACGATTGTCGCATCACTGACCCCTGCTGCATTCGCCAAGCCTTCCACATTGAGGAAGGGTGCTTGATTCGGATGTTCGATGATGAAATTAGCAATTTTCTTTTGGGACTTTGACATCTGCTCCCGCTGACTGGAAATACGGTGGTATATATCCGGCATGACGGAAAAAGACCCCTTTCGCTTCAGAGTTTACGTAAATATACGTCTTCGACTTCGTGATTATTTCCCTTGCGGAGGATGAGATCGGAACGGCCTTTAGTCGGCAGGATGTTTTCGTGCAGATTCTTTGCATTGATCTCTTTCCATATCGTATCCGCTGATTTCAGTGCTTCTTCAAGGGAAACTTCCGCATAATGGCGGAAATAGGATTTCGGATCCTGGAATGCCGTTGCCCGCAGCATAAGGAAGCGTTCCTTATACCACTTCTCGATGTTGGTTTCTTCGGCATCGATATATATCGAGAAATCGAAGAAGTCGCTGACGAAGAACTGATATTCTTCCTTCACTTGCAGCACATTCACTCCTTCGACGATCAGGATGTCTGGATCGGATACCAATTCTGCCTGCTCCGGCAGGACATCATAGGTTAGATGGGAGTACTGCGGGCCCATGATATTCGTCGTGCCCGCCTTCACCTGCCCCATGAAATCGATCAATGCCTTGATATCATAGCTCTCCGGGAAACCTTTCCGTTTCATCAGCTGTTTTTCCTGCAAGACTGCATTCGGATAAAGGAAGCCATCTGTCGTCACGAGCTCCGTTTTCTTATGAGGCAGTACACGGGAAAGCAGTAATTGAAGCAATCGTGCAATTGTACTTTTGCCGACTGCCACGCTTCCAGCGATGCCGATTATGAAAGGTACTTTTTTCTCGCTTGTTCCAAGGAAAGCACCTGCTTTGGCGTGGAGTGTTTCTGCCGCTTCAAGATAAAAAGAAATGAGCTTCGTCAGCGGCATATAAGCACTCTCCACCTCGGGCAGGGAAATCCGTGTATTGATTCCGCGGATTTCTTCAAGTTCTGATTGCGTCAGGGGCGGTGTTTCAGTTTCCGAAAGAGCAGCCCACGCTTCCCGGGAAAAATGATAGTAAGGTTTGTATGTATGCATGATTACCCTCAACTTTTGTCTGCGAATTTGAGAATTAGTGTGCCAAGTAAAAACGTTTACAAATACTTTTCCATTTTACTACGACAAAATTCAATAATCCAGAGTGGAATCTTGGGGTATAGAATGGTAGTAATAGCTTGCATGACTTGTATATACAAGTTATGATGAAAATGTATTCGCTTACATCATACAAAAGGTGAGGTGTCCGAAGTGGATTTAAAACAGCAGGCGGAGGAAATACTGGCGGCCCTTGGCGGCAAAGGGAACGTCCAAGCTGCGACGCATTGTGTCACGCGGCTGCGGTTAGCGTTGATGGATGAAGGAAAAGTGGACAAAGAGGCATTGCAGAAGATCGATGTTGTAAAAGGGTCTTTTTCGGCAAATAACCAGTATCAGGTTGTCATCGGACAAGGTACGGTTGATAAAGTATACAAGGATTTCATCCGGGTTGCCGATATCGGCGAATCCACCAAAGAGGAGGTCAAAGAATCTGTAAGCGGTAAAGGGAACCCGCTGCAGCGAGCGTTGAAAACACTTGGCGATATTTTCATCCCGATTTTGCCAGCCATCGTCACAGCGGGTCTTTTGCTGGGCATTCATAACATCTTGAATAATGAAGGCATCATCTTCGATGGAGCATCGATCATACAGGTTTATCCGCAGTGGGCAGGCATTGCCGATATGATTTATGTAATCGCTAACACGGCGTTTGCCTTCCTGCCGGCTTTGATCGGCTGGTCGGCTGTCAAAAAGTTCGGCGGCAGTCCGCTGCTCGGTATGGTGCTGGGATTGGCCTTGATCCATCCATCCCTATTGAATCCGACTGATTATGCCAGTGCGGCCCTGGAAGGAAATGCACCGGTCTGGAATCTGTTTGGACTGGAAATCCAGCGTGTCGGATATCAAGGGCAGGTCCTGCCGGTACTATTTGCAGCATGGGTGCTGGCAAAGATAGAAATATTCCTGCGGCGTAAAGTGGCTGACAGTTTCCAGCTCCTCATTGTAGCTCCTGTGGCGCTCCTGCTTACTGGAATTGTGAGTTTCGTCGTGATCGGCCCGATCATGTTCATCGTCGGAAATGCCATCACTGATGGATTCGTTGCTGTTTTTGATATGGTCGCCCCGCTTGGTGGTTTGCTGTACGGGGCATTATACGGAGCATTGGTCGTTACCGGTTTGCATCACACATTCCTGGCGCTCGATCTACAGCTGATCGCCAATACAGGTGCCACATTCCTCTGGCCGATATTAGCCTTGTCCAATATATCGCAAGGGTCAGCCACACTTGGTGTGATGCTGGCAACAAAGGATGAGAAGCTGCGCGGATTGTCGCTGACATCCTGGATCAGCGCTTGGCTCGGTGTCACGGAACCAGCGGTATTCGGTGTCAACCTGCGTTTTCGCTACCCCTTCTTCCTGGCACTGGGAGCTTCGGCCATAGCTGGAATGTTCATTGCCTGGAGAGGCGTGGAGGCTAGCTCGGTGGGGATCGGAGGCGTGCCGGGTATCTTTTCGATTCTTCCCGGAAGCTGGGGAGCATTTGCTATCGGGATGGTGATTGTCATTGTTGTGCCATTCGTCACAACCTATTTAGTGGCGAAAAAGAAAAGGAATGTGTAAACAGGAGGAGAAGTGATAATGCACGAACCATGGTGGAAAAGAAGTACGGTTTATCAAATCTATCCAAAAAGCTTCCTTGATACGACAGGCAATGGAGTGGGAGATTTACAAGGTATCATCGGGAAGCTTGATTATCTGAAGGAGCTGGGTGTGGATATGGTGTGGCTGACCCCTATCTATCAATCACCGCAGAAAGACAATGGATATGATATCAGCGATTATTACAGGATCGAGCCAGCATACGGCACGATGGAAGATGTGGAACGGTTAATCAGCGAATTGCATGATCGTGATATGAAATTGATGATGGATATAGTGATTAACCATACATCGACCGATCACGAATGGTTCCGCCAGGCAAGTTCCTCGATCGATAATCCATATCGCGACTATTACATTTGGCGGGATTCCAAAAATGGCGCCGAGCCGAACAATTGGGTATCCAAGTTTGGCGGCAGTGCCTGGTCATTGGAGGAACATACGAATCAGTATTACTTACACTTGTTCGACAAGACCCAAGCTGACCTTAACTGGGAAAACGAAAAGGTACGGCAAGACTTATTTAAGATGATGAATTTTTGGGCCGAAAAGGGTCTTGATGGGTTCCGGCTGGATGTCATCAATCTAGTGTCAAAAGTACAGAGCTTTCCTGATGATCGGAATGCTCCGGATGGTCAATATGGCAAGGGATATTATACAGATGGCCCCCGTATCCACGAATTTATGCATGAGATGAATCAAGCAGTGTTTGCTCCGCATGACTTGGTGACAGTCGGCGAGATGTCATCCACGAGTTTGGCTGCCTGCCAGCAGTATACGAAACCCGATGCCGAGGAATTGGATATGACGTTCCAATTTCACCATCTGAAGGTGGATTATGAAAACGGAAGGAAATGGACTGATGGTAAACTGGAATTCATCAAATTGAAGCAGATTTTATCTGATTGGCAAATCGGTATGCAGGAAGTGGGCGGCTGGAATGCGCTTTTCTGGTGCAACCACGATCAGCCTCGTATTGTCAGCAGATTCGGTGATGACGGTCGATGGAGGAAAGAATCCGCCAAGATGCTGGCAACCGTGCTCCATATGATGCAAGGGACTCCTTATATCTATCAGGGAGAAGAGATAGGGATGACAGATCCGAAATTCTCAAAGCTGGATGATTATAAGGATGTCGAGACACATAATGCTTATCTGGCATTAAGAGAATCGGGAATGGCAGAGGAACAGGTGCTGCGGATCATCCAGCTTCGCTCCAGGGATAATTCGAGGACCCCGATGCAATGGAATGGCTCAAAAAATGCCGGATTCACTGAAGGGAAGCCATGGATTGAAGCCGCATCGAACTATCCGGACATCAATGTGGAAAAAGCACTCCAGGATGGGGATTCCATCTTTTATCACTATCAAAAGCTGATTCGATTACGGAAGGAGTATGCTATCATTACCCATGGAGATTATGAACCGTTATGTATGGATGATGAGCGCATCTTCTGTTATGAGCGAAGGTGGAACGGTGAGAAACTGTTGGTCGTTGCGAATTTCTTCGGAGAGGAAGCCGAATTTTCCTATCCGAAAGAACAAACGGCAAAAGCTGAAATCCTGCTTTCCAATTATCAGGATAGTCCATCGGAATACAGACAGATTCGGCTTCGCCCGTACGAAGCGGTCATTTATCATAGTAAAGCGTAAAGGCCTGATGGGATGGAGAAGAAATTTCAAGCAATCTATGATTTATTGGCTAAAGAAATTCAGACGGAGAAAATCAGGGCAGGGCAATTGCTGCCCTCTGAAAATGAATTGACGGAAAGATTTGCAACATCCCGGGAAACAGTGAGAAAAGCGTTGCAGCTATTATCTCAAAATGGATATATCCAGAAGCTGCAAGGCAAAGGCTCGGTAGTGCTTGAACAGGACAAGCTGCCTCTGCCTGTCAGTGGTTTGACAAGCTTCAAGGAGTTGGCCCGTTCGATGTCGCAGAAGGTGGAAACGAGTGTCATCAAGCTTCTCACTGAGGAAGCGCGTGGGTTCAGGCAGCAGGTGCTGCAATGCGGGGAGGGTGCTCCTGTATGGGAGCTGCACCGGTTGCGCAAGCTTGATGGGGAAGCAGTCATTTATGATAAAGATCTGCTATTGAAGGAGCTGGCCCCGGGGCTTACGAAAGAAATTGCCGCTGATTCTATTTATGATTATCTGGAAAAGGAATTGGGGCTTTCGATCAGCTACGCAAGGAAGGAAGTTGTCGTCGAAGAGGCAGATGCAAAAGATAAAGAGATATTGGACATGGGAAGTTATCAACAGCTTGTGGTGGTGCGCAGTGCTGTTTATCTGGAGGATACGACTTTATTCCAATACACGGAGTCGAAACATCGCCCTGACAAGTTCCGCTTTGTCGATTTTGCTCGAAGGACGAAATGAGAGATATGGCAAATGTGCATAGCTTAGAGGCTATGCACATTTTTTTGTGGGTAAGGAGATGCTTGTACACAGAAAGATTCTGTTTGTTCACATAATTTGTGCGTAACTTGAGTTATACACAGAAAAATTTGACGATTGATGCTGAGAGGAACTTATCCACAAGTGGATAGCTGTCATGGCCGAATTCGCTTGCCTAGAATAACTAGATCCCGCTCGATGCCATCGAGTTCCGCAACATTCGGCATATTGGCCCAACGCTCAAATCCAAAGTGCTCGAAAAGCTTGATGCTTGGTTCGTTATGTCCGAAAACAAAACCTAAAACAGTCTTGAAATCCAATGCCTTGGACTGATCAAGGACGAACTGCAGCATTTTTTTCCCTAGTCCTTTGCCTCGGGCATCCTCATGGATATAGATGCTGACTTCCACAGTCTTATGATAAGCAGCCCTGCCATAAAACGGCTCCAGGCTGATCCAGCCCAATATATTCCCATCTTCTTCTACCACCCAAAGCGGTCTCAGCTCAGTATGACGCTGGAACCATTCCAATCTGCTTTCGACTGATATCTCTTCCAGATCGGCTGTCACCATCCTTCCCCGAATTGTGGAATTATAAATGGAAACAATTGCAGGAAGATCATGAATTTCTGCGATACGGTATTGCATGCCATTTCCCCCAGTGTTTTTTTGGCTTATTATACTAAACGATCGAATGGAAGAATAGTCTCATTGCGTTTGGGGTATAAGAAAAATAGATAAAAAGGCAGATGAGAGGATGGGGATAGATGCATTCCGTAACATTCGGTAAGATACTCCAATTCACTGCCATCGGCTTGGTGATCGGATTCATCATCGGCGCGGTCGCTATGCTTGGCTTCGATTCAGACTTCATGGCAATGATCGTAAGTGTGCTGCTCAGTATCATCGGGGCATTCGCAGCAGGTATGTATGCTGAACTTTATCATATCAGGCAAGCAGTGAATGAACAGACGGAAAAAACAAGTAAAAGAAGAGGTTAAGGAAAAGTTTCAGCTGCTGTCAGGGCGGCTGGAATTTTTTTAATGAAATTTATTTCACATGTATGAAATATTGATGTATACTAATACTAGTAGAAAGCACCAATTGGGGGTTTGGCTGTGGAAAACAGAGACATGGTAGATTTTATCGAATTAGTACGCAATGTCAATAAAGCGTTGCGAAAGGAATGGGATTTCCAGATTTCCGGTCCGCAGCTTGTATTGCTGAGGCTGCTGAAAAATAATGGTCCTATGCGCATGTCTGATTTGGCTGAAGAAGTCGGTATCAGCTATAGCGGCGCGACAAATTTAGGCAATCGCATGATGAAGGAAGGCTATTTGGAACGTATTCATTCAGAGAAGGACCGTCGAGTGGTCATGCTTGCGATTACGCAAAAAGGATCCGATTTCTATGAAAGCTTCTCAGGTGCAAGGGATAAAGCATTTGGCTCTTTCTTGGATAAATTGACGGAAGAAGAAAAGAATGAATTCATAAGGCTGAGCCGTAAGATGCTCGCTAATTAAAGGAAAGGAGATGAGTGTATGTCGGACATTCGTAATGAAACGATACCCGATGGACACGAAATCGAACAAGCGGAAAAAGAATTACAGGAAGATGCACATAGTATAAAACGGATTTTCCGGCAACCGAAAGCAGCATGGGCGGTTGCTTTTGCATGTGTGGTTGCATTCATGGGGATAGGTCTGGTCGACCCTATCCTGCCTTCCATCGCAGCCCAGATGGATGCGACACCAAGTCAAGTCGAGTTATTATTTACGAGCTATTTGCTTGTTACCGGAATCATGATGCTGATCACCGGCTGGTTATCAAGCCGGATCGGTCCGAAAATGACGCTGTTGACCGGACTGATCATCATCATTTTGTTCTCCACCTTGGGAGGATTGGCTGGCAGTGTGAATGAACTGGTCGGACTTCGTGCCGGCTGGGGGTTGGGCAATGCCTTGTTCATCTCCACTGCGCTTGCCGTGATTGTAAGTGTGGCCAGCGGCGGCTCGGCGGTTGCCATCATGCTTTATGAAGCGGCCCTGGGTTTAGGGATGTCGGTCGGACCGCTTTTGGGAGGTCTGCTTGGTTCCATTCACTGGCGCGGACCTTTCTTCGGTGTCGCTGTACTGATGCTGATCGGATTGCTCGCAGTATGGATATTGCTGACCGATGTACCGAAACCGGCGAAGAAAATTCCGCTTTCGGCGCCATTTCAGGCGCTCCGTCATCCAGGACTCCTGACGATGGGCTTGACAGCTTTATTCTATAACTTCGGATTCTTTACCTTATTGACTTATTCGCCGTTTGTCTTGAATCTGGGTGAATTCGGTATCGGATTCGTCTTCTTCGTCTGGGGTGTCATGCTGGCAATCGGTTCGATCTTTATCGCACCATCCTTCGAAACAAAGCTGGGCACGAAAAAATCGCTTAGTCTGGTAATGGTCGGTATCATCATTACGTTGGCTTTGATGGGCATCGGTGCCCATTGGCCGGTGTTCCTGATCGTGATGATTGCCTTGATGGGATTGTTGCTTGGTATTAACAATACTGTCATGACAACAGCCGTTATGGAAGTATCGCCGGTTGAGCGTTCTACTGCATCGGCTGCATATAGCTTCCTCCGCTTCACAGGTGGTTCGATATCGCCATGGCTTGCAGGGAAAGTATCAGAGCACATTTCGATTGGTGCCCCGTATTATGTCGCTGCGGCAGCAGTGCTAATCGGTTTACTATTATTCACAGCCAGAAGAGGCGCAATGGATCGCTTGAATTAAAGGGAAAGCCATGATCATCCGATCATGGCTTTTTTGTATGTTGACTTTGATCACCAGTGAAATCATATTGGATTCATCCTGTTGCCGGGGACTGCATGGAAAAAGTGGAATCCAGGCACTGCTTGCAGAAAAGAAGGAAGATGAGACGGATTTCGAATTGTGATTCCTATGAGGATCATTTTCAGGGAAAGCGGAAAGTGAAGAAGATGATTCCTGCATCATACAGGAATCATCTTCCCTGCCAAGCTGCTCAGTCTCTCTGCCGATAGGGCGACTTCCAAAGAGGTTCTGCTTGTCTTTATAGGTCGACGTTATAAACGTCGCTTTTATTCACATTCTTCAAGTAGATTTTATCGGGATTGATTTCCAATACGACATAATCCGGATCATCCGGGCCATCAAGCCATGCTCGGAAGCTGTCTTTCCAAAGCTGCTGCTTCAGTTCGGGAGATTCACTCACAATGGCATCGGCCTCGATTTCCACATATTCATCTCCGACGCCATCACCATTATATCCGAGCAGGATATGGACGCTGTGATTGCTCTCGATATCATCCACTTTGTGTGAGCTGCCGCTGGTTGCGCAATATAATGTATATCCTTCATTGAAGAAGGCCATATATCGAGTATAAGGCTTGCCTCCCTGTACGGTGGCAAGTGTGCCGATTTTTTGATTTTCAAGAATTCGTTCAACGCGTTTTCTGACTTCTGCTTGTTCCATCATGCTCTCCTCCTTCTGTCTAAGGGTAGTATCCCTTTTTTGGCAGCTTATTAAACACGAAAATAGGGAAGGGTATAAAGAGCGGCAGAGAGTGTTGTCCGATAGCTAACAATGGAGGGAATCATATGACTAAGATGCAGGAAGGGAAAAAACCTCAGATCAAGTGCCAGACGGAATTCGGCCAGCTTAAGCATGTCGTCGTCTGCCCGCCGGCTTTCATGGAAATACGTAAAGTGATCAATG
The DNA here is from genome assembly GCF_037977385.1 of Terribacillus sp. FSL K6-0262. NCBI lineage: Bacteria > Bacillati > Bacillota > Bacilli > Caryophanales > Bacillaceae > Terribacillus > Terribacillus sp. FSL K6-0262. The sequence continues at coordinate 1,267,032 of NZ_CP150277.1, read as the reverse complement.
AAACACAAAAGCATTATCTGAATCATAATATCGATAAGCATTTAGCCATGAAACAGCACACGGATTTTGTAGACGTGCTGCGCGATCATGGAGTCGATGTGCTATCATTGCCGGCGAAAGAACCATTCAATGAGCAAGTTTATACCCGGGATATCGGTTTTTGTGTAGGAGATACGCTATTTGCGTCGAATATGGAAGACGATATACGGAAAGGGGAAACGAAAGTATTCCGCGAATGTCTTGAGGAACAGGGACTTACATACAAGGATATTACCGAGGGGACGATCGAAGGCGGCGATGTTGTCATCGATCGCCGGCGAGTCTGGATCGGGCTGAGCAGACGGACGGACAAGGATGCCGTACAGCAAGTACAGCAGCAGCTGCCGGACTATGAAGTGATCGGCGTGAAGATCCGGGAGGATATCCTGCATTTGGATTGCGTTTTCAATCTGGTCCGGGATGACCTGGCAATCCTTTATCCGGATGCTTTTGAAAAGGCGGATTTGGACAGGTTCCGAAAGCTTTACAGGACGATAGAGATTTCCGAAGAAGAACAATTCTATATGGGGACCAATATCCTTTCCTTTGCGCCGGATAAGCTGCTGAGCCTGCCTTCCAATAAACGCGTGAATGAAGCTTTGCGCAAGGAAGGAGTCACGGTCATCGAGGTGGATTTCTCGGAAATCATCAAATCCGGCGGATCATTCCGCTGCTGTTCCCTGCCGCTGCTGCGGCAATGAATGAAATAGTTGCAATTATATATCCTAAGTTTTGGCAGGCTGAGCGGATTGCTTTACTTCTGCTCCAGGCCTTTAGCATAATAAAAAGTGGAGGCGATCAGATTGGATAATTTTACGTTTTATAACCCGACAAAATTGATTTTCGGTAAAGACCAATTAGATAAATTGAAAGAAGAAATTCCTGCATACGGAAAGAAAGTATTGCTTGTATATGGCGGCGGCAGCATCAAACGCAGCGGCTTATACGACAAAGTATTGAAAGAACTTAAAGAAATCGGCGCCGAAGTATTCGAGCTGTCAGGCGTGGAGCCGAACCCGCGTGTCTCTACCGCGCGCAAGGGCGTGGAGATCTGCAAAACAGAAGGAATCGATGTCTTGCTTGCTGTTGGCGGCGGCAGTGTAATCGATTGTACAAAAGCCATTGCAGCAGGGGCAAAATATGATGGGGATGTATGGGACATCGTTACGAAGAAGGCATTCGCAGACGATGCCCTTCCATTCGGTACAGTGCTGACGCTTGCGGCGACAGGTTCCGAAATGAACTCCGGTTCTGTTATCACGAACTGGGAAACGAACGAGAAATACGGCTGGGGAAGCCCGCATACATTCCCGAGATTCTCTATCCTGGATCCGCAGAACACGTTCACGGTTCCGCGTGATCAAACCATTTACGGTATTGTCGATATGATGTCACACGTATTGGAGCATTATTTCCATACGACAACCAACACCGAATTGCAGGATCGTTTCTGTGAATCCTTATTGCGGACAGTAATGGAAACTGGTCCGAAGCTGCTTGAGGATCTGCAAAATTACGATTACCGTGCAACCATCCTTTACAGCGGCACGATGGCATTGAATGGCGTGCTGAACATGGGCTTCCGCGGCGACTGGGCGACACATAATCTGGAGCATGCTGTTTCTGCAGTCCATGATATCCCGCATGGCGGCGGTCTTGCCATCATCTTCCCTAACTGGATGAAGCATGTGCTTGATGATGAGACTGCACCTCGCTTCAAGCAGCTTGCTGTCCGTGTCTTCGGTGTCGATCCGGCAGGCAAAACAGATAAGGAAGTTGCGCTTGAGGGAATTGATGCATTACGGGCATTCTGGAACAGCATCGATGCCCCGGCAACACTTCGTGACTACGATATTTCCGAGGACAGCTTGGAATTGATGGCTGAAAAGGCTTATGCCAACGGTGAATTCGGCGGATATCGCAAACTGAATAAAGAAGATTCGCTTGCCATCTACAAAGCGTCTTATTGATCATCAAAAGCCTGCGCATGGAATTTGCGCAGGCTTTTTCTTTTAGGAACTTACCATAGTGCCGCCATTAACGTGAATGATCTGGCCGGTGACGTAAGAAGAGTCTTCACTGGCGAGATATACATATGCCGGGGCAAGCTCATATGGCTGGCCGGCACGTTTCATCGGTACATCCTGGCCGAATGTGGCAACATCCTCAGCAGAGAAACTGGAAGGGATGAGCGGTGTCCAGATCGGTCCTGGTGCCACTCCATTCACCCGAATCCCTTTTGTCGCAAGGTTTTGTGATAGCGCCCTGGTGAAGCCGACAATTGCCCCTTTCGTGCAGACATAATCAATCAGGTCAGGTCTGCCTTCATAAGCTGTCACGGACGTTGTATTCACAATTGTACTTCCTCTTCTCAAATACGGGAGTGCTGCTTTTGTCAAATAGAAGAAAGCAAAAATATTTGTATGAAATGTTGCATCCCATTGTGCGGTGGAAATATCCGTCAAGGAGTCCTGAGGGAATTGGACCCCATGGTTGTTCACAAGGATATCCAGCTTTCCATAAGTTTGGATGGTACGCTCGACAACAGCCCGGCAATGCGATTCACTCCGCAAATCGCCAACTATCAATGTGCAGCGCTGACCAAGCTGCTCGATACGGTTCTTTGTTCGTCCGGCATCTTCGTTTTCGTACTCATAATAATAAGGGATGACAACATCGGCACCTTCTTTGGCAAAAGCGATGGCTGCAGCCGCTCCGATGCCGCTGTCGCCCCCGGTGATGATGGCTACTTTCCCTTCCAGCTTACCTGATCCTTTATATGCATCTGTCTCGATGATTGGCCTCGGCTGCATCAGCCCCTCTATGCCAGGCTGCTGCTCCTGATGCTGAGGCGGAAAGTAAAAGTTCGTGCCGGGTTGGACCGGCCGGTATTTTTGATTGGGTTGCTGCGTCAATTCTTGCCCTCCTCTGCATTCTTCGCTCCAGATGAAATATATGCAAATAGAGATGATAATTTGCCAAGGAAAAGGTATTTTACGTTAGGGAACAGAACAAAGAGGGAAAAGGATTTAAAGAGTGACCATTCAAAAGTTGGAGAGGGGTCTTATTCATGGAAAAAGTATTCATCAGTCCAAGCCGGTATGTACAAGGAAAGGATGTGCTTCGGAAAGCTGGCGAATATGTGAAAAAAATCGGGGATGATGCGCTTGTTCTCGCTGATGAGTTTGTATGGGACTTGGCAGGTGATACAGTGGTAGAGAATCTGGGGCAGAACAGTATCCAGACGAAAAAGATCGTATTCGGCGGGGAAGCTTCAACGGAAGAAATCAAACGGATTGCGGATGAAGGCAAGGAAAGTAATGTTGTCATCGGGATCGGAGGCGGCAAGACACTTGATACCGCCAAGGCGGTCGCGGACGAGATTGGGGCTGGAGTCGTCATCATGCCGACGACAGCATCGACTGATGCGCCGACGAGCGGTTTGAGCGTCATCTATTCCGAGGAGGGAACATTCGAGAGCTATAAGTTTTATGACAAGAATCCGGACCTTGTCCTGGTCGATACAAAAATCATCTCTCAAGCGCCTCCGCGTTTCCTGGCTTCCGGTATTGCGGATGCGATGGCCACTTGGGTGGAAGCACGCGCTTCCATAGAAGGCCGCGGCACTAATATGGCTGGCGGGCTGGCAACCATCGCCGGGCAAGCGATTGCCGAGAAAGCGGAAGAAGTATTATTTGAGTACGGTTTGCTTGCTTATGAGGCCAACAAGCGTCAGATTGTCACACCAGCATTGGAAGCAGTGGTCGAAGCAAATACACTGCTCAGCGGACTCGGCTTTGAAAGCGGAGGGCTGGGAGCGGCGCATGCCATCCACAACGGTTTTACCGCCCTGCACGGGGAAATCCATAATCTCACTCACGGGGAAAAGGTCGCCTTCGGTACATTGACGCAGCTGGCCTTGGAGGATCGCACACTGGATGAAATCAACACATACATTGATTTCTATCTCGCTTTAGGGCTTCCAGTTACATTGGAGGATATCAAGCTGAAAGATGTTTCGGATGAAGATTTGCTGAAAGTAGCCGAACTGGCTGTTCAAGAAGGGGAATCCATCCACAATCTCCCTGGTACGATCACGGCAGATCAAGTCGTGGATGCTATCAAAGCAGCGGATCAATATGCCAAAGCCTACAAGGAATCGATTGGGTACGAGGCCTGATAGGAAATGAAAAAGCTGGAACAGGAAAAAATGTTCCAGCTTTTTTTCTTTGCCTATTGACGTGTATCTCTGTACTAGTGTACTATCTAATTAATACAGTAATACATCAGGAGGTTTTATTTTATGAAAGCATGGCTTGCATTAGTGAAGAAGGAGTTCCGGGTCGGTTTGCCGATATTGCTCTTGGCGATTGTGTTATTCCTGGTCGGGCTGATCATAGTCACAGTGAGTGCCTATAGATTCGGATATGCCTGGGATGCTGTTGGCATCATCGGTTTAGCCTGGGGAGGCGGTCATTTCTTCTTCATGGCTATTTACATGCTTTACAGTCTGGGGGTCGAGAGAAAAAGATTGCATCTCTGGCTTCATAATCCGATGCATGCTTCCGGGCTTCTTGCAGCAAAGTTGGTTACAGGTACCGTGTACATGATGATCTCTTTGTTCATCGTGAGTATTGCTGCATATCTGGGCGGGTTGCACTTTGTACCATTATCAGATGGTACGTGGTTCAAGATTGGTATGCTTGCATTCGTACATGTAGTTTCGTTTTCGATTGATTTTTCTGTTTACGTCATTCTTGCGTATGTGGTTTTTCTGTTATTGGAAAGATACATGCCATCATTTCTTAGCGGAACAGTGGTTTTCTTTGGCTGGTGGGTGTTCGTCTATCTATATTTCGGTCTTTTCAGCCAATCCAAATTCTACACCGCCATTACAGAATGGGGGAGAATCAATTTGGGTGCTGTTGCCAATTCTTTGCATTTTGACATCAGTGCCAGGGAAGCGTTGGTCAGTTTTCAAGGGGAAGGTTTGTCTCTTTATGCGGGTAAATACGTAATAGAGCTGATCATCATTCTTATCATCTATTTCATTGCATCTTGGCTATTAGACAAAAAGGTAGAGGTGTAGCATATGGCCGATACATTTCAATCATCCCAGCCAATTTATCTGCAGCTGGCAGAACGGCTGAATAGACAGATAGTCAGCGGCGAGCTGAAGCCAGGCGACAAACTGCCTTCAGTACGGGAGATGGCAGTTTCATCGAAAGTAAATCCGAATACGGTACAGCGGACGTACCGCGAACTGGAGGCATCGGGAATCGTGGAATCACGAAGAGGGCAAGGGACATTCGTCACGGAAAATGAAGACATTCTCCTTTCTATACGTGAGAAGCTGAAGCAAGAACAAATCGAGACTTTCATCCAAGTCATGCATGACTTGGGTTATCGGAATGAAGAAATAACAAAAGGGCTCCAGGCCTACTTGGAAGGGGATGCACGCAATGATTGAATTCAAAGATGTGACAAAGCGTTATATGACGAAGACGGCATTAAGAGACGTGAATCTGAAGTTGGAAAAAGGCAAAATCGTCGGTCTTGTCGGATTGAACGGAGCGGGTAAATCAACGACGATGAAGCTCATTGCGGGGCTGATCAGTCCGACCAAAGGGTCTGTGGAACTGGATGGAGAGAAAGTGACGCGCCGGGTGGCATCGAAGGTCAGTTATCTTTCCGAGCTTGATGAGTATTACTCCTTCTACACCGTCCAGCAGACAATCGATTTCCATGCGACACAATTCCCTGATTTCAATAAAGGGAAAGCGGAGGAAATACGGGCTTATATGAACCTGGATGCCAACACAAAGGTGAAGCATTTGTCCAAGGGGAATCGCGGCAGACTGAAAATCATCCTCACACTGTCCAGGGAAGTGCCGGTCTTGCTGATGGATGAGCCGCTATCCGGCCTGGATCCGCTTGTGCGGGATTCGATTGTGAAAGGCCTGATTACATTCGTGGATACCGAGAAGCAGCTGCTTCTCCTCTCCACACACCAGATCATGGAAGTGGAGATGATCCTCGACGAAGTGGTCGCTATCAAGGACGGTGCATTGGTCGATCATCGGAATGTGGAAGATCTTCGCTATGATGAGCAGAAAGGCATATTGGAATGGATGAGTTCGATTTATGAGTAAGGAAGCATTGGAACTCTTAATGAAGGCAAAGGAGCGAAAAAGCATGCAAAAGCAGCCAGCAGTTGAAATAAAGCAGGTTACGAAAGTGATACGCGGCCGAAAGATCATCGACGGCATCAATTTTTCCATCTATCCCGGGGAGGTATTCGGCTTTTTAGGGCCGAATGGAGCCGGCAAGACAACGACGATCCGGATGATTGTTGGACTGATGGGGATGACGGACGGAGATATCCTCATCAAAGGCAATAGCATCAAGACCTCCCATGGTGCGGCCATGAAGCATATCGGCGCTATCGTGGAGAATCCGGAGATGTATAAGTATCTCACCGGTTACCAGAATCTTATGCATTTTGGAAGAATGAGCGATGGCGTGGATAGGAAACGGATTGATGAGGTCATCGAGCTTGTGGGCCTTCAGAAACGAATTCATGACAAGGTAAAAACCTATTCCCTTGGGATGAGACAGCGTCTTGGCATTGCCCAGGCACTGCTCCATCGTCCTGCTGTCCTCATCCTCGACGAACCGACGAATGGGTTGGATCCTGCCGGGATCCGCGAGATGCGTGAATATATCCGCAACCTGGCCGAGGCGGAGGGGCTGGCTGTCATCGTATCCAGTCACTTATTGAGCGAAATGGAACTGATGTGTGATCGGATCGGAGTCCTGCAGCATGGCAAGATGCTTGGGGTACAGCAAGTACATGAAATGTCGGATGAACAAACTCAAATGGTCAGATTCCAGGTCGAACCGGTGGAGCAAGCGGCAATTGTCCTGGGTGATATGGGCAGCAAGAAACCACAGATCAAGGACAAGCAAGTCATCATGGAGCTGACACGCGATGAGATACCTGCCGCTGCTGCCAAGCTGACGAAGGAAGCGATCAGTATCTATGGCATCCAAGCAGAAACGAAGACATTGGAAGAAACATTCCTGGAATTGACTGGAGGGAAAGAAATTGTCTAGATTCATTAAGCTGGTAAGGAATGAACATATGAAAACATTCCGCCGTCTATCGACATGGATCATGATGGGGATCGCAGCAGCTTTACTGATTGCAATCGCCGGATTCATAGCGTATTACACGGAAGGAAGCACCAGTGATTGGCGGACGGATACAGAACAGCAGATACAGGATATACAAAAACAGGTCGAAGCAGGCGAGTTGGATACCGCCACTGCACAGCAGGATCTGACCACACTTCAGTATCAGCTGGATCACGACATCGCGCCGGTTCAAGATGATTCACTTGCGGCTTATATGGAAGACGTCTTGTATAATTGTGCACCGTTTCTCATTTTGTTCCTTGCCATCATTGCCGGGGGGATTGTCTCATCTGAATTCGGCACAGGCACAATCAAGCTATTGCTTACAAAGACACCTTCCCGATTCAGTGTATTGACTTCCAAGTATGCCAGCATGATCCTTACCACCATCATTTTCTTTGCGTTCTTTATAGGATTGTCTTTCCTCATAGGAGGTATCTTCTTCGGATTTAATGGATTCGATGCGAAGCGGGTGGTTTGGGAAAATGGAGATGTTGTGACAAGTAATATATTGGCCTCCACAATGAGGGATTACGGGCTCTACTTTGTCCAGACCTTGTTCTATGCGACTATCGCATTTGCACTCTCGACCATATTCCGCAATACAGCATTGGCAATCGGGTTCTCTATCTTTATTTCCTTGTTCTTCCCGACCATCAGTTTCATACTTTCCAGATATGACTGGTCAAAATATATCTTGTTTAACAACGTGGACTTGACGGTATATAATCCGGGCAATGTTCCGCCGGTGGATGGCATGACATTGGGCTTCTCCATTGCTGTACTGGCTGTCTATTTCATCATCATCAATGGCATCACCTGGTTCAGTTTCATGAAACGGGATGTCACAGCTTAAGCAATTCGTTTGCTTTATGTTTAAAAGAACGGTAAAAAGGAATTAGTAATACTGTATGCAGTTTTTTCAAACCAATAAACGAAATAGGAGTGAATTGACATGAGTGATGTATTGTTCACATCTCACGCAAAAGCAACCGGTGGTCGTGAAGGTCATGTAAAATCTGATGATGGTTTGATCGATCTTGATCTTGTCCAGCCAGGAAGCAAAGGTGACCGTGAAGGTTCCAATCCGGAACAGCTATTCGCAGCAGGCTACTCCGCATGCTTCGACGGTGCTTTCAACCATGTAGCAAGACTTGAACGCAAACGCGTGGAGACAGAAACTTCTGTTGATGTCAGCCTATTGAAAGATGGCGATGGTTTCAAAATCGCCGCAGCTATCACTGTGGACGTAAAAGGCGTTTCCCAGGAAGAAGCAGAAGATCTATTGGAAAAGACACATCAGTTCTGCCCATACTCCAAAGCGACTCGCGGCAACATCGATGTCGATTTGAAAGTGAACGTTACAGAATAATGACCAAAAAACCACTTCCCATTAAGGAAGTGGTTTTTTTGTACTCATTTTCTCCGTTGGAATAAAAACTTTGCCAGCAAGGTCTGGCAGATCACGAACAAACCTCCGACAGCCCAATAGAGCGGCAGTACAGCGGGGGAGCTGAAGGAAATGAAGCCAATCATAAGCGGGGATATGATACCGATCATACGGGCTTGCTGCCTTCTTGCCGGGTCCACGCCGATCTGGGAAACGCGGTATTGCAGCCAGTAAACTGCCATGGCGATCACTGTTAGGGCAATATCGGGTGTCCCAAGATTGAACCAAAGAAAATCATGTGTGGCAATCTCGGGTGTATTACGGATGGCGGAATAGAAGCCGATCAGAAACGGCATCTGGATCAAAAGAGGAAGACATCCCATTGCAGAGAAAGGATTCATGCCGTGCTTCCGATAAAGCTCCATCATTTCCTGCTGCTGCTTTTGGCGGGACTCGGCATCCGTTTTATTTTTGTATTTGGCCTGCAAGGCATCCAGCTCTGGCTTGAACAGCTTCATTTTTTCCTGTGTTTCGTAGCCCTTTTTCAGCTGCATCAGCATCAAAGGCATCAAGATGAGACGTACAGCCAACGTGATCAAAATGACGCTTATTCCGTAATCGTCATTGAAGTTACTGGCAATCAGCTTGATCAGATAAGAGAACGGACTGATGAAATAATGATTGAACCATCCCTCATCGGATGCTCCTCCGCTGGAGCCCTGGCATCCGGAAAGTAATGCAATCAGAATGATGGAACTTAAGATGATACCGTACTTTTTAAAGAAAGTGGATACAGATGTGCGCTGCAAATTGTTTTTCCTCCTTGTTGTATCGATTGGATCTTGTTTGGATACAGACAAGGAGCAGTTTCGCCATCATCATCGGGGCCGTCTTTGCGCATGGTAGTGCGGGCGAGCCAATGAACGATCGGCCTGCTGAAAGTAATGGTAGCAGGAGCATGCGATTTCCAGCTGTCCAATGCACAGACATGCTGCCATTGCATCATATCGCTGGCATGAAAACGGCTCGCGACTTTCGTTGTGGTCCGATGTGCCAGGATGAAGGTCATCGTCAAGCCGATATAGAATACAAGCGATGTAAAATCATCAGCGAACATATTCCAAAAAGCATACAGCATCTGTATACACCTCCTTTCGTTCCTTCTATTTTCCTATAGATACAGGAACTTGTCAAAGTTACGCAGGGATTCTTGATTCGCTTGGAGAAATGGCTAGAAGGAACGTTTTCTCTGCTGACAGCAGTTTATTTGAACAGTTTTATGACGGAGGGGGACGAACATGATAAACTGGTTAACAAGACTACAAGCTGCAGAGGTGAAGCCGATGTTCAAGATCCGCGAGGCAAAGGTCTCTGATTACGACCAAGTCGCTGTCCTGTACAAGGAATTATACAATACACATTATCAAAATCAGCCGGAGTATTTCGCCAAGAAGGCGGAACCGCTGGATCGGCATGTGTTTGAAAGCAATATTTATTTGGATAATAAAAAAGTGTTCCTAGTGGAAAAAGGAAAGGAAGTCATGGCATTTGCTACGATAAGGATAAAAAATGAAACGATTTCACATCATGCGCATATCTTCATCGAGGAATTCTGCGTCCGGTCCGATATGCGAGGCAAAGGAATCGGCGGTCATCTATTCGAGAAAATCAAGCGCTATGGCAAGAAAATCGGAGCTACAGAAATCGAGTTGAATGTGTGGAATTTCAATACCAGAGCTGAAGATTTCTATGTGAAGATGGGCATGCAGCCCCGTTCCAAACGAATGGGGATATCATTGAAATAAGAAAATGAATTCGAAAAACCCCTTTTTGAGGGGTTTTTTCTATGTCAAGTAAAAAAGTTTTCATTTTTTAAATAATTATCTAGTCATGACTCCCTACTGTATTTATAATAATCTGGAATTATATAAATATATTTCCAGGAGGAAACATACGTGATAAAGAAGCTATTGGTTGGAATGATCATGGTTTTGCTTTGCCTGCAAACAGCGGCCCCTCGGACTGTGTTTGCTGCCATTAAGGAGAAGGAGCTGGAAGCCTATGCAGCTGAGCTCGGTACAGATGCAGAAGGTCTGAATCGTTATTTGGTCGATTTTGACTGGGGGACCCTGGAGGAGATCGATGCTGATTCTGTGGAAGAATTGCGTGAATTTCTCGGTGAACCGGTAACGAAGGAAAACTTCCAAGCTTTTTTGGATGAAAATGATTATACTGCCGAACAATTCGATCAAAGATTGGCAGATCAAGGATATGCTGATAAGGGCTACACTGCCGAGAATATTCTGCTTGTCACGGACCTGTATTATGTGATGGGTGAACCGGTAAATGCCGAAAACCTGCAGATGCTGGCCGATGATCTTGGCATGACCGAGAAGGAATTGGCCGATCTGTTTGCTGAGAGTGTATTAGACATTTACAGCTATGCTTTTATGGATGATTTATATGACGTGATTTACAACGATATCAATGGCGTGTCCTTGCATTTCCTATTGCAGGATGTTGACATGAGCAAAGAAGGATTAGATCAGCTTTTGGCTGATAATGGCGTAACAATGGACGACTTCGCCAGCTACGATGAATTGGCATCTTTCATTTATACGGAGAGCGGCTATGATTTCGACATGGAATGGGAATCCATGAGTCCGTTGCTTCAGGCAATCGGAATCAGCAAAGAGGAATATCGGAATTTCTATGATCATTTAAATACAGTCTTGGGTGGAATGGATGATGCGTTCTTTGAGAGACTGTTTGCATTGTACGATCGCTTGGAATCATTCGGTGACTTTGAAACGATCAATGAATTGGATGACAGCCAGCGTGAAGAGATAGTGTCCATCTGGCACGAAGCAATGGATTTATTCCAGTTAAAAGCTAAATTTTACCTGGCGGATGGAACGACGAAGCAAGAAGTAACAATCGAGGAATTATCCCGTATAAAGGATATCGGCAATCAAATATTGTTTGTCGAGCTGTATGATGCGAGCGGGAACCTGCTGATGAATTTTTCTTTGACTGGTGATCTGGTGAACCATGAAATTTTCGAAATCCCGGCTGCAGTCGAGCAGCCAAAGCCATCAGTGGAACCAGCAGCTCCAAAACATGAAGCACCTGTAAAAGAGAAAGCAGCCATACCGACGAAGACTGCCGCAGAAACAGTGAAAGAAGAAGGGAAGCGTCTGCCGGACACAGCTTCTCCGATTGGTAATATTCTCGCAGCAGGTACGGTATTGATGGCTGCCGGTGCAGCGCTTTACGCATGGAACCGTCGCAAGACACATAGTAATTAATACATGCTGAACCATGAGTCGTATGATTCATGGTTTTTTTCTGAATAAAAATGAAACAATCTGGCAAGGTGCTGCGTACATATTATGGAAAGTGACAAATTCGTGACAAGGAAAGGGTGAACGGAATGACAGAACCGGCTATGCAGCTGATCGGTCTGAAGAAACAGATCGGCTCCAAACTGATTGTGAAGGGATTGGACTTCGACATTCAGCCGGGCGAGGTATTTGGATTCCTGGGACCGAACGGAGCGGGAAAAACAACGACAATCCGGATGATGGTAGGCTTGATCCGTATTTCGGAAGGGGATGTACGGATACTGGGGAAAAGCATCAAGACGGACTATAAAGAAGCAATCCGCCATGTAGGCGCCATCGTCGAGAACCCGGAATTATATGGATTCATGTCAGGTTATAAGAATTTGCTTGTATTTTCGAGGATGATTCCCGGGATTACGAAAGAGCGAATCGATGAAGTGGTGAAGCTCGTCGGATTGGAAAAACGCATTCACCAAAAAGTAAAGCGATATTCTTTAGGTATGCGGCAGCGGCTGGGCATCGCACAGGCTTTATTACATAATCCATCCATTTTGATTCTGGATGAGCCGACCAATGGATTGGATCCAACAGGAATACGTGAAATCCGCCAATATATACGCAGATTGGCAGAACAGGAAAATGTGGCAGTCATCGTTTCGAGCCATTTGCTTTCTGAGATGGAATTGATGTGTGATCGAATCGGCATCCTGAAAAACGGCGAGCTCATCTCCATCCAGCAAATCCAAAACACGGAAGGGGAAACACCGGCTGAAGTCGTTCAGATCGATTGCCCTTCAGACTATCACGAAAAAGCACAGCGTCTCCTGCAGGAACAATTCGGCATAACTGCAATGGCGAGCAGCGGGAAATTGACATTCCCGATAAAGCGTGAGGCCATCCCATCCATCATCAAGGAACTGGCACGCGCCGATATTGAAATGTACGGCTTTGCAGTGGAACGGAAGACACTGGAGGATAAATTCTTACATGTGATTGGAGAGAATAGCATTGAGTAACTTTTTCCAGCTTGTCCGTAACGAACAGACGAAGCTGTACAGCCAGCTGTCGACATGGATATTGCTTGGTATCCTTGTAGTCATCGTGCTCGGCTTTTCAATATTAATGCGGACAGCTGACGGTATCATGACGTACGATGATGAGACATGGAAGCAGAGTTTGCAGGAAGAAAATCAAATGTATGCAGAAATAGATCCTTCCGATCCAAATATCGCAATAAACAATTATCGGATCGAAAACGATTTGAAGCCGGAAGGAATGTCGGCATGGGGATTCCTTTATGAGAGCCATTATCTGACAAGCGTGCTCAGTCTGATTACAATCATCGTTGCCGGAGGAATCCTTGCGAATGAATTCCGCTGGGGAACGATCAAATTATTGCTGACCAGACCTGCAACGAGAACAAAGATATTCTTCGCGAAGTATGCGAGCGTGCTTTTGTTTGCTTTGACGGCATTGATCATTTTATTTATCACCGCTTGGTTATTCGGTATGATCTTCTTCGGATTGGGAGGGGATGGTTCTGTACTGCAAATGAAGGACGGGGAAATCGTAGAGGTTTCTGTTTGGACGAGGATTGCCCAGGACTACGGGCTGCAGCTGGTCAAACTGGCAGTTTGGTCGACATTCGCCTTCATGATTTCAGCAGCTTTCCGCAATAGTGCCTTAGCCATCGGGACTGCCATCTTCTTGATGTTCGTCGGCACCTCGGTTGTCAGCTTCATAGCAGATAAACCGTTCGCAAAATATATTTTGTTTGCAAATCTGGATTTGACGCAATTTACGACAGGGTATAAGATGATTGATGATTTAACGCTTACATTCTCGATTGTGACTATCATTGTGTATTATCTCATCTTCCTTGTCATAGGCTGGGTATTGTTCACCAAACGTGATGTAGCGGGTCAATAAAATAGGAGAGGGGAATTATGATGGTAAAAAGAACAGCAGAAAAAGTATTGGCAATCATTGGAGCGGTTTTATTTCTTATCTTTGCGGTCTGGTCGGCTATAGGGCTTGGAGGAGCGGATGAAGCAGCAACGAATGAACTCGTAAACCAAGGTTTTACGCAAGAGGATGCTTCTATGTTTACTGATATCGTGACTGGGATGTCCATTTGGCTGATCATCCTGTATGTGATTTGTGCAATTCTTGGTTTTGTTTCGCTTGCAATGCTGAAACCAAATAAGAAGGCAACAGGGGCAGGCGTCCTTCTGATCGTAACAGCGGTGCTTGGTACACTTCTTTCTATCTTTTCCGGTTTCATCAGTGGTGTTCTTTATTTGATCGCGGGTATCATGGCGATTGTGCGCAAGCCTGTCGAGCAATATAATGATAGAGGAGAAACTTATTAAGAAGTAACGCAGGAAGGAGGTTTGACATGTTGAGACGAACAGCGGAGAAGGTACTTGCCATCATTGGTGCAATTGTCTTCCTCATTACTGCGGTCATGACGGCAGTCCAGGTTGCTGGATACGATCCGGAAGCTGCCCGCCAAGAGATTGTGGATAGCGGAGTGGACCGGCCGGTTGATACGGATATGATAGCCGATATGGCAAGTTCCATCGGGATATTCGTCATTATTGTAAGTGTGATTTGTGCCATTTTAGGTATTGTGGCTGCATTCAGGCTCAAGGCAGATCGTAAGCAGGTAGGACTGGGTGTCATGTTGATCATCGTTGCGTTGGTGGGTTCGATCGCTACTTTCCTATCGGGCTTTATCGGCGGCGTCTTGTACACTATTGCAGGTATATTGGTGCTGGCTAGAAGGCCCTTGGATGAAAGCGGCGCTTAATGGTCAGGGAGGAGAAACAGATTGATTAAACGTACTGCAGAATTGGTATTAGGGATTATAGGTGTGGCTTTTCATGCATTGGCTGCCATTTTAGTCGGATTACTCATCGCGGCAACGGGAGATGTCATGCGCGAGGAGATGTATAATGATCCTGCACTTACGGCTGAAGATGCAGATTTGATAAGCAGTATTTTAGGCGGTATGGGATGGTATTTCGTCGTTGTCAGTGTGATATCGGCTATTCTGGGTGTTGTGGGAATCGTGCTTTTACGCCGTGACGACAGATCCACAGCTTCTGGTGTCATCTTTATTGTAACTGCCGTACTCTCTGCTTTGCTGACACTTTTCGTTTCTTTTATCCCGTCAATTCTACTTCTTGTCGCAGGGATCCTTGCGATCGTCAGGAAACCCTTCGATACAAACGACAACACGATAGAGAGCTATTGAAAAGAGGGACACCGCTCTGGAGAAGCGGTGTCCCTTTTTAAATGGTCAATCCGATCAGGGCCAGCATGATACCAGCCGCATAGCTGCATAGCAAGTAAGTGACAGCGATGATGATTTGCTTCCGGCTGCTTAATTGGACAATTTCCAAATGGAAAGTAGAGAAAGTCGTAAACGATCCAAGGAAACCAACTGCGAGGAAATTATGCCAGTCCGTTCCCCAATCCGACTGGAACACCAGTCCGATCAGAAAAGAACCCATCACATTGATCAGGAAGGTTGCCAGCGGGAAGCCGCATTTCCAGAATGTCTCTATCCGTCTGCTGATTTCATACCGAATCACCGCTCCAAGCCATCCGCCTATCAAAATAAAAACAATGCTCATACTCCACGCTCCTTTTGAGCCGGATCCGGGGAAAAGCGCAGTCCGAGAAGCAGAGCGCCCAGGCCGCCCGCGGTACTGCATGCAAGATAGAGCAATCCGATATGGATCAGATCATCCTGGAAAAGCAGGGCTGTATCCAGGCTGACAGTGGAAAAGGTCGTAAAAGCCCCGACCAAGCCGGTAGTCAGTCCTTTGGCCAGGGCAGGATTATCCCCGAAGAAGCGCCGTTTGACGAAGTTAGTCAAATACCCCATAGCGAAACAACCAACGATATTGATGCAAAGCGTGGCCAGGGGAAAACTGCCGTCCTGATTCACTATTACCCCGGCAAGATAACGCAGAAGTGCCCCGATACTGCCGCCGCAGCCGATGGCGATATACACTTTCATACACAAACCTTCTTTTTCTGCATATACTGCTGTATGTCTGTATTATACCCCATTATTTATGTTACGCTAGTATGATGGATTCATAAGGAAAGGTAGTATGATGATGAAAAACGCGGCGATTCTTAGTGAGGAATATTTCATATCCTATTTTCGCCTGTTGCTGAATACACGCAACTGTACCCTGGAAGAAGCTTATCAGCTTACAGTTGAGCAGATTTTCGAAGGTGACCTCAATATCTTCGGCGAAGAGACGAAAAAGAACTTTAAGCTTGCCTACCAGGCAGTCAAAAGGAAATGATGCTTCCTTGATTGCTCCATTTGACATTGAGAATTGTTATCAATTAAAATGAGAGCAGATGAAGGGAAGTGAATGAAGGTGGCAAGTGTACTGATAGCATTCACCAGTATGTCGGGCAACACAGAAGAGATGGCTGACATTATGGAACAGACTCTGGAGGAAAAAGGGATCGAGGTAACGAAGGTCCAAATTGATATAGATCAACTAGATGTATTTACGATGCCGGATTACGATGGCATCTTGATGGGTACCTATACTTGGGGAGACGGAGACATCCCTTACGAAATCGAGGATTTCTATGATGAGCTGGATGACATCGAACTGGACGGCAAGCCAGTAGCTCTTTTTGGATCTTGTGATTCGATATATGCAAGTTTCGGTGCGGCCATCGATTCGTTTGAGGAGAAATTCAAGGAACGAGGAGCGGAAATCGTTTTAGAAAACCTGAAAGTCGACCTATCCCCGGAAGACGAGGATATCCGCAACTGTCAGGAATTCGCGGCTTCGTTTGCTTCGATAGTGGAAAAACAGCACATATAAAAGCAGTCTGCAAATGCAGACTGCTTTTTTGTCATGAGATTTTTTCTTCGTTTGTTCCTCCTGGCACTAAGTGAAGCTCTTTATCTCCTATCCCCACTTTAGGCGCTTCTGTCTCTGCAATAGAAATATATGAAGAAGAGTTACTGGGTCATGCCATTTTGAATGATTTATGATAACGCTGTCAAAGTTGGTTCAGACACTTTTTTGGATTTAAAAAGGATTATGTAGAACAATGTCGAATAATTTTGGGTATAGGATCAGAACAGGAGGCAGGACTATGGACATTTTCCCAATAGTAACAAACCAGCATGATGATATGATTGAAATCACCGACTCCATTCAGCGCTATATACAGTCCGCAGGCATCCTGGAGGGGATTGCAGTCATCTCTTCCCTGCATACGACGGCGGGGATCACTGTAAATGAGAATGCCGATCCCGATGTGAAACGGGATTTTCTTCGCCGGCTCAGGGAGGTATTTCCTTGGGAACATGAGTTGGACCGCCATGCAGAAGGAAATACTGCAGCCCATTTAAAGACCAGTACCGTCGGACATGCGCAGACAGTCCTTATTTCAGGGGGGGAATTAGTATTGGGGACATGGCAAGGCATTTATTTTTGTGAATTCGATGGACCCAGATCACGGAAGTATGCAGTTCAAGTCCTGCCATGCGGAAAGGGTGTATCGTGATGGAGCAGCCCTCTGTTTGTGCGATGTGCGGTACTATCCTCCCTATACCGGAGAAGGGGGAATTACTGCTGAGGCTGCCGGGATCCTATCAAAATCCGCCTTTAGGCAATCCGCTCAGGCAGGAAGATAGATATACGATTTATCAATATTTCAATAAACATCAGCTGGAGCAGATGCTGCTCTCCATCCGAAGCCAAAGCATAACCGATGCAATGTGTTCCGTTGCCAAGAAAGTCACGCATAGTTATCCAATGGTGCCAGTCGAGGTGCTGCTTCATCGGATTCAATTCCCCCAATTTACGGAGATCATCGATAAGAGAGCATTTCGTTCCTTTTTGCAGCCGATCATTTCCATGAAGGATGAGGCGATTTTCGGTTTTGAGCACTTATTGCGCGCGGACAAATCGGAAGTAACGCCAGATGTCTTGTTTCATTTCGCTGCTGAAGCAGGACTCACCGCCATGCTTGATCAGCAAGCGAGACAGACGGCAGTCAGGAAGAGGGCAAAGGAAGGTATACCGGCTGGAGTGAAGAGTTTCATCAATTTCCTGCCATCCACTATCTATAATCCTGATTACTGTCTGAGGCAGACTTTCCATATGGTCAATGAATATGGGATTGCTCCCGGTGATCTAGTGTTTGAAGTGGTCGAAACGGAGAAATTGGATGACGTGTCCCGCTTGAAACGTATTTTCAAACGCTATAAACAAGAGGGGATGATGGTGGCGCTTGATGATGTGGGAGCAGGCTATTCCACACTTGATTTGTTCAGGGAGCTGGAGCCAGATATCGTCAAAATAGACAGGGCATATATATCCGATTGCGATACGGATCCCGAAAAACAGGAATTTCTCCATAATGTGATCGATGTTGCCAGGACACTTGGTTCGAAGGTTCTGGCAGAAGGGATTGAAAGAGAAGAAGAATTTGGCTTCTGCAAGCGTATTGGAATTGATTTAGCCCAAGGCTACTATGTGGGGAAACCAAGTCCGGAAGCAGTTTCTGGCGGTTCATTGTTTCCATTGAGATAATTGTGTGAAAGTCCTGATACCAGGCGGCATCATTGCGCTGAAGTGGCAGGGCTTTTGTTGACGAGTTTTTTTAAAAATTAAGACATAATACGATGTGCATGCAGGTGGAAAGTATTTATGAAATCTATAAACAAGCGCGGGTAAAGCTGAATGACATCCGGACAAAGGCGAATCAGAATGAAGAAGCTTATGATTTGTTTGTCGAAGATGACGCAACTGAAGAAGGAGCTGCCTCATCCGGTTCGCTTTCGTATCTTGCGGAAGAGCTGCAAACCTCTGTGGCCCGTTTCCGGATATGATTCAATTGGCCAGCAGATAGTAAACGATAAAAGACAAGATGATGAACAGAAAAATATATATAAAGATTTTCACTATGGACCCCTCCTTAAGAAGTAGACGAATACTTCCTGGAAAAGGGTTCATTTTTTTACATGCTTTGTCTGCAATTTGTGCATACTACCCCCAGTATGTATAAAAAAGGAGGCCAACGGTATGGCATTTCAGCCAGGGGATATCGTCTATGTGATCATTCGCAATCCTCATGCACAGGGAGTGGCAAATATACAGGAAGCAGCAGTCGTCCATCATCCGGAAAAGCCCGGGGAACTTGCTTTGTTCATTTATGAAACGTATTATCCGCTGACGGATGAAGTTGCAGTCTATCAGGATCTTGGCGAGGCGGAGGAGGCGTATGTGTCTGCTTTCGGCCTGACCGAGGGTGGGTATTATGGTTAAACCGTTCGTGCCGCAGCTCGTCTATATCGAGCCCAGGGCATTGGAGTATCCGCTTGGCGTGAAACTTCGGGATAAATTCCAGGACATGGGAGTGGAAATCCGTGAGACCACTTCCCATAACCAGGTTCGTAATCTGCCGGGGGAAAATGAGTTCCAGAAGTATCGCACTGCCAAATCGACATTGGTCGTCGGCGTACGGAAAACATTGAAATTCGATACGTCCAAACCATCTGCGGAATATGCGATTCCTTTTGCGACAGGATGTATGGGACATTGCCATTATTGCTACCTGCAGACAACGATGGGATCCAAACCTTATATCCGTACGTATGTGAATACAGATGAGATTTTCGAGGCGGCAGAGCAATATATGCAGGAGAGGGCGCCTGAAGAGACGCGTTTCGAGGCTTCCTGTACTTCGGATATTGTCGGCATCGACCATCTGACGCACACGCTGAAACATGCAATAGAATACTTCGGTCGATCCAAACATGGACAGCTGCGTTTCGTGACGAAATTTGCCCATGTGGATCATTTGCTGGACGCAGATCATCAGGGACGGACAAGGTTCCGATTCAGCATCAATGATGACTATGTGATCAAATACTTCGAACCTGGAACCTCCCGTTTGAAAGATCGGATCGAAGCTGCCGTGAAAGTTGCAGAAGCAGGTTATCCGCTTGGCTTCATCGTTGCTCCGATTTATCTGCATGAGGGCTGGCAGAAGGGCTATCCGGAAATGCTGGAGCATCTGGAAGCAGCGCTGCCCGCTCATGCCAAAAAGAACCTTACCTTTGAATTGATCCAGCACCGTTTCACAAAGCCGGCAAAACGTGTCATCCAGAAAAATTACCCGATGACAAAGCTGGAACTCGATGAAAACAAGCGGAAATATAAATGGGGCCGCTACGGTATCGGGAAGTATGTTTATCAGAATGAGGAACAGGAAGAAATCAAAGACATTCTTGGGAGCACGATCTATAAAATGTTCCCGCATTCACGGATTGAATATTTCACTTGATGCATCGGTTGACAATCTTATCCATGCATGTGATAGTTAAAGGGACAATTGAATTTGAGGAAGTCCACTAGGGGTGCCGTTCGGCTGAGATAAGAGAGATCTTTATCCCTTTGAACCTGATCTGGTTAACACCAGCGTAGGGAAGTGGAGCCGGATTCGTGTGAACTTTGACACTATCGCTATGTATACGAGTCGCTCCATACTTCTGGAGCGGCTTTTTTATTTAGCCGGCGCCAATCACTCTTCATCAGGGCTTTCTCCAATAAGGGGAGGAATTTACATGTTTTCTGCACAATTGAGAGAAGAAGCAAACCCGGTTTTCGAAGCAATCTATCAGCATCCTTTCGTCGAAGGAGTTGCAAATGGCCATGTGCCTAAAGAGGCGCTGATCCATTACGTGAAGGCAGACTATGAGTACCTGACTGCATTCGCTCGTATTTATGGCTTGGCAGTAAGCAAATGTGAGACAAGGGAAGAGATGGATTTCTATCAGTCCCAGATTAATTTTGTCCTGCATAGTGAAATTCATCCGCATAATGTGTTCTGTAAGGTGGCTGGTGTGAAATACGAGGATTTGCAGCGTATGACACCGCCGCCGGCAGCAGATCATTACATTTCCCACATGATGAATAGTGCTGTACATGGTGATATCGGGGAGCTGATGGCAGCACTCCTGCCTTGCCCGTGGACGTATCAAGCGCTGGCTGCCCATATTATCGAGACGAAGGAGCCGGATGAATCCAATCCGTTCCTGGAATGGATCCAGTTCTATGCCAGCAGGGAAGACGGTATGCCGGATGTGACAGCCGAGCTTTGCAAGCGGCTGGACAAATGGGCGGAAACAGCAGGATCTGCTGCCAAGGAACGAGCGCGTAAAGCATTCCTGAAAAGCTGTATGCTGGAACATGCCTTTTGGGAGATGGCAACCACCGAGCAAGATTGGATGATACCATTGAAAGGGGAGTCCCTTCATGCCTGATGTGAAGAGTGCTTTGACGATTGCCGGTACGGATCCTTCAGGCGGTGCCGGCATCCAGGCTGATCTGAAGACATTCCAAGAGCGCGAGGTATATGGCATGAGCGTGATAACATCCCTTGTCGCCCAGAACACGACTGGTGTGCAGGCAATTCATCATGTTCCGGTCGAATTTCTAAAGCAGCAGCTGGAATCCATTTTTTCGGACATCATCCCGGCTGCTGTAAAGACCGGAATGATTGCATCGGAAGAGATGATGCGCTGTATCGCTGCTATGCTGAATGATGCAAATACCATTTATGTCATGGATCCTGTCATGTATGCCAAAAGCGGGCATGCCCTAATGGGAGAAGATTCGAGAGATGCGCTGAAGACACATCTCGTGCCGCTGGCATCACTGGTTACGCCGAACGTACCGGAAGCGGAAGAACTAACTGGAATGCGGATAGAGGACGAAGCCAGTATGAAAACAGCGGCAAAAAGAATCGTCAGGGAATATGGGGCAAAAGCTGTCCTTATGAAAGGCGGGCATATGGAAGATGCTTTAGCTGCAGATTGGCTTTATGATGGGGAAAACTTTACGTCCTACACAGCCGAGCGAATCCCGACAAAGCATACTCATGGAACAGGATGCACATATTCGGCGGCAATCACAGCGGAATTGGCGAAGGGGAGATCGTTGCAGGAGGCAGTCAAAATCGGCAAGGAGTTTGTAACAGATGCGATTCGTTATTCGCTGCAGCTAGGCAAAGGGAACGGGCCGACAAACCATTGGGGCTACCGTCTGAAAAGTGTGCCTGTACAGGAGGGACAGCATAATGAAGTATACTGATGTGATAAAGGAAGTCCGCACAAAGAACCCACTGATTCATTGTATTACAAACAATGTGGTCATCAATTTTACTGCAAATGGGTTGATTGCACTCGGAGCTTCTCCGGTTATGGCATCCGCTAAGGAAGAAGCAGCGCAGATGGTGCAGCATGCACAGGCGCTGCTGATCAATATCGGCACCCTGGCTGCTGCCGATGCGGAAGCGATGATCTTAGCTGGGAAAGAAGCGAACAGACTCGGTATCCCGGTGATTTTCGATCCTGTCGGTGTGGGTGCGACGACCTACAGGACAGAAACAGCCCGTCGTATTTTGGCAGAGGTGGATGTCACTGTCATACGGGGGAATGCGGGTGAAATAGCTGTCCTCGGCGGTATATCGGCTAAAATAAAAGGTGTGGATGGTTCTGGTGAAGGTATATCCCCAGGCCACGTCCAGCAAATTGCAAGAGAGCTGGATACGATTGTGATCGCAACAGGCAAAATAGATGTCCTCTCGGATGGGAACCATACGTATAGTGTGTCGAATGGCCATGAGATGCTGACGAAAATAACAGGATCCGGCTGCCTTCTCGGTGCAGTCGTTGCGGCATTTGCAGGAGCTGCGGATGATGTGATGAAAGCATGCATCGGCGCACTAAGTTTCTATGGTATCGCAGCAGAGGCTGCAGCCGAGCTTGCGCAAGCTCCGGGAAGTTTTCAGGCTGCTTTCCTGGATCAGCTTTATCTTTTGGGGAATGACGTAAGTGGATTGGAACGAGTGGATGAAATTCCGGTAGAAGTGTAATGAAACAATCAGCAGGATTCCAGCCTGCTGATTGTGGACAGTCATTTATCTGGATGCGCAGGATGTCCATGCCGATGCGGTTTCGGGATGAAGCCATCCTGCTCCAGCTGTTCGAATCGCTGATCCAAATGCTTCACGATTTGGTCGGCTTTTTCTTCAGAAAAGACACCGAATTCAACGTATTTCTCGATGATTTGCTTTTCTTGCTCCAATGCTTGTTTCTGCAGCGCCGCTATTTCCTGCTTCTGCTTATCTGTCAGTACATCTGCAACAGCTTTGTCAGCGGCGAAGGAAGCGGCAGGATTGGCAACCACCAATCCAAGGCATAGAGCGATAATGACAGCCCCAGCTTTTATCCATTTCAACTTTATCAACTCCTTGTTCAAGCTTGGGCTTACTTTACGCAGTTTTGGGATTACTATCCATCTTCCACACTTTTTCCTAAATTAGGAGCAAGGGATTTTTCTATCTGAGGAATGAGAGCAAATTCAATACAGGTTTGGGATGTGAAAAGTATCAATGGCAAAGGAGCAGTAATATGAAAGAGGAATTGGAGCTTTATTTCATCATGGGCAGTCAAAACTGCCCGGACAAGGATCCGGAGGATATATTGGAGCAAGCGCTCGATGCGGGCATCACGATGTTTCAATTTCGTGAAAAAGGGGAGGGGGCAAGGACTGGAAAAGCAAAACGACAGCTGGCGGAACGGCTCCAGGCTAGGTGCCGTGCGCATAGTATTCCTTTCATCGTGAATGACGATGTCGATCTTGCCATTGCGATTGGCGCAGATGGTGTGCATATCGGACAGACGGATGAAGCGATGCAGCTGGTGAAGGCACGCTGTCCAGAGCATTTCATCATCGGTGTAAGTGCCCAAAATGCCGAAGAAGCCAAAAAGGCAATCCAGGACGGGGCACATTACATTGGTGTCGGTCCCATTGCTGCCACACGGACAAAAATAGATGCCAAGTTCCCGATCGGACTCACGGGACTGCGGGAAATCCGGAAACAAGTCGGTGAATTTCCGATAGTCGCAATTGGCGGCATCAATCAGAAAAATGCAGAAGCTGTCCGTCAGGCTGGTGCGGATGGAATCTCGTTCATCTCGGTTTTGACCAAAGCGAGCGATATCCAAGAGGCAGTGAATATGCTGAAAGCGGGGAAGGTGCACGGATGAGTGCGCCTTTTTGTTATAATGCCACCCTGAAATAAGATTCCCGCTTCAAGACACCTGCTTCACTACGAAAAACTCCTGATAGCGGACAGAAAATCCTGCACAGCTGACAGCAATGCGGCATGGGAAAATATATGGATGGAGACATATCCCAGTCAATGCATATCTTTTGTTTCTCATGCTTAAGTGTACGGATTTGGTCACATTTTCTTCTATACGCTAGTACATTTCTTTTATACGATGGAAGAAAGATAAAGGAAAAAATGGAGTTGTAGAGTAATGAAAGAAACGATGTTGGTTATGCTGGCATTTTGTAAATATAGAAGGGCATATCCGTGATTCTCATTCCATTATTGGAGTTGCTGTCGTATATCGCTTTCTCTTTTGTTGCCGGTCATCTTGTTTTCCGATTTGTGCGCAAGGAAGAAGCAGCTATCCGGACGCCGCGAAGTGATGTCTTGGCAGCTGCGGCATCGGCGGCGCTGGTCACGAGCGGACCGGTCATTAATCTTGTCTCGCTGCATGGTGCACAGGATGGATATGGACAAGCATTGGGGCAGGTGCTCTTCCAGTTTACAGCCGGAAGAGTCTGGATAGGCATCTTTATCCTGGCCATCACTGTCTGGGTGCTGCTTTATTTCGATAAACTTCCGGTTCTGACACTCCTCTTGTTCCTTGGTATGCTGTTTCTTCATGTGTATGGCGGCCACACAGAGAGGGATTTGATGGGGGCATTCGCCTATTTCATACATGTAAGTGCCGCTGTCCTCTGGGTTGGTGTGCTGATTCATGTTTGTTTTTATGCTCCCAAGTACTTCAGTTGGGAAAGTTTCCTGAAGTGGTTCACACCATTTGCAATCCTGCTCGTCATCACAGTGACAGCCAGCGGCATCGTCGTTATGCTGTTTGCAATGGACATACGGGATTACGGAAATGCTTTGATGCTCACATATGGACAAATGCTGTTCGTGAAGCATATCGTGTTCATTCCGGTACTTGTTTTTGCTGTCATCAATGGATTTCTGGCAAAGAAGGCCCAGCGCGATCCTGGATTCCGCCCGATTAATTGGATACGTGCCCAAGCCGTCTTGCTGGCGATTGTCTTCATTTGCACCGCGATACTCAATACATCTGCCCCGCCGGACAACATAAAGAGCGCGTTAAGCAATGAAGGCTCTGCGCTGATTTTCGGCAGCATATTTCCTAAAGTGACGGCTGAAAGTGTCGCAACCTGGCATTTAAGTGGACTTGGAGTTGTTTGCTTCATCGGATTTGGCTTGTTTTTGGCCAGTATTGTATATTTTTTCAAAAAAAGAGCAGCAGCAAGCTTTGCATTGGCGGCAGCATTCGCTGCTTCGGGTCTTTTGTACACAGCCATAATGACCAGTTTGCAATTCTGATAGCTTAGACAGAAAGACATTATTCCGACTTTTCTCACAGAAATTTTCACCTGCGCAAATATTCTGCTGGAAAAAGGAAAAAGAAATTGGAATGATGTCTTTTTTTGTATGCTGCTGTCGGCTGTTTTCCCAATACATTTTGCTGGAAGCCTATGCTAGATTTACTTTAATAGTTTCTGAGAGTCTCGAGCAGAGGATTGGACACCACCTCAGTGACTATAAAAACCAGCGAGGTGATCGAATGAAAAGAAAACTGGTAAGTGTCGCTGCTGTCGCAATGATAGGATTATCTGCATTCCAGCCACTGCAAGCTTCAGCTGCTCCTGATGAAACGGCAAAAAATGGGGAAGTCCGTGTTCTTGTCAAGCAGAAGGATGGGGTCTTCTCCACACAAGCCACTGACGAGGTCAAGGAAGAGCATGGTGTACGTAACAGCTTTGGCAACGAGGGCTTCACTACCGAAGTATCGAAAGAAGAGCTTAAGGAATTGAAAGCTGATAAGGACTTGGAAGTAACCGAAGTAACGGTGTATTCGAAGCAGGAAGTGTCAGCCAAACGAGATGTTTCGACCCAAGCGGTATCCGATCGGACACCATGGGGGATACAAGCAATCTATGACAATCCATCCATAACGAGGACAAGCGGCGGGGATAATATCAACATTGCCGTTCTCGATACAGGAACATCTGTCAATCACCCTGATCTGGCTGCCAATGTGGAGCAATGCATCGACTTTACACAAGCATCCAGCGGACAGGTGAATGGCACTTGTGTCGACCGTGATGGACATGGTACGCATGTTTCCGGATCTGCACTTGCCAATGGCGGTAATGGCTCGGGCATCTATGGTGTAGCGCCGGAAGCTGACCTTTGGGCGTACAAGGTACTTGGTGATGATGGCCGCGGTTATTCCGATGATATTGCCAACGCAATCCGGAAAGCTGCCGACGAGGGAGCCAATCGCGGGGAAAGAGTGGTTATCAGTATGTCGCTTGGCGGCGGACAGGATTCCCTCATCTCCAGTGCGGTGCGATATGCAAACAGCAGCGGGGCACTAGTGATTGCAGCCAGCGGGAATTCAGGTCCATATGAAGGCTCCATCGGCTATCCTGCTGCACTGCCGGAAGCCGTGGCAGTCGCCAACTTAGAGAACCGTCAGCAAAATGGAACATACCGTGTCGCCGATTCTTCTTCCAGGGGCTACAGCCGTACGGATGGCGACTACTACATCCAGCAGGGTGATGTGGAAGTGTCAGCTCCTGGATCAGCAATCCTATCCACATACCCGGGAAATACG
Source organism: Terribacillus sp. FSL K6-0262 (assembly GCF_037977385.1). NCBI lineage: Bacteria > Bacillati > Bacillota > Bacilli > Caryophanales > Bacillaceae > Terribacillus > Terribacillus sp. FSL K6-0262. Next base: position 1,240,253 of record NZ_CP150277.1, on the reverse strand, counting down.
TATGCAACACTTACTGGTACATCCATGGCTACACCGCATATCTCCGGTCTGGCAGCAAAAATATGGTCTGAAAATACAAGCCTCAGCAGCTCTCAAGTAAGACAGACGCTGCAGTCGCGTGCACGAGCAAATGATATCCTTGGAGGCTATGGTGCAGCACGCGGAGATGATTATGCCTCCGGTTTCGGATTCCCACTGGTTCAATGATGCAAAGGTAATGGATGGAAGGAAGAAGGCTCCTTTTTCGAGGAGCCTTCTTTTTTATAGTTTTCGAGGCAATCTCCACACTAGAAGACTGGCTAAGCTGGCAATACATCCGCCGAGCACTATCGTAGTTCCGATGCCGATCCACTCTGATAGGAAGCCGGCAAATATTGAGGCTGCCGGTAGTAAAGTGAATGTGATGAAGCGGGATGTGGATTGGACTCGTCCTAATAAATGGCGAGGTGTATGACGCTGTCGAATTGTTTTGATGATTGGATTCACAGCCCCGGCAGCTGCTGTGCCGATCATATTGAAGCAGGCTGCCAGCCATATGGTATCTGTTAGGCCGACCAGGATGATGGATAATCCGCCAATCACTTTGGCAGCGAATAGTATCTGTCTATATGTGGAGAAGCGATCTGCAAGAAAACCTAGCGAAGTTCCCAGAATGGCTCCAATCCCCCCTGAGGATAGGACGACGCCGATAAGCACGGGGTCAGTTGTGAGGTTGTCTACATGGATGACCAGTAAGACAATGAGAAATTGAATGCCGAAATTGGAAATAAGTAAAACGAGATTAGTGTACCAAATTTCTTTCTGATGATATAAGAATGTGAAACCTTCCTTCAGCTCTTGTATGTAGGTGGAAATGGAAAATGTGCGTGCGCTGGCAGTATGCTGCTCATATGGCAGCATGAGGACTAGCCATACAGCGAGTAAGGATAAAATGCTTACGGCTATCAAGCTGTTGTAGATGCTGAAAAACAAAAGAATAGTGCCGCCAAGGCTTGGGCCAATCACTATAGTAAGCTGATATAAGGCGCTTTCCAAGCTATTGGCATAGTGAAGCTGACGTTCGGAAACCAGATAAGGTATGGCAGTGAATTGTGCGCCTTGGTAGAATTGCCCGGCAAAACCGATACATACAGATAGGAAGCAGATGAGGGCTAGACTAAACTGTCCATTCATGGCAAGGACACTTAACAGAAGAAAGCAAAGAAAGCGTGCCAAATCGGCCGCCAACAGAACGTGCTTCCAGTTCGCGCGATCAAGCAAAGGGCCGATGAGAGGCTGCAGCAGCATTGTCGCCCGCTCTGCAGCCAAGGCAATCGTAACGGCGATAGCCGAAGAGGTCACTTCCAATACGAGCAATGGCAGCAGGATGCTGTACACTTGGCCGGCCATGGCCGCCATTGTCGTACTCATCATCAGGCGCGATAACGGATGGGTCAGAGTGATTTTTTGAGCGGGCATTTAATCATCCTTCCAGATAGGTCTGCAGTTCATGATCCAAAGAGGCAATCATATCCTTGTTTGCATAGTAGATTTGTTTATTTGAACCGATAAGCCCGGCTGATTTGAGCATTTTCAAATGATGATGAAGAGTGGATTTTGCAGCGGGAAGCTGTTCGGCTAATTCCTGGAGCGCATGTTCCCCCTCCATCAAACGCTTCAATAAATTAAGCCGCGTTGCATCCCCCAATGCTTTATACTTTCTTACAAGCATCGTATCCGGATTATATTTGTTTTCGGGATCGATGCTGCCTGCATGGATTGGATAATAAAACACCTTAGTACCAGGCAAATCAGCGAGGATTGTCCACGGTCTGTAATGGTAATGCGGAATGAAGAGAATGGTGTGGATAGACTCATCCGGTTTATAGCTGGTGCTGTTGGTTACCCATCGAATGAAAGCAAGTTTATCCATTGCCGCTAGTCTTTGTTTTTTTTCGGCGATATCCCGTTTCAACATATCCTCTAATCGCTTTTTGTTCGGCTCAATCACCGATGCGAACCAATTGGTCATAGTCGAGATCAAGTGGTTTTTCAGGAAGGAAATATCTGCTGTCACCATATAATCGATATAATCCGGGAAGAAAGGGTTGTCCGCGGTAACTTCTTGCAGCAAGGCCAAAGAGCTGGCATTTCCCTGGGCAGCCATGGTCCGATGCTTTTCGAATGTGCTGCCGATGTAAGGAAGGCAACGCTCCCGCATTGTCTGTTCAGACATGTCAGAAATTTCACCTATCCACTCTGTCAAGGTACGGACATTGGAATGATGGAGCAATTGAAGCAGTGCTTTCCATGTATTATGCTCATGAACAATTTGTAAATCGTGCTGAAGCGCCGGCGAAAAGCCGTTTTCCGGGTTATCCCACATCTTATCCACATGCTCGAGTGTCCCTTTCAGTGATTTGTTTGTAACTGCGGCTATTCCTAAGGCAGCTTCCCATAATAACGATGTTTCGAACAAAATGGTATAATCATGTTTTGCCTTAAATCCAGTCTGAATTATCTGCATATTCATCACCTCACTGTAATTCTATAATAATAGAATATATAATTCAATAAAAGTAGAATGGAGTGAAAGCATGACTAATCATCATCAAGCATTCGGTGTGTATGCCGTCATACAGAACGACAGCAAACTGCTTGTCATCCATAAAAGCCGCGGTCCATATATCAATCGCTATGACTTACCAGGGGGAAGTCCGGAAAATGGGGAGGGGTTACTGGAAGCTGTCATCCGTGAGGTGAAAGAAGAGACGGGCCTGACCGCGGAAGTTGAAAAACAGATTGGCGTGATTGATTTCAAGCTTCCCTGGCAGTGGAAGCAATTTACCGACTTGCACCATACTGCTGTTTTTTATACAGGGGAGGTAACGGGGCAATTGAAACTTCCTATACAATTTGCGGGGCAGGATGCATCTGCGGCTGAATGGGTTCCCATTGAAAGTCTATCCAGTAAGAACAGCTCGCCTTTGGTCATGCAGGCAATCAAGTGGCTATCTTCATCCGAATTGCCCCTTGAGACTGTTGTCTATCCGCATTGGGAAATTAGGAAGGGAATTTTCGAGTGAGGGGATTAGGAGTTGCTGTATTGCATGGCTGGATTTTGCATGAGATGCTGCCGTCTGTCTCCTGGCAAGCGTCTCCGCGGGGGTGGGAGAAACCAAGCGATCCATCCTTATCCGGTGCGGAGAGGGTTATGGGATGAATTCATCCATAAGCTTGTTCTGGCATATTCAAGCTCCGCTTGCATAGGTTTGAGTACAACAATGTATGTCGAGGTGACGTATGCGTACCATCAGTCTATGCATGATTGTTAAAAATGAGGAAGAGGTATTGGCTGGCTGTCTGGAAAGTGTTAGGGATCTGGTTGATGAAATCGTGATTGTGGATACTGGATCGACTGATCAAACGAAGGCAATCGCAGCAAAGTATACATCACATATCTACGATTTTGACTGGATAGATGATTTTTCGGCTGCCAGGAATTACAGCTTCAGTAAAGCAACCAGTGAGTATATCATGTGGCTAGACGCGGATGATGTGCTGCTGCCGAAGGATCAGCAGGCCTTCCGGGATTTGTGGGGAAATCTGGCGGGAGATGTGGATGTTATTTCGATGTATTATCATACTGCACTGGATGAGAAAGGTCGCCCGTTATATCTTTATCGGCGCAATCGCATTGTGAGGCGCAGCAAAAATTTCCGCTGGCATGGTGCCGTTCATGAATACTTGGAATTCGGCGGCAATATCGTGGCCTCGGAAATATCTATGAGTCTTACATTGCCTCGGGAAGACAGCTGACGCCGCGCGATATGTTTTACTATGCGAACGAGCTGAGAGATCATGGACAATTCGAACGTGCCAAAATCTGGTACACGGGATTCCTTCAATCAGAACAAGGGTGGGTGGAGGATAATATCCGTGCATGTCAATATCTGGCGGAATGCTGCAAAGCAGAAGGAGATATGGAAGGGTATCGGATGCACTTGTTCCGATCATTCCGATATGATCGCCCGCGCCCTGAATTTTGCTGTTTGATCGGGGACCTGCTGACGGAGGAGCGGAATTATGAGGCGGCTGCCTATTGGTATCGGCAGGCTTTGGACTATGAAGGCAAGGAGCTGCCGGGCTTCAGTGTACCTGCTTATACGACATGGTATCCTTATTTGCAGCTGACACTTTGTTATTCCAGACTAGGCTTGCTGAAGGAGGCAAAATCCGCTCATGAAAAAGCTGTGTCTTATCACCCGGATCACCCGAGTATCCTCCATAACACAGCATTCTTTGAGAAGCTTACGCTTTGATTTCCTTTTCCTGCTTCCTGTGTCATAATACGTACTATCAAGGAAAGATATGGAGGATTGGTTGTGGCACTGGATATAATAGCTTGGATTATCATTGCGGTGGCATTCATCGCAAGTTTTGCGGGGATCATCTATCCTGTCATCCCATCGCCGCTTATGCTCTGGATTGGATTTTTGGTTTTTCAGTTCATGCTGAGCGATGGAGATTTATCTGTCTTCTTCTGGATTGCGATGGTCATCCTGACGGTGATTCTGATCATCTCGGATATCATCGCGAACAGTTACTTTGTCAAGAAGTTCGGCGGCAGTAAATGGGGAGAGCGAATTGCGGCAATCGGCGTAATCGTAGGTTCCTTCATCATACCGCCTTTTGGTATCATCATCGTGCCGTTTGTTGCTGTGCTTGTGACGGAGTTGGTTCAAAAAAGGACACCAAGGGAGGCTATCTATTCCTCCATTGGCTCACTGCTTGGTTTCCTTGGCGGATCGATAGCTAAAATCGTCATTCAATTGATCATGATCGTTTGGTTCTTCATAGCAGCCTTCGTATAAAATGGAACAACCAAGGGTGATCTCCATGTGTGAGGTCACTCTTTCCCGTTTATATAGAAATCAAAAACACCCTGCAGGAACAGGGTGTTGGTTTGAGTTTGAGATAATATTGTTTAAGCATATTGTGTTTTCTGCAATTTCATATCGAAGATGTAATAGCCGAATGGAATGACGGATGCGAGTAAGGCAAAGATCGCCCATTTCAATCCCCAGCCGACTTTCAATGTTGTGTAGCCAGTCCAAATCACATACAGGACGAACAGGCCGCCGTGGATGGCACCTATATAGGTGACGAAAATCGGTATATCCATCATGTATTTCAGCGGCATCGCTATGATTAACAGCAAAAGCAAAGAAGTCCCTTCGAGAAATCCGATCGTTCGGAACCATTTCAGTGTCGCTTGCATGAAAGCCCTCCCAGAAACCGTTTGTAAATAGTATAAGCAAGCCAGCCTATCTTTACCACAACTCGGGATAACTTGTCATAACATTGTCAAAATATCATTTCACATCATAGATGGCAGGCCGTCTATCCTGGAAGACCGGAATACGGCTGCGTACGTCGTCCACTTGGCCCAGATCCGCTTCCCCATATAGAATGGTCGCTTCTTCGCCTGCTTCAGCAATTACTTCACCCCACGGCCCGATGATCAGGCTGTGCCCGGCGAATTCATTAGCTGGATCACTTCCTGCGCGATTACAAGCGACTACAAAACATTGATTTTCGATGGCCCTGCTGAGCAGGAGTGCGCGCCAGTGGTCCAGCCGCTGCTTCGGCCACTCAGCGACGACGAATAATACTTGCTGATCATGTATCATATGCGTGCGGATGAATTCCGGAAAACGGATATCATAGCAGATGACCCCGGCCGCTTGCTTGTTTCCGATGGAGAAAGAGGCAGACCTGTCGCCTTGGGTGAGGAACTTCTCTTCATCCATCAGCCGGAATAGATGTGCCTTGTCATATTCATGCAGCAATTCGCCTGCTGGCCCGAAGACAAGCATCGTGTTATGGATGCCTGCTTCCGTTTGCTTGGCGATGGAACCAGCGACGATATATACCTGATGGGCCTTGGCCAGCCTGCTGATGAACCGCTTCGTCGTTTCTCCCTCATCATCGCTGATGGCATCAAGCCTTGTCAGATCATAACCAGTGGTCCAAAGCTCGGGCAGCACAATGACATCAGCATTTTCCTGTGCCTCATTTATCAATGCTTCCATTTTTCCATAATTGGCTTCTGGATCGCCAAAAATGATATCATGCTGAATCAATGCAAGCTTCATTGTGTCACTCCCTGATTTGCCGCAACGAATGTTTCTACACGGTGCATTGCCTCCACTACTCGATCCGAAGAGGAAACATGCATGAAATGAATCGATTCCCCTGGAGCTACTGCGCCGTCTGCGGTGATTTTCATTGCTCTATCAAGATCCCCTTTCACGCCAAGCTCTTTCAATACGGTAGGTAGGCCGAGCTTACGGTAGAATGGCAGCAAAGTGAGAATCTCGTCAAATTTCCCCTCCAACGCAAGCTGGATAAGAATGCCGTAAGCCACTTTATTCCCATGCAGCTGCTCATGTGTTTCTGGCAATCTGGTCAATCCGTTGTGAATGGAATGAGCACCGGCGATACGGCCGTACTCGTCCCCGAATCCGCCTACCATACCGCCTGCCATGATGATGGTTTCCGCAACTCTGAGGAATGAACTGTCTGCTCGCTTATCCTGTAAAGAACAAATCGCTGCATCACCTTCAGCAATAAGGATATCACGGCATAATTTGGCAGCATTGCGAGCGATTTGGACAGCTAGCGGCTGATCGGTCATATTTTCGGTCAGCACATCTGCCTCATACCATTTTGCCAATGTATCGCCAATGCCGGCAATCAGATAAGGTGCTGGTGTCGTGAGCAGCAGCCTTGGCTCGACCAGGAGCATGAATGTACTGCGAGGGAAGATTGTATATTCGACAAAATTGCCTGCCTCATCATAGAAGACGCTAAGGGAAGCCCATGGGGAGCAGTTGGATATGATTGTAGGAATCAATATGACGGGAAGCCCTGCCTCATCAGCAGCGGCTTTGGCGGTATCCAACACTTTTCCGCCGCCTACGCCGATTATGAATTGAGCAGCTTCTCCTGTTGCGATATTTGCTAATCTAGCTGCTTCCGCATGTGTGCATTGACCATTATAGGCAACACGTTTAACCGGCAGATCGATGTGGTCCAGGAATGGAGAAGCGGCTTTCCAGGATGCATCACCGTGAATAAGCAAGCCGTTTGTCCAATTCAATCCTGCAAGCCTTGCGGGAAGGCTGTCCAATATATTTTCTTCGCACGCATAATAGTTTGGTGCACCTTTAATGTTGATCGTCATGCTGTCACCTCATTGATTTTTTATACAAAAAAACTCTTCCAAGCGAAATTGGAAGAGGGAAAGGCCAACGCATCCGTCCCCTTATCCCTCAGCATTTGCTGTTGGAATTAGCACCGTGTGCATTACGCACCGGTTGCCGGGCTTCATCGGGCCAAGTCCCTCCGCCTTCTCTTGATAAGAGTGAGTGAATCATGTATGATTTGTTCATTATTACATTGTATTTCCAAGACTGTCAAGATTGTCAATAGTCAGAATGGATGGATGCAAGGTGACAGGAGAGTGAGTCAAATGGATTTTCCGTTTTCAGATGCGCTGAAACAATTGCCGGAACAGTTTTTTGCCGGCTTGGTACACAAGGTGGGTTTGCTGGAGCAACAGGGGCACGATATCATCAAGCTCGGGCAGGGGAACCCTGATTTGCCGACACCGCAGCATATCGTAGATAAATTGAAAGAAGCCTCTGATAATCCGGCTTATCATAAATATTCACCATTCAGAGGCTTTGATTTTCTTAAACAGGCAGTCTGTGACTTTTATGACCGGGAATACGGCGTGAAACTAGATCCCGAAACAGAAGTGGCCATCATGTTCGGCTCTAAGACAGGTTTGGTGGAGATCAGTCAATGTCTTTTGAATCCGGGTGATTTGGCATTGCTTCCGGATCCGGGGTATCCCGATTATATGTCCGGAATCGAACTTGCACAAGCACGGACATCGCTCATGCCATTGACTGCTGAGAATGGATTCCTGCCTGAGTATGATGCTATTTCTGCGGGTGATCTGGAAGAAGCAAAGCTAATGTTCCTGAATTATCCGAACAACCCGACTGCTGCTACAGCAGATCGGGAGTTCTTCGATAAAACAGTGGAACTGGCAAAGGAACATAAAATTTGTGTCCTGCATGATTTCGCTTATGGTGCACTTGGGTTTGATGGAGAAAAACCGCAGAGCTTCCTGCAATCCGAGGGCAGCAAGGAAGTCGGCATCGAGATGTACACCTTATCCAAAACCTATAATATGGCAGGCTGGCGCATCGCTTTTGCTGTCGGCAATGCTTCCGTGATAGAAAGCCTGAATTTGATTCAAGATCATCTTTATGTGAGCTTGTTCGGAGCCATGCAGGAAGCGGCAGCGTATGCCCTGACGTCAGATCAAACCTGTGTGGAAGAGCTGATTCACACATATGAAGCCAGAAGGGATGCCTTTATCGGCCATTTGCGTGCAATCGGCTGGGATGTACCTGAACCAAAGGGGACTTTCTTTGTTTGGCTGCCTGTTCCGAACGGATTCACATCGGAGGAATTTGCGGATTTGCTGCTTGAAAAGGCCCATGTGGCGGTTGCTCCCGGCAATGGTTTCGGGAAGCATGGTGAAGGATACGTTCGAGCCGGTCTATTGGATACGGAAGAAAGATTGCTGGAGGCTGCAAAGCGAATCGAAAGGCTCGGCATCTTCTCGAAGGCATAGAAAAGAGCCAGTCAAGGGGACTGGCTCTTCTTGGTCAGTTGGTGACTGCACAGCGGTTAGGACCGGATTCGATGTCTGCTGCCTCTGTTTCATCTATGGTTGTGTTTCCTTGATTCGCTTCCCGGATCAGCTGATAGCTATTGGGCTGACGCGCAGGGATGCTGTTTAAAACGGAAGCAGTGAACTCGCTCGAATCTTTCATCTGCAGACGAGGGTTCTTTCGGTATAGATCTTCCATTCGTGCTTGTACCGTTCCATCTGGTCCGATTTCCGAAAGCTCCGAGAAATGGGCAGGCAGGACGATCAAGTCCAGCGACAATAATGGATATTTTTCATATAAGGTGCTGTACAAATCTTGTACCCATTGTTCTGCCTGACCTGCCAGATCCGGGCGTCCGATCGACTCGGTAAAGAGCGTATCCCCGGATAACAGGTATGTGTCATCAACGACAAAACTGATGCTTCCCTCTGTATGACCTGGTGAGGCAACACAGCGAATGCCTTCCTCGGGCTTGCCCAAGGGTATTTTGGTCCCGTCTTGTAACGGGGAAAAGCTGAACTTTGCTTCTTTTCCATCATTGGCAGGGAACCAATAGGTCGCCCCGGTTTCCTCTGCGAGCTTTTGTCCGCCGGATAAATGATCTGCGTGGAGGTGGGTATCCAATACATGTTTGATTTCCCATCCATTCTCCTTTGCGAAAGAAACATAGGCTTCCGTGAATCTGGCCGGGTCCACTACGGCTGCTTCGCCTCCAGAGACGATCATATAGGATAGGCAGCCTTTCCCGATGCGCATAAACTGGTAAATCGATCCGCCATACGTAAGGTCACCGATCTTCGCTGGACTGATTGTTTCTCCCCATGCTTGCATACCGCCGACCACATGGACACCATTATCCATGCCAGCCGACTCTAAAAGAGAGACAGCTGTCTGGGCTGATTTGCCCCGATAGCACATCACATAGACAGGCTCTTGTTCTGGCAGCTGTCTGCGGGCTTTATTCGGGTCAGCTTTGATGTCGGCAAATGGAATGGCGTATCTTTTGACGCTGCCGGCATCAATGGCCCAATCTTGTACATCCGCCGTTTGCCGGATATCCAGCAGATGGACGGTTTCTTTCTTTTTGATTTTTTCTGCCAGCTCTGCTGTGTGCAATGGATTCATGCAATCGTCTCCTTTAGAAATCTTTTTTTATTATAGGAAGGAGTAATTTGACTCCTTTCTTATTGACAGGGAATATCCTGCTGTCAGCAAGCAGATGGCTAGCATAGCCGGCTGTGCCGGCAAGCTGGGTTCCGAAAAGGGCTGTCTCTTGTTCGAAGAATGTCATCAATATGTAGAAATAGATCAGCCCGATCAAGGAATGCGTGTAACTTCTATGAGCAAGGAAGGATGCGATCCCGATATAGCATCCGCTCATGACAACCCATGTATGCCCGGCATACAACCCTGTCAGCAGCACAGCGATGCCGGTGATCAGCAGCATGAACTTCTTATTGATTACGCGGGAGAGAACCATAATTCCTGCTCCGATCGCCAACCCGATATAACGATCTTGGCCAAATAAATTCCACATACTATACAGGATGAGCAATAATCCGATGAAAATTGTAATATTGCGGATAGCTTTGTGTGAAAAAGTGATGCGGTTGGAGAGGATGCCCCCTGTATCCAAATCGGGTACCAAGCTTGCGACTGCTGCTGTACAGGTCATCGTGACGGTGACGGCACCTTCTGCATCCAAGGCGGTTGCGCTGGCGAATCCAGCTCCTGCTCCAATTAATAAATGTGTGATCCCTTTCATTCTAGCTGTGCCTCCAAAAGTTAGTCTTTAAAAGCATACTAGAATCTTTATGTCATGGCTATCCGTATTGCTTAGGATGTGCTTTCTTGCAGGATGGATAATCTTCATTTCCCAAAAATGACCGAAATAGCCCATATCCATCATCCTGCCTTTGTTGTTAATTTATATAGTTACCGAATGCATTGCCTGTGAAACACGATTTTTTCTTATGGACATGGGGGCAGCCGCATTCGTTTGTGATAAAATGAAAGTAATGGTTTCACGTCAGAAAGGAATGGTTACAGGTGGGTAAAACAAAAGTAGGCATCATCTTCGGCGGAAAATCCGCGGAGCATGAAGTATCCTTACAATCAGCAAAAAATATTGCCGATGCAATTGATAAAGATAAATACGATGTTGTCCTGATCGGGATCGACAAAGATGGAAAATGGCAGCTTAATGATAAAGCGGATTATCTGCTGAATGCACATGATCCGAAGCATATTGAATTGAAACCATCCGAGCAAGGCATTGCCGTTGTACCTGGTGTGAAGGAGAGGCAGCTTGTCAGCCCTGGTCAAGGTGCTGTCCTCGATCAAGTGGATGTCATTTTCAGCATCCTTCACGGTACACTCGGGGAGGATGGCAGTATGCAAGGCATGCTGCGCATCGCCAATCTTCCGTATGTCGGCCCGAATGTTCTCAGCTCGGCAGTCTGCATGGATAAGGATATTGCAAAGCGTCTACTGAAGGAAGCGGGCATCCGGGTAGCGAATGGATTCACCTTCAAAAAGCGTCAGCTTGGATCCATTCGATATGAAGAGGTGGCAAAAGTGCTGGGCAGCACAGTATTCATTAAGCCTGCCAATCAAGGATCCTCTGTCGGCGTCAGCAAAGCAAAGACAGAAGAAGAGTTCTACAAAGGATTGGTAGAAGCATTCCGTTATGACACGAAAGTACTTGTGGAGGAAGCCATCGCAGGCCGCGAGATCGAAGTGGCGGTGCTTGGCAATGAAGAGCCGATGGCGTCCTTGCCTGGAGAAATCCTGCCAAAAACGGAATTCTACTCTTATGAGTCCAAGTATATCGACGAATCTGGTGCGGATCTCGCCATCCCGGCCCAGCTTTCCGAGTCTGTCACGGAACAAGTGAGAAAGCTTGCGGTAGAAGTATTCCAGACACTGGATGTCGAGGGACTTGCCCGGGTAGACTTCTTCTTGACAGAGGAAGGGGAATTCGTTGTGAATGAAGTGAACACATTGCCAGGCTTCACAAAAATCAGCATGTATCCGAAGCTATGGGATATCACTGGCATCTCCTATCCGGAGTTGATCGATCGTTTGATCCAGCTTGCCATTGAACGTCATAAACGAGATAACGAACTAAGCAACGCAGCTTTTGAGCAGTTCTGATTACTCGGATTGTAGTTGTTTAACCAAAAAGAAATCCGAACCAGGAATGATTTCCTGGTTCGGATTTTTAATTTTATTCATAAGCCCCCAGACATCCTTCTGTGCCCAGTCCTGTTGTCTCCTTGTAAAAAACAAAGGACTGGTCGATATTCAAGGCTCATGTACTTTGAGTACGTCATTTATGTCCCCTTGCTGGATCATGGATTCATTCTCCACTTAGAAGTGTTCCGGACACGCCTATGGCATGGTTATAGGATTGTTCCTTTTTTAACTCATTGATTACATAATAGATTCCTTTTACAGTCCGAACTATAACATCGTACTACTAGACATAATGGTATTGGCTGCAACGTTTTTTCCTTTCACAAAGCCATTATGCATGAATGTTGTAATCATTTGATTAGTTTTTTAGCGGAGAGACAAATCAGAGCAGCTACGCATATATGAATTTATCTGACTCTAATTCAATAAACTGCGTGTAATACATAGTGACTGTTTTTCTGTAAATAAATCGTAAAATTGATTGTTTTTTACATAAAAATAGTTCGAACGTATCGTATTCGTCGGAATCATAAGTATACTATTGATAGAATTAATTGTAATTAAATTACATATTAGAAACTTATTACTAACAAAATGGTAATTGCAATTGATTCAATAAAAGGCAAATAATCAGACTATATTTTATATTCTGTCATTGTTTGCTGTTCAAGGAGGTGACAATATGAAAAACGTTACAGTTCGTAGAGCAGTAAAAGTTGATGCTACAGCATGGTGGATTATTGTTTGATTTCTTTTAAACAAGCAAAGTCGAGACTTCTTTTATACAGTCTCGGCTTTGCTCTATAAAGCTAAAATTATGGAGGAGATTAATATGATCAATAAGTACGATAGACCTCGAATTAAAGCTATATATCCGCTATATAAACTTAATAAGAATGAGTTTAGAATTGGCGCGCAACTAGGTATCACCGCTGAGCTTGGTGATCCCGATGGTTACCTATGGGAACTGGCTTCGCGTTTAGATGGAAGAAAAGTTGAGGATGTTATAAAAGAGATGGTAGAAATATTTCCGGAGTTATCTGAAGAAGACGTGTTAGAAGGGATCAGTATATTAGATAACGAAGAATTTCTTGAAGAAACTCTTAATGGGCATGAAAGCACTATTCAAGAACGTTACATAGCAAATGTTAATTATTTTAGTAGATACACTGGAACGGATGGTAATAGATATGATTACCAGAAGAAAATTAACGAAACAACAATTCTTCTTTTAGGGCTTGGTGGGGGTGGATCAAACATACTCACTCTGTTATCGGGATTGGGTCCAAAGAAAATCATTATAGTTGATTATGACAATGTAGAAGAGAGTAATTTAGGAAGACAGTTGTTATATAAAGAATCCGATATAGGGTTACCTAAATGTGAGGTGGCTGCAAAGGCAATTTCTGAGATGAATTCTCATATAATAATTGAGGCACATAATAAGAAAATTGAAACGACTGAAGACGTTTTACAGTTTACAGAGGGGGTTGATTTAGTAATCTGTGCTATAGATGAGCCCCCATTTGAAGCACAAAGAACTGTTAATCAGGCCGTAATTAAAGCCAATATCCCTTGTGTTTTCGGGGCTCACCAAGTAAGTCGCGGAAGAGTCTTTACTGTAATACCGGGAAAAACAGGCTGTTTCGATTGTTTGAATCTGCATTTTAGTGTGAATGATCCAAAATTTATAGAGCAATTCGTTGGCTTTAGGAATATAAACTTTGCCCCTCCTTCAATTGCCTATGCACCTGCAATTTATCAATTAACATCTGCCATTGTGGACGAAGCGGTTAGAGTCATAACAGGTTACGCGCAACCAAGAAGTTTAAGCACCCAATATGAAATTAATTTTGAAGACGGGTCTTCCTTTACTCACCCAAGCTGGGATAGATATGATGAGTGTCCAACTTGTGGTAAGGGACGCACAGAGGATTGGGAAATATTTCGTTATTACGAAAGGACCAATAAGGTGTGATTGTTAATGACAATGGAAGGTTGCCTTAAATCCATACAAGGAAGAAAATTGAGGAGTGGAGATTGGATAGTTGTAGCGAGGGATGCAGATCCTCTTGTGGTAAATGAGGAATTAGCTAAATCTTTAATTTATAATAATAGTTCTTTAAAGGATTATGATGAGGAAATAGCGAATATACTTAAAGATAATGACTTCTGTAATTCTTCATCTGATAAAATTAAGTCCCTTCCGGACGAGGAAAATAATTTAAAATGGAATATTAAGAGGATGTTTCTCTTCATAATGGGCGGACTCTCTATATTGTCTGTCGTTATATTAACATTGTTTAATGGAGTGCCTAATGGCAGCATTCTCATTAACAATTCAATCTCCCTGCCACTCAATATATCCCTACTCATAGGTTTCGCTTTGATAACAACTTTAATTCATGAATTGATGCATATCATATTTGCACGGTCTTATAAGCTAAGGACAGGAGGACTTCGATTAAATATTTTGCAAGCCAATGCGACTGTATCCATGACCCATATATGGGTCTGGTCTTTCTTCCCCAGATTAGCAGCTTTATCAGCCGGTTTGATATTTGATTTTTTTCTGCTGTCTTGCTTGTTGATTTTCAATATCTTCATAACAGATTGGATGTTAGCAGCAGCTATTTCAATCTTATGGTTAAGAATTGCTTGGCAATTTAGATTTCATAAGAATTGCGATGGACATTTTATTGTATTGAGTCTATTAGATAATCCAATGCTTGCAGTAGATGAAGGAAATAGCAATGTTGCGAATGTAAGAACATGGTCTATATTGAAAAAAGTGGGTTACGTTGTTAATCTGATCTTAATTGCATACTGGTTTTTACCTTTTCTATGGATGTTATTCTCGAATGTGTATTTTAATTTTTTTGAATGATTCATCAGATTAGATTAAGTAAATGGAGAGTTTGACTATGAAGGATATAAAAGAATCTAAAGGGAGTTTGCAAATTAGCTCTATATCCAAGTCCTATAAAAATGGAAGTGTAAAAGCAAACTGTGATATTTCAGTCGAACTATATGCAGGAGAGATAGTAGCAATTATAGGACATAATGGTGCTGGCAAAACCACGCTATTAAATCAAATCATTGGCATAGTTAAGCCAGATCAAGGTCAGATTGATTATCAAGGTAAATCGTTGATTGATGACACAAAATTTGCTAGAAATCTTGTATCCATGATGCCGCAGTTCCATGCTCCATTATCGGGTGTTACATTACGTCAGTCCATAGAATCAATTTTACATATACGCGGTATTTCCGGTAGTCAGAACAAAGAGTTGAGCAAAGAAATATTAGCAGAATTGAAGGTTGAGCAATGGGCAGACAGACCGGGTGAAAAACTTTCCGGAGGGTTGCAACGGTTGGCTTCGTTTGCCATGGCAGTGATATGCCCTCCGCCTATAATTCTTTTAGATGAGCCAACAAACGACGTAGACCCCGTTAGAAGGAAGTTGGTGTGGAATTATATGAGGAAACTCGCTAATAAAGGTCATATAGTTATTGTGGTTACTCATAATTTACTGGAAGTTGAGCAATACGCTGATCGTTTTTTATTATTTAATCATGGCAAGCTAATTCAAGATGAATTAACCACGGGTCAGCAAAAACAATTTTCAACCAATGTACTTTACGTGGCCGTCAGCGATTGGAATTCATTTTCTGATGCGCCTGAATCACTGAAAACTAGATATATTGAAGAAGAGATGCAAGTTATCTTTGATCTTTCGGCCGAACAAGTACCTGATGCGATTAATTGGGTGCTAAAACAAATTGAGGAAAGAAGAGTCGCTAATTACAGACTTACTTCAGCATCACTGGAAGCGTCATACGGAGGATTGACGGATGGAAATGTATGAAGGTAAATCAATCAGTAAGTACAGTGAGGTGGGACTTAGTATAAGAAAGTTTTGGGGATTGGTTCGTTGGAGCCTTGTGAGACATAAATATCTTCTACCGGTATTCAGTATTGTGCAAGTGGCTTTTGCTTTAGCTATTGTCTATGGTCTTGCGCTGTTGATTCCGGATATAAATGAAACACTAGCTTTATATCTTTCATCAGGGGCAGTTTCACTAGGGGTAATTGCCGTAGGGTGTGTATTGGCTCCACAAATAGTCAGTACTGCAAAACAAGACGGTATTTTTAAATACCAAAGAACATTACCAGTTTCGCGCAGCTCGATAATATTTGCGGATATTATCATCTGGTGTGTTGCATCATTGCCCGGTGTATTTATGGGATGCCTAGCTGCGATGCTTCGATTCGATATCACTCTACATATAACACCTTGGAGCTTTTTGATTATATTGATAGCTCAGGTAACGATGATTTGCATAGGGTTTGCTATTGCCTATACTTTCCCGCCGAACGTTATGGCATTAGTTACACAGTTGATAATGATTGGTGGATTACTATTTTCTCCTATTACTTATCCTATGGATAGATTGCCGGAGTGGACATCTTTCATCCATCAAACACTGCCATTCGTTCCAACAACAAATTTATTACGTTCAACACTATTTGAATTCGGAACATTTTCCGTGACCGATTTGTTTATAGTGTTATTCTGGGGAGCTTTTTCATTTTTTATATCTCTTATTGTACTTTCAAGAAGGGAATGAGTATCATGAGCCTAATATCGATAGATAAATTAAGTAAATCTGTGAATGAAAAAGAAATTATAAGGCTCGCAAATGTAACCATGCATGAAGGGGAAATCTGTGCATTCATTGGACCGAATGGGGTGGGGAAAACCACTTTATTGAAATGTTTACTAGGCCTGGTTTTTCCGGAGCAAGGGTCCATCAAAATAAATAATAAAATATTGTCTGAATCAACACGTCCAGAAATATTAAAGCTGATCGGAGCTGTAATTCAATTTCCACCAAGTGTTTCTGATATGACAATCTCTGAATTGTTTGATGAACACTATCATTACATGCAATTAAAAAACAGTGAATCATATACCGGAATGTTGGAATTGCTCGAATTAAATGTGCCATTGACAACAAAGATAAAAAAATTATCTTTAGGGATGAAACAGCGCCTTCAGCTGGCAATAGCTTTATCTCACCGGCCTAAAATACTTATCTTGGATGAACCATTTAATGGGCTTGACTTTGATGGTATAGACTTAATGAAGCGTATCCTTACCGACTTGAAAAAAGAAGGGGTTTGTGTAGTAATTACAAGTCACTCATTGTCAGAGCTCGAAAACTTTGTGACTAGTGTAGTATTTATGTTTAACGGTGAGACTTATGAAAAAAAGCCAGTTAAAGATATTGTTAGAGCTTATTCAGGAGGTCTTAAAGAATACTATAAGGTTCTAAAGATGGAGGGTGAAAACATTGGGTGAAAATTATGAGTTTGAATCATCCAAGCTAAAAAAGTATAGAAAAGTCATTTTTTCAATGGCTTTTCTCGGACAGCTCCTTACACTTTATTTTTTTACTGTCATTGGACGATTCGATACTGCTGAATCGGATAATATCCTTAAGAATTACGTAAGCCTTTCAGGATTGGCTTCTACTATTTGTATGTGTATTTTGGTTATATATGGATCTATCATAATCAATAGGTGCTTGGTCAAGAATTATATCGGAGAAGATAAGCTGAGGACATATTTATACCCTAATGGAAGATCACAATTATTTTATGATAAAGTGATGTCATTCTGTGGTATGTTCTTTGGCGTCCAACTGTTGGGGATGTCTGTAGCGAACATCCTCTATTTACTGATGGAGTCAGTTGCTCCCATCCTTGTTACATCCAATACGGCACTATATTCCATCGGGCATTTTTTGGTCACCTCTATAGCCACAGTAATATTAACTATTTCTTTGATATTTTTTTCGGGAATGGCGGGTATATATTTAAACTCAACAGTGGCAACCATTGTAACGGGAATTATCCTAATAGCTGTGTTCGGTAATATAGTAGCGATGGCTTTTGCCAGTCAGTTATTAGTTACATTAAGTTCAGCTATTTTTATCCTCCTCATAACTTTAATCTGCATTAAAATTACCGGGGCGAAGATTGAGAAGGATGAAGTGCTTTCGAAGTGAGAAGATATTTTATTGTATTCAAAAAGACTTGGGTGTTAATACTTGAGTCCCTTGACCCAAATGAGTGATGTTAAAAACGAGCATTTTGTACAGGAAGGAGGGTTTGTGATATCTATTTTTTGAGTTTTCTCCATCCTTGGCATGTAATGACTCGTCTTATCGTATGCAAAAGCGCCCAGCTGTGATACAATGGACTGCAGAAAAGTATAAAAAAATCCAGGCCATCCTGGGAGAGGTTCTAGCACAACCCTCTATAAAAAACTAAGGAACTATATCCTTGGGTATAGTCTTTTTTATTTTTTATGGATAATTGGCAGCCTCTTCCTTTGGGAAGGGGCTTTTTTATCGGGATAGTCTGGATAAAAGGAGAAGCATAATGAAGAAGGATAAAGCCATCGTCGTATTCAGCGGCGGCCAAGATAGTACAACTTGTTTATTTTGGGCAATGGAGCAGTTCGAGGAAGTGGAAGCTGTCACATTCAATTATAATCAGCGTCACAGTCTGGAAATTGAAGTGGCAGAGCAAATCGCGAAAGAGCAAGGAATCAGACACCATGTATTGGATATGTCTTTATTGAATCAGCTTGCTCCAAACGCATTGACGAGAGATGATATCGAAATCGAGCAGCAGGAAGGGGAGCTGCCGTCCACGTTCGTTCCAGGACGTAATCTGGTATTCCTTTCCTTTGCAGCAATTTTGGCACATCAAGTAGGTGCCAAGCACCTTGTGACGGGGGTATGTGAAACAGACTTCAGCGGCTATCCGGATTGCCGGGATATCTTTGTGAAATCGCTGAATGTATCTCTCAACCTATCAATGGACAAAGAATTTGTCATTCATACACCGCTGATGTGGCTGGATAAAGCCGAGACATGGGAATTGGCGGATCAGCTCGGGCAGCTTGATTATGTGAAAGAAAAGACACTTACTTGCTATAACGGGATCATTGCCGATGGATGCGGAGAATGCCCAGCTTGTAAGCTGCGTAAAAACGGGCTTGATCAATATGAAGCGAAAAAGGCGGAGCGAGCATGATACAGCAAATTTACCCGCAAGTGCAGCATGACTACTGCTATGAATTGAACAAGGATCTGCATTTTGCAGCGGCACACAGCATCCAGCATCCGGATGCGGGCAAATGCCAGCAGGTGCATGGTCATACGTATTTCGCCAATATAACGATTGCGGGGGATGAATTGGATGACAGTGGATTTTTATTCAATTTCTCCACAATCAAAGCATTGATTCATAAAAAATTCGATCACACGCTTTTAAATGACCATACCGATGTACTTGGAAAAGATGATTTTCCAACGACGGAAGTGATGGCCCGAAAAATCTATGAATTGATTCAGCAGGAACTGGATCAGCTGCCTCACAAGCCGAAATGCCTGCAAGTTTTCTTGCGTGAGACACCGACCAGCTACTGTGTGTATCGACCAAAGCGAGGAACAGAAAATGGCAAGTAAATTTCCGGTTTTAGAAGTATTCGGTCCCACCGTGCAGGGAGAAGGGATGGTTGTCGGACAGAAGACGATGTTTGTCCGTACCGCCGGCTGCGACTACAGCTGCAGCTGGTGTGATTCAGCCTTTACATGGGATGGATCGGCCAAGGAAGACATCCGGCAGCTGACTGCCGAAGAGATATGGGATCGCTTGGTGGAAGTGGGCGGAGATCGATTTGGTCACGTTACCATTTCTGGCGGGAACCCGGCACTGCTTAAGAATCTGGGGGAATTCACCCAGTTCCTTAAGCAGAAAGGTATCCGGATTGCACTTGAAACGCAAGGCAGCCGCTACCAGCCGTGGTTCCTGGAAATCGATGATTTGACGATTTCCCCGAAGCCACCGAGCTCCATGATGAAAACCGATTTTCATCGGCTGGATGAAATCATCGATAACCTAAAGAATGCAGGACGCCTTGCCAATGTCAGCCTGAAGGTTGTCATCTTTGATGAAGAAGACTTGCAGTATGCGACGAATGTCCATAAACGCTACCCGGATGTAAGTTTCTACGTACAAGTCGGCAATCATGATACAGCTACGTTGGATGATGCGCAATTGAGGGATGCGCTGCTTGCCAAGTATGAGTGGCTGATCGATCAGGTATCTCTTTCCAGCGAATTGAATCATGTGCGTGTCCTGCCGCAGCTTCATACGCTTGTATGGGGAAATAAACGCGGTGTATAAAAGGAAGACGAGTCCAAGGGCTCGTCTTTTTTCATGCTTGAAAGTAGGCAGGCACTATATATTTGCCAGATTAATAGGATACCTAGTCGATGAATTAATAAAAAGTGCTTGAATTTATATTAGTTATAATGCATAATAATTCACATAAATAAATCGAGCATTCAGCACGGAGAGGGAGATTCATAATGGCAAAGGATAAAATCGTACTCGCATACTCTGGTGGTTTGGATACTTCTGTGGCAATCAAGTGGCTGCAGGATAAATATAATTATGATGTCATCGCAGTTGGTTTGGATGTTGGGGAAGGAAAGGACTTGGATTTCGTTCAGGAGAAAGCATTGCAGGTAGGTGCAATCAAATCCTATACAGTGGATGCAAAAGCTGCGTATGCAGAGGAATATGTGCTTCCGGCTTTGAAAGCAAACTTGCTTTATGAAGGCAAATATCCGCTCGTTTCTGCACTTAGCCGTCCATTGATTGCCAAGGTGCTGGTCGATATTGCGAAAGAAGAAGGAGCCGTGGCAGTAGCGCATGGCTGTACTGGAAAAGGTAATGATCAGGTTCGTTTTGACGTGAGTTTCACAGCTTTGAATCCGGATTTGAAAATTGTAGCGCCTGTCCGTGAATGGGCAATGAGCCGTGATGAAGAAATCGAATATGCACAGCAGCATGGCATTCCGGTCCCGGTAGGGAAGGAGAGCCCATACAGTGTCGATCAGAATCTATGGGGACGTTCCAATGAGTGCGGTATTTTGGAAGATCCATGGGAGCAGCCGCCAAGTGATGCTTTTGGTTTGACTGTTGATCCCGAAGAGGCACCTGAGGAAGCACAGATCGTGACTATCACTTTCGAAAAAGGAAAACCGGTCGCAATCGATGGCGAAGCTTATCCACTGGACGCGCTCATCCTGAAATTGAATGAAATCGCAGGCAAGCATGGTGTCGGACGTATCGATCATGTCGAAAATAGATTGGTAGGGATCAAATCGCGTGAAATCTATGAATGCCCGGCTGCAGTGACACTGATTGCTGCGCATCAGGAATTGGAAGCTTTGACGATGACACGTGAAATTTCCCAGTTCAAACCGATCATCGAGCAAAAACTGGCACAGACAATTTATGATGGTCTATGGTATTCCCCGCTTACAAAAGCGCTGCAGGCATTCATTGAAGAGACACAGCAGACGGTTTCCGGCAATGTGAAAGTGAAGCTGTATAAAGGACATGCACTCGTCGTCGGCAGAGAATCAGCTGAATCGCTATACAGCTTTGATTTGGCAACGTATAAGCCAGAGGATAAATTCGATCATGATGCAGCGCTTGGCTTCATCCAGCTTTGGGGTCTGCCAACGAAGGTGCAGGCTGAAGTTGCCCGTCAGCAGACAGTGCAAACGGAAGTGCCGTCACTTTTGAAAATAAATAAAAAAGAAGCTGTAAAACAATGAAGCTCTGGGGAGGAAGATTCACGAAGCCGACCAATGAATTAGTAGACGCCTACACTTCCTCCATCGGATTTGATCAGAAACTGGCTGAATACGATATCCAAGGCAGCCTCGCGCATGTGGCGATGCTTGGTAAATGCGGCATCATCGAACGGGATGAAGCGGAAACGATTGCTGAGGGATTGAAGCAGGTGCTGCACAAAATCCAGGCAGGGGAAGCAACACTCACGCAAGCAGACGAGGATATCCATATGAATGTAGAGCGGCTGCTGATCGACCATATCGGCCCGGTAGGCGGCAAGCTGCATACCGGAAGAAGCCGTAATGATCAAGTGGCACTGGATATGCGTTTGTATTTGCGTGAGGCAATCGTGGACATTATCGGATTGCTGGGAGCCGTACAGACCGCATTGACGGAACAGGCGAAGCAGCATCTGGATACGATCCTTCCTGGCTATACCCACCTGCAGCGGGCTCAGCCCGTATTGTTCGGCCATCATCTCATGGCATATGCTTATATGCTGCAGCGGGATGTCGAGCGTCTGCAGGATAGCTGGAAGCGAGTGAATAAAATGCCGCTCGGAGCAGGTGCCTTGGCCGGCACGACATTCCCGATTGATCGTCATTTTGTGGCGGAGCAGCTGCATTTCGACGGGATTACCGAAAACAGTCTGGACAGCGTCAGTGATCGTGATTTCGTCGTGGAATTCTTGTCGGCAGCCAGCCTGATCAGTGTGCACTTGTCCCGTCTATCAGAGGAATTGGTGCAATGGTCCAGTGCCGAGTTCGATTTCATCGAATTGGATGATGCCTTTTCGACTGGCAGCAGCATGATGCCCCAGAAGAAGAACCCTGACGTGGCAGAGCTTGTCCGGGGTAAATCCGGCCGGGTCTTCGGTCATCTGATGGGAATGCTGACGACCTTGAAAGGCCTGCCGCTTGCGTACAATAAGGATATGCAGGAAGACAAGGAGGGCATGTTCGATACAGTGGAGACATTGAAGGGGGCGCTTGGGCTCTTTGCGCCGATGATCGAGACGATGTATGTGAAGCAGGATAATATGTATCAGGCTGTCCGCAATGATTTCTCCAATGCGACAGATCTTGCTGATTACCTGGTGGCAAAGGGCATGGCTTTCCGGGAATCACATGCAGTTGTCGGTCAGGCAGTCCTGTATAGTATCGAACAGGGAAAATATTTGCTGGATCTCGGCCTGGAAGAGTTTCAGCAGTTTTCGGGTCTGATAAAGGAAGATATCTACGAGGCACTTGCACCGGAAACCGTCGTAGCAGCAAGGAATATCCCGGGAGGTACGGCAAAAGCGCGGGTCCGGGAACAAGTCGACAATATAGAAGCCTTGCTGGAAACGAATAGAAAGTGGACAGAGGAGCAGGCTGCCAAACTGGAGGGGTGAGCAGCTGCTCACCTTTCTTTTTATTACGGATGCATAATTATTAGTTTATCAGAATAAAGATAAACTCGTTTCGGAAAGGAGCAGCATGAATGGAAGAGACAAAGGGTTATTTGATGCTCAGCACAGGAGATGTCTTGGAAGGCATCTGGCTCGGGAAGATCACGGAATCAGAGGGGGAAATGGTGTTCAATACAGCGATGACTGGCTACCAGGAAGTGATGACGGATCCTTCCTATGCTGGTCAGATTGTCACGATGACGTATCCGCTGATCGGAAATTATGGCTTCAATGCGCAGGATAAGGAAAGCCACACACCCGCGATCCATGGACTTGTCATTTCGACACCTTGTGAAACACCAGCTCACTATCAGGCAACCCAGACACTGCAGGATATTGCCCAAGCATATGATTTTCCGATATTGGCACAGGTGGATACACGGAAACTGACGAAAATAATCCGTCAGCATGGTGACGTTTATGGAAAAATGACTAAGACGCCGGGATCCATCCCGAAAAAAGCAAAAGTGTCCGAGAAAATTGTGGAGAAGGTCTCCGTTAAAAAAGCACAGTTCCACCAGGCAGATGGCCCATCAGCGGCCCACGTAGCACTCATAGATTATGGCTATAAGCATTCGATCCGGGATATGCTGCTGGAAAATGACTGTGACGTAACCATCTTTCCTTTCGATGTGACGCTGGAAGAACTGCAGGAAGCAAAAGTGGATGGTGTATTGCTGTCCAACGGTCCTGGAGATCCGAAATCCCTGGAGTATTTAGCGGGAGAAGTAAAACGGATTGCGGAATTTTACCCGACTTTGGGAATCTGTCTCGGTCATCAGCTGCTGGCCCTTGCGTTCGGGGGGAATACGATGCGGCTTCCTTATGGACACCGGGGGAGCAATCATCCGGTTCAGCACTTGCCTAGCGGGAAGGTATCGATTACTTCCCAGAATCATGGATATGTCGTCGATGGAGCTTCTATTTCCCAGGAGCTTTGGAATATCCTATATAGCAATGTGAATGATGGTTCGATCGAAGGGCTGCAGCACTGCTCCAAACCGATCATGAGTGTCCAATTCCATCCGGAAGCGCATCCCGGTCCGAGCGATACGTATGATGTGTTCGAACAATTCTTGAAATCGGTACGGAACAGAGGAGTGACAGCATATGCCTAAACACCCGCACATCAAGAAAGTCCTAGTCATCGGTTCTGGTCCGATTGTCATCGGGCAGGCGGCAGAGTTCGATTATGCAGGTACACAAGCATGTCTTGCCTTGAAGGAGGAGGGAATAGAGGTCATCCTCGTCAATAATAATCCTGCGACCATCATGACGGATCAGGCTTTTGCCGATCAAGTGTATTTGGAGCCGCTCACTTGTGAATCCTTGACGAACATCATCGATAAGGAAAGACCGGATGGCCTGCTGCCCACCCTGGGCGGTCAGACGGGTCTTAACCTTGCTGTAAGTCTGGACCAAGCCGGGGTATTGGAAGAATACAATGTCACGCTCCTAGGCACTCCATTGGATGCCATCCAGCGTGGGGAAGACCGTGAATTGTTCAAGCAGATGATGCAGGATATCAATGAGCCAGTCCCGGAAAGCCTGCCGATCACTTCCATCGAGGAAGCGAAAGCTTTCGCTGAAAAAACAGGATTTCCCATCATCATCCGTCCAGCTTACACACTAGGCGGAGCCGGCGGGGGAATCGCCAATGACCTATCCGAGCTGCTGCGATACGTGAAAAGCGGAATCCAGGCAAGCCCGATCAATCAAGTATTGATCGAACAAAGCGTGAAAGGCTGGAAGGAGATCGAATATGAAGTGATGCGCGATGCCAATGATACCTGCATCATCGTCTGCAATATGGAAAATATCGACCCTGTCGGCATACATACAGGAGACAGTATCGTTGTCGCTCCTTCCCAGACACTGACAGACAGACAGTATCAAATGCTGCGGACGGTATCTTGCAAGGTCATCCGTGAACTTGGTGTCGTTGGGGGCTGTAATATCCAGTTTGCACTGAATCCGGATAGCGACGAGTACGTCATCATCGAGGTGAACCCCCGGGTAAGCCGCTCCAGTGCACTGGCTTCCAAAGCGACAGGCTATCCGATAGCCCGGATTGCTGCAAAGCTTGCGCTTGGCTACCATCTGCATGAGGTGCCGAATCCGATCACTGGTGATACATTTGCCAGCTTTGAGCCGGCCATCGACTATGTGGCGGTGAAAATTCCGCGCTGGCCATTCGATAAGTTCACGCAGGCCGATCGCTTGCTCGGTACGCAAATGAAAGCGACAGGGGAAGTGATGGCGCTTTCCCGCAACCTGCCGGCAGGTTTGCATAAAGCGATCCGTTCCTTGGAGGTGGGGCTGGAGGAATTCCGTCTGCCAGCTGCTGAAGCGCTGTCGGATAGCGAGCTGGAACAGGGCCTCAAAGCTGCGGATGATCGCCGGCTGTTCCTGCTGGCAGAAGCATTGCGCCGCGGGATGACGATTGAAACCATTCATGAATGGACAGAAATCACGACCTTTTTCCTCCATGAGATGAAACGGATAATCGATATCGAGCAGGAATTAAAAGATGGAGGTTGGCAGCCGGACGAAGTGCTGCTTCGAAAAGCAAAGACACTTGGATTCAGCAATGTGGCCCTGGCCAGGATTTTCGATCAGCCATTGGCTGCAGTCGAAGGACTGATCAGGGAGCTGGGAGCCAAACCATCCTATAAGATGGTGGATACATGTGCAGCAGAGTTTTCTGCACAAACGCCATATTTCTATTCGAGCTGGCAGGAAGAAGATGAGGTCGAGCCATTGCCGGAGGCAGCAAAAAAAGTCGTGGTGCTCGGCTCTGGTCCGATTCGGATCGGGCAAGGAGTGGAATTCGATTTCTGCTCTGTCCAATCCGCTTTGTCTTTACGGAATCAAGGGATCCGATCGGTCGTCATCAATAATAATCCAGAAACGGTCAGTACCGATTTCAATACAGCCGATCATTTATACTTCGAGCCGCTGACAAAAGAAGATGTACTGCACATCATCGAAAAGGAGCAAGCCGATGAAGTGCTCGTCCAGTTCGGAGGGCAGACGGCAATCAATTTAGCTGCGGATTTGGAGGCGGCTGGCGTGACCATTGCCGGAACCAGCACGGCCTCGATAGATCGGGTAGAGAATAGGGAAGCCTTCTATGATTTGCTGCATTCTTTGAACATCCCGCATATTCCAGGCACGACGGTGATGGATACAGCTTCTTTGAAAGACGAAGCCCGCCGTATCGGCTATCCGATCCTCATCCGTCCATCCTACGTGATTGGAGGGCAAGGGATGGTCATCCTCCATTCCGAAGATAGGCTGGAGTCTTATCTGGAAGGACTGCAGCATCAGATCCATAGCTCCCGCCTATTCCCGCTGCTGCTGGATAAATATGTTCCGGGCATGGAGGTAGAGGTGGATGTTGTATGTGATGGTGCAGACATCCTTATCCCGGGCATCTATGAACATATCGAACCAGCCGGAGTCCATAGCGGAGATAGTACGGCGATCTTCCCGTCCCCTGGTTTAAGTGAGTCGGAGAAGGAGTCGATCGTCTCCTATGCGAGCAGGATTTCTGATGCGCTCCAGGTGAAAGGCATCATGAACATTCAATTTGTCTTCAGTGAGGACCGATCGATCCTGTATGTCCTGGAAGTCAATCCAAGGGCCTCCCGCACAGTGCCTATTTCCAGTAAGGTGACAGGTATTCCATTGGTGGATCTGGCAACCAGGATCCAGATGGGGGAATCACTGCGGCAATCAGGTTACCCGCTCGGATTGCAAAAAGAGATACCATTCTATGCTGTGAAGCTGCCTGTCTTTTCCACAACAAAATTGGCAGGTGTCGATCCGCTCCTCGGCCCGGATATGCAATCGACAGGAGAAGCAATCGGATTGGGGAGAACGGTGCCGGAAGCACTGAATAAAGCATTTGGCTGGAAGGAAAAGACGCTTAGATCTCTGACGGAGGATTCGCAGATTCTTTTGGATGTCGAAGCTTCCGACCTATCCCAGCTGGAAGCGTTACTTGGCAAGCTGCGATCGAACGCTGTCCTGACAGAGGGGACCGCGGCATTGCTGCCGGATCCTGGTTCATTCCGGATTGTTTCTGATGAAGAAGCAGTCGATTTGATTGAAGATCAAGAGATGACAGCAGTATGCAGCACAAGAAAAGGATTCCAAGCCATCCGTGAAGCAGCTTGGAAGACGGAGACCCCGTGTATGACGAGTCTGCCAACGATGCAGAGCTACTGGCTGGCCGGGCAGGAGAAGCTGGCAAACAGCCTGTCCATGTCAGATTATCTGGAAGAAGCGGAAAAGGAGCATGTGCAATGAGACAATTGACACAAGAGCAATCCCTGGCAGGAAAAAGCCTCTTATCCCTGCAGGATTTGACGAAGGAAGAGATTCTTTATGTGCTGGACTTGGCGTCTGAGCTGAAAGGTCAGCAACAAAAAGGCGAGCTGATCCAGCCGCTGAATGGGAAAACCCTGGGGATGATTTTTGAGAAATCTTCCACACGGACACGAGTTTCATTCGAAACCGGCATCTACCAGCTTGGCGGTATGGGGCTGTACCTGAATGCGAAAGACCTGCAGCTCGGCCGCGGCGAGCCGGTTGCAGATACTGCCAAGGTGCTGTCCGGCTACCTGGATGCAATCATGATTCGTGCCAATTCACATAAGATGGTCGAGGAGCTGGCAGCCCATGCCGAGATTCCGGTGATCAACGGTTTGACAGATTTGTTCCATCCCTGTCAAGCATTGGCTGATATGCAGACGATTTTGGAATATAAAGGAACATTGGAAGGCGTGAAGCTTGCCTATATCGGAGATGCCAACAATGTAGCCAACAGCTTGATGATTGCTGCTGCAAAAACAGGTATGCAAATCCGGATTGCATCCCCTGCCGGTTATCAGCCGCTGCCAGAAATTGTGAAGAAGGCAAAAGCGATCAGCAATGATCCGGGATTCCTGCTTATTACGGAGAGTCCGGAAGTCGCCTGCGCCGGAGCGGATGTCATTTATACAGATGTCTGGACCAGCATGGGACAGGAACAGGAGACACAAGCGAGGCTTGCGGCTTTCCAAGGCTATCAGGTGAATGAAGCACTCATGGATTCAGCAGCTGCCGATGCCATCTTCTTGCACTGCTTGCCTGCACATCGGGGAGAAGAAGTCACTGCTGCTGTCATTGACGGTCCGCAATCGGCCGTCTTCCAGGAAGCCGAAAACCGATTACATGCCCAAAAAGCACTTATGCTTGCTGTCATGGGAAAATAAAGGGAATGACAAAGAAACCGCCAATAAAAAGGCGGTTTCTTTTCTGCGTCTATGCGTTCACAATATAGGAAAAATCATGTAGACTAAAGGGTATATGTCCACTTACTCTACGTAAGGGACTTCTAGCAAACAGGAGAGAGTAATTACTATGTTAACTTACGTAGCGCCGGCTATTTTCCTGGCGTTTGTTTATCTATTGTCCATCATTCCGTTTCATCAGACGTTCGGTATTACCAAGAAACAGCATTTATTGATGGCATCCTTTGCCATTTATGTGATTGCCGTCATTTGTCTTACATTCTTCCCGTTGCCTGTGGATCAGAACCTCATCGAAGAGAATCAGCAGCTGGAAACAAGCTACCGCTGGAATACATCGCCACTCGCTTCCATCATGCAAATCTGGCATACCACACAAATCGATGGCTTCGGTTACGGGCTGGCACTTAAAAATCTAGGAGGCAATATACTCTTATTCGTACCGCTCGGCTTTTATCTGCCTTTGCTCATTCGCCGGATCAGATCGTTCTTTGTCGTCGTCCTCTGCGGATTGGTGTTCAGTACGGCAATCGAATCGACACAAGGTCTGCTCAATTATTTTGTCGGTTATAATTATCGCTCTGTCGATATCGATGATGTCATCCTGAATGTATTGGGAGCTATGCTGGGCTATGCATTCTATTGGGTTGCACTGCGTCCATTATTGAAAAAGGACAAGCAGTGATCAGCTTGATTCCTGCTGGGCATGTTCTTTGAATCCCAGTAATTCGGGAGAAAGGGAAGCCAGCGGTCCCAGCTTGCGCAATTTTGGATACAGTAGCCATGTTATGGAAAGCAAGGCTAGGCCGGTACCAGCAGCGCAAAAGACCCAAGTGACGGGAATATGTGTCGCCGCATATCCACCGGTCAATGATCCAAGCGGAGTGGCAATCGTGCTGAAGCTTGCGCTTGCACTTGTTACTCTTCCGATCATGGAAACAGGCAGTAACGTCTGTAACATCGTGGCAAATGTGACATTGATACAGCCGACAGGCACCCAAGCGAGCCCGAATAGAATCACACTCAGCCAAGTCCATGGCACAAAGGCGGCAGCTGCCCATATTGCAGCAGCTAAGAACATGGTGAAGATTGTCGCTTTGCCGATTGGAAGTTTGCTGAAAGAGGCTGCTGATAGCGCTCCTATCAAGGCCCCGCAAGACATAGAAGCCAAATACAAACCATATACAGCAGCTCCTTGCCGTTCGTCTGCGAATGCCGGCATCACAGCCATGGCTGCACCAATAGCCAGGTTGCATAATACTGCCCCAAACAGTGCAGCAGCCAAAATGGTCGTGAATAATATCTTGAGTCCCTCTTTCAATTCCGTGAGGTAAGAATGAATAGCTGAACGAGCAGTGCCAGACATAGCAGTCTGTGCTTTTTGATGCGGAATTTTAATGAAGCTGAATAAAAGAAATGCAATGCAAAAGGTGAACGAGTCGATGATGAATAATAATGTTGCTCCAAAAAAGGCAAGCAGCACCCCTGCAATGGCATGGAAAATTAAATCGACGCCTTGATAAGCGAAGGAAAATAATGCATTGCCGGCGGGCAGTTCTTCTTTTTTCAGTACAAGGGGCAATGCTTTTGTTTCGGTAGGATATGCGAATGCATCGATACAAGCCAATAGAGGCATGAGTAGGAGCACCAGTGTAACAGTTAGAAAACCCTGCCAAGCTGCGAGCGGAATCAGCAGGATGAGCACGGCTTGGAGTGCCTGGGTCCATACTAGCGTCCGGCGTATCGGCCAGCGGTCGACCAGCGGGCCGATCAGGAACTGCAATATATTCGGTATTTGTGTCAGGAATCCAGCAAGACCCGAATAGAATGCGCTGCCGCTTAAGTCATAAACGAGCCACATTGCGGCGATGAAATAAATACTGTCCCCGATATTGGTGACAATCCTCCCCGAGAAAAGCAGACCGTAATTCCGCTGTTTTAAAATGGAGAACATCCTCAGTCCTCCTCTTCCAGTTCAATTTGATCAAACGATGGTGTATCGATTTCAAAACCGAAGGCGGAGAAATGATAGAGCTTGCCATCCGGGTCGTTCTCTGCAGCTTCACTCTTTTCACGCAGTGTTTGCATCAAGCCGGCTAAGCCCTGGATGAATTCTTTGAAATCAGCTTCGGTTGCACTTACTTCCCATATGCTGCCGATGGCGTCCCAGTCTTTCGGGTCAGTGGAGCCGGCAATTTTGGCAAACGAGGATTCTGGTGCGGCTAGAACCGCTGAACGTGTCTTATTGGTCATTTGTATATATAGCTGCCTCGTCGATTCGCTGAGTTCTTCTGCATAAGGAAGCAGATTTTCCGATGGAAAAAAGCCTCTTGCAGCGGCTCGATAGAATTTCTGTATAATTCCATGCTTCTCTTCGGTGCGGATCACCTCGATCAACCCGTTTTTCTCCAACTCTTTCAGATGATAATGGATCTTTGGTCTGCTTGTTTCCAACAGGACAGCCAGCTGCTGACCAGTATGAGAGGTTTCGATCAGCTTCATGATCATTTCGGCACGAAGCGGGTCACTGATCGCTTTCAGCTGCTCAAAGGTAGTCAATGCCATTGCCTGTTTCATTAAAATCCCCCCTGTGTAAATTAATCTTGAACGGTCAACTTTATTTTACTGATTTTGTTTAGCTATTGTTCCACATATTGCCAACTTGATTTTCAGACTTTTTTCCTGCTGTACAACGAGATAAAAAATATGTTAAAGTAAAAGCAATCGAATAGGTTTTCTCTTGGGGCAGGGTGTAATTCCCGACCGGCGGTGATAGGCAGCGCAGCTGTCTTCAGTCCGTGACCCGTTTTTATAACGGTGGATTTGGTGAGATTCCAAAGCCGACAGTATAGTCTGGATGGGAAAGAGGAAACGGCGTGCTATCCACACGCCAGCAAAAGCTTTTCGTCAAGTGACGATAGCTTGTTTCACTATACTTTTGAATTCCTAAGCCCCAGAATTTTTGATTCTGGGGCTTTTTATATGAAGGATAGTGTGTGAAGGGACAAGACAAAACTTGTACCTCTTATTTCGTCATCTAAAAAATTTAGTGATGCGCATATGCTCTGTTAGATGATCTCTCATCCCCCGCTCAACCGTCACATTGCCCCGAGACGGTAATATTCCCATTCGTAATACGTCAGATGACTTCAAGTCTGAGGAAGATGAAAAGAATAGGAGGAGGAAATGTGTTTACTGGAATCATCCAGGAAGTAGGCAGCGTGATTGCTGTCAATCAACAGGAAAAGGCGATGCAGCTTACCATTGCCAGCGAGAAACTGACCAAAGATATGCATATCGGGGACAGTATAGCGGTTAACGGTGTCTGTCTCACAGTCACTAGCTTTACATCGCATGCTTTCCAGGTCGATGTGATGCCAGAAACGTTCCGCGACAGTTCTTTATCGAATGTACGCAGTGCAGATGCAGTGAACTTGGAACCAGCACTTCAGCCGAGCGGCAGACTGGGCGGCCATTTCGTGAGCGGTCACGTCGATACGACGGGCACTATCCTAGCTATCCGGGAAGAGTCGAATGCACGTTATATTGATATTGGCGTCACGGAAGGTCTGCAGTATTTAATGAAAAAAGGATCGATTTCCGTTGATGGTGTGTCATTGACTGTGTTTGATGTGAAGGATGATTTGTTTACCATTTCGCTTATTCCTGAGACAAGGAAGGCGACGATTTTAGGGGATAAAATAGCCGGCGGTCAAGTGAATCTTGAATTTGACCAGCTGGCCAAATACATGGAACGGCTTATGGAATATCAAAAAAGTCCCCGGCCTGCTGGCATTACGACAGAAACATTGGCACAGCACGGATTCATGGATTAGGAGGGAAACGAATGAAAACGACAATAGCCAATGCGCTCGACCATTTGAAAAGCGGTAAAGCCATCATCATCACAGATGATGAGAAAAGGGAGAATGAAGGGGATTTAATGGCCTTGGCAGCATTTGCAAGTCCTGAAACGGTAAATTTCATGGCTTCTGTCGGAAAAGGTCTGATATGTGCACCTATTTCCCGGGAAATTGCTGAAAGATTGGATTTGCCCCCGATGGTAAGTGAAAATACGGACCCGCATGGAACAGCATTTACTGTCAGCATCGATCATATCGATTCCACTACTGGTATCAGCGCATTCGAGCGTGCCCATACAATCGGTAAGCTGGCTGATGCAGCCAGCTTACCGACTGATTTCCAGCGACCGGGACATATCTTTCCGCTGATTGCCAAACCGAACGGAGTCCTGGAGCGTCCTGGTCATACCGAAGCAGCTGTTGACTTGGCTGCATTGGCCGGCACAGCTGAAGCTGGTTATATTTGTGAAATCATGAATGACGATGGGACAATGGCTCGCATGCCGGAACTTGAAAAGCTGGCTGAAAAACACAAGCTGCCCATTATCACGATTGCAGATTTGATTGCATATCGACAGCTGCATGAAAACAAGGTAAAAAGTTAAACCAGTCATCAGCATCGATTAAGAAATAGATAACTAAAAAATGGGACTGGATTGTCCATATACAAAGGAGTATTCATATGGTTAACGTACTGGAAGGAAATGTAGTAGGCACAGATTTGAAGATTGGTATTGTTGTAGGGAGATTCAATGAGTTCATCACCAGTAAATTATTAAGCGGCGCCATCGATACCCTGAAGCGTCATGGTGTCGATGAAGCGAATGTGGATGTGGCATGGGTCCCGGGTGCATTTGAAATCCCCCTTGCAGCCAATAAACTTGCCCAGGGTGGGAAATATGATGCTGTCATCACATTGGGGACTGTTATCAAAGGTTCTACACCACATTTCGATTATGTCAGCAATGAAGTCGCAAAAGGTGTCGCAAGTGCTGCAGATAAGGCAGGAATCCCGATTATCTTCGGGGTGCTGACAACGAATACGATTGAGCAGGCTATCGAACGAGCAGGTACGAAAGCAGGCAATAAAGGGGCTGAAGCAGCCGTTTCTGCGATTGAGATGGCTAATTTGCTAAAATTGATCTAATCTAAGTGAGAAGCAGGGGATTTCCCCTGCTTCTTTTTTATATTCTGAAAATATCGTATATTTTAGTGGGTGGTCATAAATACGATATGAATTAACGGGCGAGGTAACGAAACCAACATTATCATTTGATCCATGGATTGGATTGGAGGAAGAAAAGGAAGAAGTGGACCATCTCATCCTGATTGATAATAGTATTGAACAGAGTACGCAAGGGAGTATCGTCGCATGAACACGAATTATAGGGCAAAGAAAATACATATCATCGGTTCTGTCGGCAGCGGCAAAACGACGCTTGCCAGGGATTTGTCGGCCCTGTTGGATGCTGCTCACTACGAGCTGGATAATGTTGTTTGGGAGCGCAATGCAGAGGGCGACAGACGCCGTGCCGACACTGAAAAGCGGGAGATCCTGAAAGAGATCACCAGAGCGGCTGCGTGGATCATCGAAGGAGTGCATACAGATGATTGGGTGGAGGACAGCCTGCATCATGCGGATGTAATCATCCTGCTGGAGCCGGGATATAAGGTGAGGCAGCTGCGGATCATCAAGCGTTATCTGCGCCAGAAAGCAGGTTTGGAATCAGCCAATTATAAACCAACTTTGCGTATCTTCCTGAATATGTTCAAATGGAATCGTTATTTTGAACGTACGGCCAAGCCTTGCATCTTGGACAGATTTGTTAATGATGGACATAAAGTGATTGTCGCTGAAAATAAAGCAGATGTAATCGAATATTTGCGTTGTGATTAGAGTCATTTTGAAGCAGGCTGAATAGTCTGCTTTTGTTTTTGGAAAAAAGATGCAAATATTACTTTGACACGCAGAGTAATTTCGATTATGATTACTTTATCAGACAGAGTAATTTGGAAGGAAGGGATACCAAATTCGGAGTGATACGATTCGAGGGCATCTGGATTCCATCATCCTTCGTCTGCTGATGGACGGGGATAAATATGGCTATCAGATTTCGAAAGACATAGCAGCTTGGACGCACGATGCATTCCAGATCAAGGAAGCGACGCTTTATGCTGTTTTCCAGCGGCTGGAGCGCCGTGAACTGATAGAGTCCTACCAAGGGGAAAAATCACATGGAGGCAAGCGTAAGTATTATACGATCACGACACTTGGGAAGGCGTATTTGCATGAAGCGGCAAAAGAATGGAAAGAAGCGAAACAATTAATCGATATATTCATGGAGGGTGTTTGATGCAAAAGATCAGTACGTATGTAGAGGAACAGTTTTCCGATCTGCCAGAGACCGAACAGGTAGTGACGTTAAAGGAAGAAATAAAGGATTCGCTGGAAGAGAAAGCGGCTGATTTCATGCTCGAAGGAAAAACGGAAGAGGATGCAGTCAATAAGGCAATCGTCGATTTCGGTAATTTATCGGAAGTGAAAAAGGAATTCCTTCTCCAGCATAAACCGAAGGATGCAGCAACGAAGAATAGGAAGCAAAAAGAAGATATGAGTACATTGAATCTAGGGTTTTCCATCTGTGGCAGTGCGCTGATCATTGCTTTGCTCATCTTTATAAATATGTACTATACACCGAATGAAATCTGGTTCGTTTATCCGACATTTGCCATTCTTTGGTGGCCGGTGAGTATGGCATTCGTTTGGCTGAAAGCTAGAAAAAGAAAGGTGATGCAGCGATGAATCCATGGAGAGTGCTGGTTGCGTTTATGTTGATCAGCTTGGGAGCATTTTCTGTTTACATCAATTTGGTGACTACACCCCAGGAGATTTGGTATACGTATAGTTTGGGAGCCGCTGTCATCGCTGCTTTACAGCTTCTGCTGCCAAAACAATTGGCATTGGTGACATGGCTGTCGGCGATCATAATCGGTGCGGTGATCGTAAGGGAGAATCTCGTGGATTCCCCATCGATTCCATGGTATTTGTACACTATCGGCGGCTTGGTCTTATGGCCGGTCGCAATCATGTTTCGGAAACATTTAGCGAATCTGGGCCCGGCGCTGATCATCAGCCTGGCAGTCTGCATCTATTATTACGGTCTGCATTCATATTTCGGTCATGATAATCCTTGGTATGGTTTTGTGATTTTTGCGATGAGCTGGTGGCCATTGTCGATCATAGGTCATCGCAGTTCCAGTTTATTTTTTTCCGTATTAGGGTTTGGAGCACTTAGCGTGTTTTTCCTGTTTGTGAACATTGCTTATTCGCCATCGGTGATTTGGGCGATCTATCCGATTTTTGCTGCAGCCTGGTGGCCACTGTCTGCTTATTTCTACAGCCATCGCCGCCATCTAAGCAGATAAAAAGACACCCTCTTGGAGTGTCTTTTAGCTTGTATACATATTCTTGGCAATTTTACTAAGCAGACTGCTCGGCAGGAGCTTCATGAGCAGGACGGCTGCATGGATGTTCGCAGATGGGAATACGACCCTTTTTCCTTTTATGAATCCTAGGAAACCTTGACGCGCCACATCTTCTGGTGCATCGCGGAACGAAGACATGATTGTGTCATTCCCGGCACGTTTGAAGAATTCCGTCTGTGTGGGACCAGGGCAAAGTGCCGTCACGGTCACGCCGTCTTCGGCTAATTCCTCGGCAAGTGCTTCTGAATAGCGCTGAACGAATGCTTTGGATGCGTGATATGCTGCCATATACGGGCCAGGCAGGAAGGCCGCCATGCTTGAGATATTCAAAATCCCATTCGGTACGTTCCGATACGGGGAATGAATGATATCATCGATGAACAGACGAGTCAGGTTTGCCAATGAAACCATGTTCAGATGCAGCAGTTTTTGCTGTGTCTCAAAGCTCGTATCCTCAAATTTACCGCTAAGCCCGAAGCCGGCATTGTTCACAAGCACCTCGACGGTTTTTCCTTCATCACGTATTTTCTCATATAATTCATATGCGCTGTTAGGTACGGACAAATCATGAGGAATGACAGTCACATTCGAATCTTGCAATTCTGTTTGCAGCGATAGGAGTTTGTCCTTGGAACGCGCTACGATGATAAGGTCATAGCCCGATTTGGCGAACCATTTGGCTATATGGTAGCCGATTCCGCTGGAAGCTCCTGTAATTAGCGCAGTTGGTTTCATTGTGCTTCACCTCATTTGACAATCTTTATAAGCATGTACCCTATTGCCGGGCGGAAGAAACGCTATCTACTCCTAGTATACCCTTTGCAGGGGCCGGTTACAAAGCCGCAGGAATGTTTTTCTCAATGGAAGAAGGGGAAAGGGCTTACAAAGGAAGGAGGAGGGAAGAGATGGTACAAAAAAATGGCGCCAAAGGCGACAAGGATAAGCATGGATTTTCCAAAGCAGAAAGTGAGAATCGGGAAAAGCAACTCGAGAATGAACAGGATATGATGATGGATGATATACCTGTGGATGAAGTGGAGAGGGATCTCCAAGATGATCGGCATAAGCGGCGGACAAAGCAGTCCTCCGACTCGGATCCGGAACAATGAACCCTGCATCAGGCGGATGCAGGGTTTTTGTTCATAACCTAAACATGAGCAGGTATGTCATCTGCTCATTTGTGCTTGGTCGAGCAGTTTCTCGATGACTGGTTTCATATCCATCGGACTGGTCTTGGGAGCAAAGCGCTCGACGACATTTCCTTCCGCATCGACGAGGAACTTTGTGAAATTCCATTTGATGCTTTTGGAAAATAGTCCGCCTGCCTGACTGGTCAGGTGCTTATAAAGCGGGTGGGCCTCAGGGCCGTTCACCTTCACTTTTTCAAACATCGGGAAGCTGACGCCGTAATTGCGCTGGCAAACAGCTGCGATTTCTTCACTGCTGCCGGGTTCCTGATTCATGAATTGATTACTCGGAAAGCCGAGGATGACCAGGCCCTTTTCTTG
This sequence comes from Terribacillus sp. FSL K6-0262, assembly GCF_037977385.1. NCBI lineage: Bacteria > Bacillati > Bacillota > Bacilli > Caryophanales > Bacillaceae > Terribacillus > Terribacillus sp. FSL K6-0262. The sequence continues at coordinate 1,202,986 of NZ_CP150277.1, read as the reverse complement.
ATAATCTTTATATAACTCCTGAAGCTGTTCCAATTGGGGTGCAAAACCGCATTTACTTGCTGTATTCACAATGACGAGCACCTTGCCTGCATAATCGCTGAGACTGACTTGTTTTCCCTCTAAGGTAACTGCTGAATAATCGTATACTGTCATATCGGCTTCCTCCTCTGCTTGCATCTCCAATGTAGCATAAACCGTAAATAAGCGATAACAATCCAAATTTTCAATGGTAGAATATAGGAAAAGGGGGTTATCCAATGGAATTTTTCCTGAAACAGCTGGATCATGTGCAGCTTGCCTGTCCTCGCGGCAGTGAAGACCAAGCAAGGCAGTTCTTTGTGGATGTCCTTGATTTTGAGGAAATTGAAAAGCCTGCCACATTGCAGGCAAGAGGCGGTGTTTGGTTCAGCTGCAACGCAATTGCTGTTCACATGGGTGTGGAAGAACCTTTTTCCCCTGCACGAAAAGCCCATCCGGCTTTTGAGGTCGAAGGACTCGCATCGCTACGGCGTCACTTGAGTGACCATAGCGTGGACTTTATCGATGATGAGGATTTGCCCGGTGCAGATCGAATCTATGTGGACGATCCCTTTGGCAACCGCCTCGAATTCCTGGAATGGAAAAAGCCGCACAGTTGATGCTGTGCGGCTTTTTCCTAATAAAGCGAATGTTTGTTTTCAGCTGACTTCCACAACAATGAAAAAGGATGTAAAGCCTGTGCTGGCTTTACATCCTTATCCATCAGTTTGCTACTTTTTCGTCCTCAAGTTTTGCAAGGCGTTCTTCCACTTCTTCCGGAGTCAAGCCGTGTTCTGCCACGTACATGTTACGCGGGGAACGGCGGCAGCTGTCGGAGCAGCCGCGAAGATACTTATGCTCGTTTTCTTCCGAGCAAAGGAACTGGCGGTTGCAGGAAGGATCTGCACAATTCACATAACGTTCACAAGGTTTGCCGTCGAAGTAATCCTTACCTACGACAACATGCTCTGTTTGGTTGACCGGTACGGAAATGCGGGAATCGAATACATACATTCTGCCGTCCCAGAGTTTACCTTGTACTTCGGGATCTTTTCCGTAAGTGGCAATACCGCCATGCAGTTGGGCAACATCCTCAAAGCCCTCGCGTACGAGCCAGCCGGAGAATTTCTCGCAGCGGATACCGCCTGTGCAATATGTCAATACGCGTTTGCCTTCCAATTTGTCTTTGTTTTCGCGGACCCAGTTCGGCAGGTCGCGGAATGTCTCGATGTCAGGACGGATCGCGCCGCGGAAGTGGCCAAGATCGTATTCATAATCATTACGGGCATCAAGGACAACGGTGTTCTCGTCCTGCATCGCTTCATAAAATTCCTTCGGAGACAGGTATTCACCTGTGACCTCGCGAGGGTCTATATCATCTTCAAGACGCAGCGTCACCAATTCAGGGCGGTGGCGTACATGCATTTTCTTGAAAGCATGTCCATCTGCCTCATCGATTTTAAAGATCATATCTTCAAAACCTGGTTTCGCATGCATCATGTCCATATAAGCCTGTGTCTGTTCGACTGTGCCGGAGCAAGTGCCATTGATACCTTCTTTGGCAACAAGGATACGGCCTTTCAGTCCGAGCTCCTTGCATTTCTCCAAATGTTCTTTAGCGAAAGCTTCCGGATCTTCAATATCTACATAGTTGTAATACAATAATACTCGATAGTCGCTCATCTTTTTTTCCACCTGTCATTTATATTTGCAAGATACAAATTTAGGGGATGTCGTTATTCATACTCTTGCAATCAAATATTTTAACACGTATGGAATTCCAGTACAAATGGAAATTAAAACAATTTGTTTTTGAAATAATACCACATGCCAAAAGTGATCAGTACAAGAAGGACGGTGACCCCTGCTGTTGTCCAAGGGCTGTCTTGGAATGGTATAGGGAGATTCATCCCGAAAAATCCGGTCACGAATGTGAGCGGTAGCATGACGGTGGAAATGATCGTCAGGAAGTTCAGTTTTTCCGTCGACTTGGCGCTGATGATGGAATAATACGTATCCAATGCACTATTCACCAAATCACGGAAAGTCTCGGTGGAGTCGACGATACGTTCCAGGTGATCGATCAAGTCCGTATAGAAGGGCACATTCTCTTCCTGGATATCGAATTTCCATTTGCCGTTCACATTCAGGAAAATACGCCGCTGCGGGAGAATCACCCGCCTGATCAGAATGATCGTCCGTTTCAAGGCAAGGAACTCTTCGGTTACCTCTTTGACTCCTTCACTGTACATCTCATCTTCAAGCTCTTCGATCCGGATGCCGATCCGATCCAGGACAGGGAAGTATTCATCCGTGATGCCATCCGCGAGTGCATATAGCAGGAAGTCGGCCCCTTGATTCATGAAGCGGGAGGAGCGGGAGCAGATGGCATCCATCTGGCCGAGCCAGCGCAGCTTATGCTTGTGGATGGTAACGACATAATTGGGTCCTAAAAAGACATTCAGCTCAAGCGTCGTGATTTCGTTGTCACTTTCCTCGTTGTAACGCAGGGCATGGAAGACGAAAAATTTGTATGCATCATAATCATCAACCTTTGCGCGCGGGCTGTCATGCAGGCAGTCCTCGATTGCCAGCGGGTGGAAATCGAATATCCCCGCCAGCTCATGCAATTCATGGGATTTCACATCATAGGCATCAATCCATAGCAGATTATCGGGATCCTCCAAATGCCTATTGCTGTCCTGCAATGAAATATTCGTATGCATCGAGTCTGTTTTATGATCATAAAGATACGTCTTAATCATGCTGCCACCCCTTTCATTACGTTTATTCTTTCACAAAAGCTATAGTCACTATAAAAAAAGGGGTAAGGACTGTCAACTGGAATATTCCTTCTAGAAATCGGGTATGGAAAAGAAAACCGATGGAGAAAATGGAAGGGAAATCACATGTTTTCCGAAAAATAACTTGTAATAAATGCCAATGGTCACAGGTCTAATTACGTCTTTATGAAAGCGGATTCCGCTTACAAAGCCAATGATGTAAGCGTTTTTATAGGGCGTAGGTCTCATTCTGAATTTAATTTGGAGAAAAAGTTAGAATTGACTTGCATTCTTATTGAAAAAAGGGTACTCTTAAAGAGCAAAAGGAAACGGTTGAATAATCTTTACGATCTCTTTCACAATAAGTGGTGTAAAGGTATAACGATTCAATACCTGTACTTTTGTACTTCTATTGTAAGGAGGTCATTTAAATGACTGGAAAAGTAAAATGGTTTAACGCAGACAAAGGTTTTGGTTTCATCGAAAGAGAAGACGGTGACGACGTATTCGTACACTTCTCTGCTATCCAAGCTGACGGCTTCAAAACTCTTGACGAAGGTCAAGAAGTTGAATTCGAAATCGTTGAAGGCAACCGCGGCCCACAAGCTGCTAACGTAACTCGTCTGTAATATATCATACGACGACAGAGGCGCATTCTGGATTTTTCCAGGATGCGTCTTTTATCATTTTCAGGAGGTGTGACTGCTGATGAGCCAAGAGGAGCTGTCCAAAAAGATCATCGAAAAGTACCAGGAAGATGAGCGGATGATGATACGGATATTTACCCAGTGGTGCGCGAATCAAGGTTTGGATGCTGTTTCCTTGTACGGACAAGCCTATCCGGATCAAGGGAAAAATGAAGCATTGCTGGAGGCTTTGGATGAAGTTCTGCCCAAGGAGGAGGCATCCGATATTTCGGATGATATGGTTGTGGAAGTGCTGCAATTTTTCGGTAATGATGATTTGGCTTTCGTTGTCGCTTCGGCTGCAGAAGAAAGGAAGGGGAAACGATAGATGGAACTGCTCGAAAAAGCAATTCTGGAAAGAGGCACCATCATTGGGGACACAATCGTTAAAGTGGATAGCTTTTTGAATCATGAAATGGATACGTCCCTCCTTTATGAAATAGGGAAGGAGTTCCAGCGGAATTTCAGGCACAAACCAGTGACAAAGATTGTAACAATCGAATCAGGCGGTATTGCACCGGCGCTGATGACTGGTTTGGCCTTCAACGTCCCGGTTGTTTATGCGAAAAAGCAGAAATCGCTGACGATGAAGGGTGATGTGTACTGTGAATCCGTCTATTCGTTCACGAAGCAAGTCTACTCGGATGTGACGATTTCAAAAGATAGATTATCATCAGAGGATCATGTGCTCATCATCGATGATTTTCTTGCGAATGGGGAAGCTGCAGCTGGATTGATCAGTATTTTAGAACAAGCTGGTGCTGAAGTAGCAGGTATCGGGATCGTAATCGAGAAAAGCTTCCAGAATGGACGGAAGCGTTTGGAGGAGTTGGGAATCGATGTCGTGTCCCTTGCCCGGATTGCTCGGATCGGAGAAGGGAAGATAGAGTTTCTGAAATCATAAATAATGTGATAGGATGATAGTCTTTGGCTTACATATTGACACTTTTGCCGATTTTCGGCATTTTCCTTCTTGGTTTCATTGGACAAAAACTGTTGAAATTCGACATCAGAAGCATTTCGAAGATGTCGGTTTATCTGCTGTCGCCGGTATTGGCTTTTCAAACTTTTTATGAGAATCGCATGAGTGTGGATTATATCTACCTTGCCATTTTCGTAGTCGGGATCTGTCTTGCGCTTTTATTGATTTGTTATATCATCAGTTTGCTGCGTGGATACGATCGACAGGATACATACAGCCTTATGCTTGGGGCTTCTTTCATGAACAATGGAAATTACGGAACACCGCTCGTGCTGTTCGTTTTCGGGGCGGCGGGCTTTGATTATGCGGTCATCCTGCTTGTATTGCAGCAGCTCGTCATGGTTACAATCGGCGTATTCGTTGCTGCCAAGGGAGGCGGCGCCGTATTATCGCTCCGCGGCACCCTCTTGTCCGTCTTGAAAATACCGATCATTTATGGGGCTCTGCTCGGTATTTTGTTTCAAGTCTCATCCATACCGCTCAGCGGACCGGTCACCGAAGCCATCCATCTCGTAGCTGATGCAGCAATCCCTACCGTCATGATCGTGCTTGGTATGCAGCTGGCCAATATTTCATTGAAATCCTTTGAATATGAGCGCCTTACTTATGCGCTCGTGCTGAAACTGCTCATCTCTCCTGCGATTGCTTATCTTTTCACCTTATTCCTCCCTGTGGATGACATGGTGAAACAGATCATGATTTTGGTAGCCGCAATGCCAACTGCTGCAAATACGACGCTTTATGCGCTTGAATTCGGTGCCAAGCCTGCTTATGTATCAAGTGCGACCATGATCAGCACACTTCTCAGTCTCATCACCTTGCCGCTTTTGCTGTATATACTTGTATAAAGAGGCCAGTTTCCTGGCCTCTTTGCTTATGCTTTCTTCGTGAATAGCTTGATCAAAGCTTGTGTGCCGAGGTCTTCGTCGCCGTTTGCTGCCAGGCGTTCATACAAGGAAAGGCTCAATTCCAATCCTGGGGTCATCAAGCCCATTTCCCGGGCGGCTTCCAAGGCAAGCTTCATGTCCTTGATAAAGTGCTTTACATAGAAGCCTGGATCATAATCCCCCCTGATCATCCGGGGAGCAAGATTGCTCAGGCTGAAACTGCCGGCAGCGCCCGTCGTAATCGATTGAAGCACCTTTGATGGATCCATGCCAGCGTATTCTGCATAGGCAATAGCTTCACAAACACCGACCATATTGCTAGCGATCGTCACCTGGTTGATCAGCTTCGTATGCTGTCCGGAGCCGGCGGGACCTTGGAGGATGATATTTTCCCCCATTGCTTCGAAAAGCGGCAGTGCGGCTTGGAATGCATCTTCGTCGCCGCCGACCATGATGGCGAGTTTCCCGTTTTTGGCGCCGACATCTCCGCCTGAAACGGGAGCATCCAAAGCAAAGAGCCCTTTATCTTTTGCTGCAGCATGAATTTCCTCCGCAAGGGCCGGTTTGGAAGTCGTCATATCGATCACGTATGTACCGGGCTTGGCGTGCTGGAGAATCCCGTTTTCGCCAAAGTAAACTTCCTGCACATCACTGGGATAGCCGACCATTGTGATGATGGCATCCACACTTGCAGCTAGACTTGCAGGTGTATCGTGCCAAACGGCTCCTGCATCGATCAATTCTTCTGCTTTTGCCTTCGTCCTTGTGTAGACTGCCAGCTCAAAACCAGCCTGCATCAAATTGCGGCTCATGCTTTTCCCCATGACGCCTGTACCGATGAATCCGACCTTTTTGATTGTCCCCATATTATCCCTCCTTCGATTCTGTTTTCATCGTACCGCTTAGCAGCTGGAATGTCGAGTGATGGAGATATTTTGGGTGAAAATCACAAACAATTTTTCGACAGCGAAAAACCTCGAAAGATGGCAGTTTTTATTCTAAGATAGATTGTGAAATATGACTGCGGCAGAAAGTAGCGATTGAAAGAGTGAGGGATGTATGGTAAAGTCATTTATACAACATCTTGTTAGTTCAGACATGAATTACTACTATATATAGTTTCGAAGGCGAGCAAGCCGGGTATCGACAGGTGGATGGGGAAATCGCTTCATCAGCCTGATAGACAGTGTTCTGTGACACTTTTTATTTGTCGATTCTGATCTATGCTACTACTGTATCTAGTAGGGCGGGCAGAAGAGACAGCTTCCTGGTAGTTGCTCACTTTGTGCGTTTAGGGGAAAAAGAAGTACTTACTATTACACCTGTATTTTTTGGAGGAGGAAGTTTCAACATGTTAGATACGACACAGACAGTCAATTGGAAAGAGCATGTGGCATCCGTGCTCGAATCACGCTTTGCGCCGGCTGATGCCAAGCATTTGGTGCAATATGGCGAGCGCCTGATGGAACAAAAGGCGTGGTCATCGGAAAAGGAATGGTTGAACCAGCTGATCTTGGAAGGCTTGGCACAGCTGGATGAAGAAGAGCCGCAATGGACATATATCGCAGCCAGCCTATACCTGGAACAGCTTTATTTCCAAGCGTCACAAAACAGAGGATATAATTTCGAAGATAAGTATGGATCCTTCTACAGCTTGATTCAGCAATTGACTGAAATCGGTATCTACAACAAATTCCTTCTCGACACATACAGTGAAGAGGAAATCAACTACTACAACAGCTTGATCGATCATAAAAAAGATGGTTTGTTCACCTATATCGGCTTGCGTACACTTGCAGATCGTTATTTGGCGACTGATCACAAAGGCGGTACATACGAGCTGCCGCAGGAAAGATTCATGATCATCGCCATGACCATCATGAGCAAGGAGCCTGAGGAATCCCGGAAAGAGCTTGTTGCAGAAGCTTACTGGGCATTGAGCAACCTTTATATGACGGTTGCCACGCCAACTCTGTCCAATTCAGGCAAGAGCTACGGTCAGCTTTCCAGCTGCTTCATCGATACAGTCGATGACAGTCTGCAGGGTATCTTCGACAGCAACACAGATATTGCCAACTTATCCAAGAACGGCGGCGGTATCGGGGTCTATCTAGGTAAGATCCGCAGCCGGGGCAGTGCCATCAAAGGCTTTGAAGGTGCTTCTTCTGGTGTGCTTCCGTGGATGAAACAGCTGAACAATACGGCGGTCAGCGTCGATCAGCTTGGTCAGCGCAAAGGTGCTATTGCCACGTATCTTGATATTTGGCATAAGGATATCTTCCCATTCCTTGATGCGAAACTGAATAATGGTGATGAACGTCAGCGTACACACGATTTATTCACAGGTGTCTGCCTGCCTGATATCTTCATGGAACAAGTGCAAGCACGGGGTAATTGGTATCTGTTCGACCCGCATGAAGTCCGCCGCGTGATGGGCTTCTCCTTGGAAGATTTCTATGATGAAACAAGAGGCGAAGGATCTTTCCGTGAGAAGTACTGGGCGTGTGTGGAGAATCCGGACTTGCATAAAGAAGAGGTACCGGCAATCAATGTGATGAAGCGCATCCTGCGCAGCCAGCTGGAAACAGGTGGTCCATTCATGTTCTATCGTGATGAAGTCAACCGTCAAAATGCCAACAAGCATGCAGGCATGATTTATTCCAGCAACCTATGCACGGAAATCATGCAGAACCAGAGCCCGACGCTCATGACGGAACAGACAACAAAGGACGGCAAGATCATCATCACGAAAGAGCCGGGGGATTTCGTCGTATGCAACCTATCTTCCATCTCTTTGGCAAAAGCAGTTACAGAGGACGTGTTGGAGCGTTTGATTCCGATTCAAGTCCGCATGCTGGATAACGTCATCGATTTGAATACGATCCCTGTCCTGCAAGCGCAGCTCACGAATCAGAAATATCGTGCCATCGGACTCGGAACATTCGGCTGGCATCATTTGCTTGCTTTGAAACAGATCGATTGGGAAAGTGATGAGGCTGTTGCATATGCAGATGAGCTTTACGAGAAAATCGCTTACCTGACTATCAAATCCAGTATGGAAATCGCGAAAGAAAAAGGTGCATATCCTATTTTCGAAGGTTCTGAATGGGCAGACGGCAGCTACTTCGACAACAAAGGCTATACCACTGGTGATTCCGAGCTTGACTGGAAAGGCCTGAAGGAGCAAGTGAAGGAAAACGGCATGCGCAATGCTTATTTAATGGCAGTGGCGCCGAACTCTTCCACTGCACTGATTGCTGGAAGCACTGCGACTACAGATCCGATTTTCAGCAAGTTCTATTCCGAAGAGAAGAAGGATTATAAAATCCCTGTCACTGCACCTGATTTGAATGAGGATACGGACCGTTTCTATAAATCCGCTTATGAAATCGATCAGCAATGGAGCGTGAAGCAGAACGCAGCGCGCCAAAAGCATATCGACCAGGCAATTTCTTTCAATATGTATGTACCGAACTCCATCAAAGCAAAAGATTTGCTTGATTTGCATATGGCTGTTTGGGACTCCGGAATCAAGACATCTTACTATTTGCGTTCTACATCCAACTAATAGAAAAAAGGGACCCTATTCACAGGGTCCCTTTTTCTATGCATTTCACTTGTTCGTTCCCGAAGACTGCTGCAGGCAGCTCGTTCTCAAGATATAAACAGGCGTCCTCATCTATGCCATATCCGAGGGGGATATTATGCTGATTCAGACCGGCAAGGAGGTTCGGCTCATCCTGCCATTGGGAGAAGTGGACACTGATCAGCTGGTTTTGAAGGAGACCAAGACCAGGTCCGCTCCAAGCTTGCTGATGGTCTGTATCATGCGGGGAGAGTAAAACAGTTTCAGGCATGATCAAGGCTCCCGCGCTATTCCCTGCCAGCGGTATGCCGGCATGATATTTTTCTGTCAGCAGCTGCTTGAAGGGCTGCTTCGTATAGCGGGAATAGTATGTTTCGGAATGTCCGCCTCCTATGAAGACACCGGTGGCATTTTTTATTATATTCGCTGCCTTTTCGGTATCTAAATACCCCGTCTCATCGGGTACGATAACGGCAATATTATCCTCTCGGACGCCTTGGGCGGTCCAGTGGATTGTATAACGCGGCAGGAAAGCTTCCCAGCCTTCCCGATAGACGATCAATAGGGCAATATACGCTTTTGGACCGCCTGCTGCTTGGGCAAAGTGTACATTGGCTTCTTCCTGGGATGTGTTTCCTCCGAGCAGATACAATTTTCGGGTTTGCATAGGCTTCGCCTCCATTTTCCTGATTATACAATAAGTGCTGTCTTAATAGAGATGGGTTTTCTGTCGCATACTAAGTGGCAGCAGGAAATGAACAGGAGGAAAGTGCATGGTCAGACAACAAACATTGAATGCCTGTAAGGAAATGCTGGAAAATCGTATGCAGGAATTGAAGCAGGCGCTGAAGGACCATTTTGGCACCGAGATGTCCTATACGAAGGATGCCATGGGTGAGTTAAGCAACTATGATAACCATCCCGGTGATACAGCAACGGAATTATACGAGCGGGAGAAGGATATCGCCTTGAATGATCATTTGGAGCAAGAGCTGCAGGATATCAAAGCCGCACTCGGCCGAATAGAAGATGGAACCTATGGTATCTGTAAGATTTCAGGAAAGCCAATCCCGGAAGAACGGCTGCTGGCGATGCCGACGGCAGAAACGCTTGCGGAATATAAACCGCAGCGAATGACGCTGCATGACAGACCGGCAGAGGAAGCTGTCATTCATCCTCGGCTCGAGGACCTTGAAGGGAAAGATGATGAGGAAGATACAGAGCACACCTTTTATGACGGAGAGGATACCTTGCAGGATCTGCAAGCGTACGGCTCGTCGGAGACACCCTCCGATTTTGTGAATGCAGAAAAGGATTATGATTATATGGCAGTGAACTCAGATGAAGAGACAGGAGGAGCACAGGATATCGAGAATTTTCTCTTGGCAGATATGGACGGACATTATGATGGTGTGAATGAAGACCATGAAAAGTATGAGGATTATCTCGAGGATGCCGATGTCAAATCGATTCTCTATGATGAATGAATAAGCCGGGCTGAGATACCCGGTTCCGTTAAGTAAGGAGAAAGAAAGCATACATGCCCATCCCGCGGAATACGTTGTACTACACGTCACGTATTTTAAAAAAGGGGTTGAAGCATGTTGACAGAGGCATGGACTTCAAGATTTTTCAAGCATGATGATCAAGCGGCACGTGATTTCGTGCTGAAATTACCGGATGCTTGGTGGAGCCGCAGCTATGAATATGAATGGGCAGCTTCTTTTGTGGAAGCAGATGATATCGTATTGGATGCTGCTTCCGGAATCAGTCATCCATTCAAGTTTCATTTAGCGGCCTCAGCTAAAACAGTCTATGCATGTGATATAGATGGCAGGATAACAGATGATCAAGCGATCCTGAATGATGTGATCAATGATTTCGGTCCTGAGGAAGCTGCTCGCCTGCCAGAAGGACTGCTTCGGGCAATTCATCGCACCCAGGCAGATTTGACATCCTTGCCGTATGAAGATGCTTTTTTCGATAAGATTTTTTGTATCTCGGTAATGGAGCATCTGGACGTAAGTGTGCAAAAGCGCGCTTGGGAGCAATTCAGCCGCACGCTGAAGCCGGAGGGGCATGTTATTTTGACATTCGATTATCCAACCGTCGATATTGGCATCCTCGAAACATTGGCTGAACTTGCTGGATTTGAATATGCCGGTCCGGTCCATTCGGAAATGCCTGCAGGTGCATTGTTCGATGACCAATGGGGACGGCTGTATTGCTACCGGGCTATTTTTCGGAAGAAGAAACCTCCGTCCACTTGATCAGGTTTGGATGGGGATCAAGGATACTTTCATATTGCTCTTTCTGACCGTAGAGAGCTTGGGGATCCTGCTTGCGGTAACGCTCGTATTTCCGTATACGATCTTCCGTTCTGGCCCAGCCAAAATGCTTGATGCGTACGGTGCTGAGACTGTTGGGCAGCTGAAAGATATTCTCCGGGAAGCGCCCGCAATGCAGCGGGGTGTCCAGCCACTTGTAAGGAAATGCCGGCTGATGGCGCAGCAGGAAGGGGCGATAGAACAAATGGGCCTGCCAATACTGATCTTCCCGATAGTGTTCTTCATCCCAGAAATCATATAGACGGAAGGAATAAAGGTCGAGGCCAGCTTGGTTCAGCAGCTGGTCTTTTTCCGTAAGAAAGGTGTCATCCAGTACTTCATCAGCATCGAGATTAAGAATCCAATCAGGTTTGACAGCAATGGTTTCCTGCCACTGCTGTTTCCGAAGCTTCACTTCATTGCTGAATGTGGATGCAGGATTTTCAATCAATTTCAGCGGGACATCGTATTCCTCGCAAAGCTTGCGGCAAATGGTCTTCGTATCATCTGAGCTATGATCATCGATGATGACAGCTTGATCCACCGCTGGCAGGGAAGAACGCAGGGAATGTTCCAAAAATCGATCGGCTTCATTTTTGACGATCATGGATAAAGTGAGTGTATTACCGCTGGTTTTCGCGACCCGAACATTATAACCGGGCCATTCATTCTCCCATCGGAAGGCGGGGAGCTTCGCTAGATCGGCTTTTCGGTAAAGATGGAACGCTGGGTAATGTGTATCCACATACAAGGGGATGCCGAGTGCGGCAGCACGGATGCAGAAGTGGCGATCTTCCCCCCAAAAGGAGAGGTTCGGGATTTCCCCGAAGTGAACACCTTTTTCCAATGCTTCCCTGCTGATCAATGTACAAGCACCGAGGCCGCCGACTTCGTATAGTCCAGGCTGCTGCATCTGTTCAAGGAATTTTTGATGCCGGCCCATCCGTTCTTCCTCGGATAATGATTCTCCCCGGTGCTTCAGGAATTGATCATATTCATCCTTCAGCCATACTTGCGGCAATGCTTGCGTGCCAGGCTGCCACTCTGTCCAAAAAATACAGGAGATGATATCTTTCCGATTTGCCAGTAATTGCTTCAAGGTGGCTGGGTGCAGAACGATATCGGAATCGACGAAAAAGATATAATCCATTTTCTGCTCGATCGCATAGGAAATGAGCTTATTCTTCAGTGCAGCCACTTTCCAAATCAGGGCTTCCGTCCAGTAATGTGTATGCTCATCCTTATGGTATGTATCGGCTGTTTCGGATGGCAGGATGACAGCGCCATTTTTTGCGGCAAAATCATGAAGTAAAGAACTGGATTCGGGCTCGTCATTATCATCGATGAAACAATAGGAAATGGATATGTCCTTTGATTGCAGATTTTTGAGGGAATCTAAGTAGGCAGTTAATATGGCGGGATCTTGTTTGACGGTTGTACCGATCAATATGTTATACATGAACCATGCTCCTTTATGTAATCTGTTTATAGTGTATTTTCCCGGAGCATGTCATGTGCCTGTTCAGTCGATTTTAAATGTCTTTTTTCTTAACTGATGCAGGAATTGATCTTGTGAAGCTGCGAGCGGCGGAATGGCTTGGAGGTCCATCCACCTATATCGGAAAATCATTCCGTTGTCGGCGCCATTGCCAAAAACCTGATGTTCCCATGTGTCGGGAAGGGGCTTTTTTGTAGGAATCACGAAGAAATGGCGAAGCTGGAGTTCTTGCTTGTGCGGATGGCGAAATGGTGCACTGCCCAGCATTTCGGCCGCAGGAAGATCCTGCAATCCGGATTCTTCGAAAATCTCTCGATGCAAGGCATCCAGTAAATCCTCGCCAGGATCGACTGTACCGCCGGGAATTTGTCTTCCTGCTTCTGGTATATCCCGATGCGTGTGCACAAGCAGTTGCTGGATATCTTTATGGTTTCGGATGATATAAGCCAAAACTTTTTCAACCAAATCATTCCACCTCCTTATAGGATTATAAATAAAAAAGCGATCACCTGAAAATGATTCGGTGATCGCTTTTTTGGAAAGCTCGGGCGAGAGCATGTTCGGCCGCTAAAATGACATTTGGGGATATCATGTTTGGTTTCGTTAAGGGTGCGGCCTGCATCTATCTGATCAATAAGCAGAGCTTATTGTTGTTGTTGTTGTGTGGATTGTTCCGACTGTGCCGTTTGATCCTTGGCTAATGTCAGTTTTGTTGTTTCTTTCTTACCATCACGGTAATACGTGACGGTTACCTTATCACCGATTTTCTTATCGGAATAAAGATAAGAGCGCAAATCAACCATGCTGGTGATATCCTGATCATCGATTTTCGTAATGACATCGTATTGCTGCAAGCCTGCATCAGCTGCCGGTGAGTTCTCTACCACTTGGGCAAGTACGACACCCTGTGTCACACCTTCCGGCAGGTTCAAGGTTTGCTGTGCATTTACTTGCGGCACTTGATCGAGGCTGACTGCACCAATGCCGACATATGGGCGTTCCACTTTACCGGATTTCTCCAGTTGGTTGATGATTGGTTTGGCAGCATCGATCGGGATGGCAAAACCGATTCCTTCAACCTCTTCCTGCGCAATCTTCATGGAGTTGATACCGATGACTTCCCCGTTTGCATTGATGAGTGCACCGCCGCTGTTACCAGGGTTGATCGCTGCATCTGTCTGTAAAACCTCCGTTACCCAATCCTCTGTACCATCGTTATTTGAATCGACTGCTACGGAACGATCCAATCCGCTGATGATACCTTGTGTCACGGAACCTGCGAATTCAGCTCCCAATGGATTACCGATGGCAATGGCTTGCTGTCCGACTGTAAGGTCATCTGAAGTACCGAATGTAGCTACTGTATCTACGTTGGCTCCGTCGATCTCAAGTACAGCCAGGTCGCTTATCTGGTCTGTTCCAAGCAATGTCGCTTTTGCTTTTTCGCCATTGGCTAGCGTGACTTCCAGGCTGGTCGCTCCGTCGACAACGTGATTGTTCGTCACGATGTATGCCTTGCCATTCTCTTTCTTATAAATGACACCGGAACCGGAACCGGCTTCCTCTGATTCAGAGAACAAATCCGTTTGCTGCAGATTCTCGACTCCCACTACTGCTGCCGAGGCATCCTGGATGGCACTGGTCAGGTTTTGGGTACTTGTCTGAGTTGCCAATGTCTTGTTGCTTGATTCCGTCGTGGATGTATTATTTGTACCCATCGTCGATGGGCTGGCTGTATTGGAACCAAAGGAAATCACATTTGTGAAAACAAGGATGGCCACAATAGCAAGTACCAAGATACCGCCTGCGATACCGCTGACGAAGCCCGTCCATACTTTTCCTTTTTGCTTTGGCGGCTGCTGCTCTTTGATCGGTTCTTCCACTTGAATTGCTTGTCTGTATTTAGGTGGTGTTTCCTCTATCGACTCAGCATCCTTATGCTGATCGTCCATATAAGCCGGCTCTTGTTCGTTTGTATCGTGCTGCCATCCTTCTGGATGCTCATTGTATTGATTGTCATTTTCTCTATTCATGTAAGACACCTCTTTCGTGTTGTATATGCGTCGTTCTATACTACACATTCTACTGTCTGGTTTTGGCATCTTTTTGGAGCAATTATGTAAAATATGTGGAATGGGCAATTGACAGGAAAGTCTTTTCTTTTTGTGATTTTGTGGGAAAATAACCGTAGAGAGGAAAGGGGTACGACAAAATGACGCATCATATAATCGTTGTCGAAGACGATCAAAATATACGGAATATAGTAGAAGCCTATTTGAAAAAGGAAGGCTATCGGATCAGTGTAGCCGAAACAGCAGAGCTGGCACTTGAAATTGCCGATCAAGAAATACCGGATATGTGGATCATGGATATCATGCTGCCAGGTATGGATGGATACGCGCTTTGCAATAAAATCCGTCAGACAAGCGAAGTGCCGATCATCATCATCTCAGCAAAGGACGAAGAGATCGACCGAATCCTCGGTTTGGAGCTTGGAGGGGATGATTATTTGACCAAGCCCTTCAGCCCCAGGGAATTGGTCGCGCGTGTGAAACGGTTGTTCAAGAGATGGAACCCGCAAACGAATCAAGGGGCACAGCAAGTCAAACAAATGGATTTGCAGGCAGGTGACTTGCAGCTTCAATTAGGAGAACGCCGTGTCTACTGGCATGAAGCAGAAGTGGAAGTGACAGCGAAGGAATTCGAAATGCTTGTGATACTGGTCCAGAATCCGAACCGGGCTTTTTCGCGTGATGAATTGCTGACACAAGTATGGGGGGAAGACTATTTTGGCAGTGATCGTGCAGTGGATGATTTAGTGAAGCGATTGCGCAAGAAGATGGACGGTATCCCGATTGAAACAGTCTGGGGCTTCGGGTATCGGTTCAGGATGAACGAAGCATGAGACTGAAGACCCAGCTTAATATTGCATTTACAACTTTGCTGATTATTGTGATGGGATTCACAGCTATTACCCTGTATTCGCAAATCCGGGGACTGCTTGTTACAAATGAGACGAGACAGCTCGAGGAAAGCGGCCAAATTTTAATTACAGCGATTAGCGGTGTAGATACCATTCCTGCTGCTACGCTTGATTCCATGCTCAATAATTTGGATCTCAAAATGTTCATTTATGATGAAGAAACAGAGCAGGTGACCTATACCAACCTTGTTCGGATCGACGCAGAACGATTTGCAGCCAAATATGATACCGCCCCGACCAATAAGAATACAATCTGGCAGGAGAACCGCAATAGCTATGTGGTTAAATCGATCAGAACCAGCGAGAATCAAAATATGGTCATCCTCCGCCCGATTCGTGAATTGGAAGAGGTGCAGGAAAGCTTCTTTCAGCGTATATTCCTTGTGTTCCTGATCGGTGTCATGATAGCCATCTTAATCAGCACTTATCTGACACAGCGTCTGGTCAAGCCGCTCACGGAATTAAAATATCAGCTGAAGAAAATCGAACGGCGTGAATTCGATAATATAAAATCCGTGAAAGCCAGCGGTGAAATCAAAGAAGTGGAACAAAGTGCAATCGAGATGGCCAAGGAATTGAACCGCTATATCACATCCCAGCGGCAATTCTTCCAAAACGCCAGCCATGAATTGAAAACACCGCTCATGACGATCCAAGGATACGCGGAGGGAATCAAAGATGGTGTCTTCACAGGCAAGGATCAAGAACACGGACTCGAAGTCGTTGTATCCGAGATCAAGCGTTTGAAGCAGCTTATCAACGAAATGATCCTGCTGGCCAAGCTCGACAGTGAAGAAGGTATTTACAAAGAAGAGAAAATGGAGATCAAAGAGCTAGTCGATTTGACGATCGATCGTGCCTTGCCTCTTGCAAGCGACAAGGATATCCAGCTTACCTACAATAAACCTGCTGCAATCGTGATTAATGGGGATAAAGAGAAACTGCTTCGGGCAATGATGAATATAACGTCCAATGCAATCCGGCATGCCCATAGCAGGGTGCATATCTCGGTGCAGCCAAGCAGCTTCAAGCAAGTTGAGATCAAAATCAATGATGATGGTCCGGGTATCGACGATGACCTGCTGCCGAATATGTTCCAGCGCTTCGTCAAAGGTGAAGGCGGAGAAACCGGACTCGGCCTGGCGATCTCGCGTGCGATCGTGGAACGGCATAACGGTATCATCCGTGCAGGGAAATCCGATCTGGGCGGCGCAAGCTTTACGATAATATTATAATGTTAATGTTTACCTATCCTATTGTACCGGTTATGAACTGTGGTATAATTAACAGGTTGTAGTCGGTTAGGATTACATGAAGAAGAGGAGACATGTATACATGCAATTTAGAGAAGATATTCGCAATATCGCGATTATTGCCCACGTTGACCACGGAAAAACGACTTTGGTCGACCAGTTGCTGAAATATTCTGGTACCTTCCGTGATAATGAGCACGTGGATGAGCGCGCAATGGATTCCAATGACTTGGAAAAAGAGCGCGGAATCACAATCTTAGCGAAAAACACTGCGATTAATTATAACGATACACGCATTAACATATTGGATACACCAGGACACGCCGATTTCGGCGGTGAGGTGGAACGCGTACTGAAAATGGTAGACGGTGTTTTACTAGTCGTGGATGCTTATGAAGGTGCAATGCCCCAGACTCGTTTCGTATTGAAAAAAGCCTTGGAGCAAAAGCTTACTCCGGTTGTAGTCGTGAACAAAATCGACAAACCAAGCGCACGCCCCGAGCATGTCATCGACGAAGTGCTTGATTTGTTCATCGAATTGGGCGCAGATGATGACCAGCTTGAATTCCCTGTTGTCTACGCTTCTGCATTGAACGGTACTTCCGGCGAGGAGCCCGACGAGCAGGTAGAATCCATGGATGCCATCTTCAAAACGATCATGGATAACATTCCGGCACCGATCGACAACGCTGATGAAGGCTTGCAGTTCCAGGTCACCATCTTGGATTACAATGACTTCCTGGGCCGTATCGGTATCGGACGTATTTTCCGCGGCTCCGTCAAAGTCGGTGATCAGGTTGCCCTGATGAAGAAAGACGGATCCGTGAAGAACTTCCGCATTACGAAGCTATTCGGCTTCATCGGTTTGAAACGAATCGAGATCACAGAAGCCAAAGCTGGTGACATCGTTGCAGTTGCCGGTCTTGAGGACATCAACGTCGGAGAGACCGTCTGCTCCGTGGACCAGCAGGAGGCATTGCCGGTTCCGCGTATCGATGAACCGACATTGCAGATGACATTCCTGGTGAACAACAGTCCGTTCGCCGGTAAGGAAGGTAAGTACATCACTTCCCGTAAAATCGAGGAGCGTCTGCTTAACCAGCTTGAGACAGATGTCAGTCTCCGTGTGGAACCAACCGATTCCCCTGACGCTTGGACAGTATCCGGACGTGGAGAGCTTCACCTTTCCATCCTGATCGAGAACATGCGCCGCGAAGGCTATGAGCTTCAATTGTCCAAACCGCAGGTAATCCTCAAGGAAATCGACGGTAAAATGTGCGAACCGGTAGAACGCGTACAAGCGGATGTGCCGGAAGAATACACTGGGGCAGTCATGGAATCCTTGGGTTCCCGTAAAGGGGAAATGGTCGACATGATCAACCAAGGAAATGGTCAAGTGCGTCTTGAGTTCCGTGTACCTTCCCGTGGATTGATCGGATATTCCACTGAATTCATGTCCCAAACACGCGGATTCGGTATCTTGAACCATACATTCGATGGCTATGAGCCAGTCGTTTCCGGACAAGTGGGCGGAAGATCCAAAGGTGTGCTTGTCGCCCTTGAACAAGGTAAAGCATCAACCTACGGTATCATGAAATTGGAAGACCGCGGCGTCATCTTCGTACCGCCTGGCACGGATGTCTATGCCGGTATGATCGTTGGAGAGCATAGCCGTGACAACGATCTGACAGTCAATATCACTGTTGAGAAACATTTGACTAACGTCCGTTCTGCGACGAAGGACCAAACGTCCACTATTCGCAAGACGCGTGATTTGTCCCTTGAAGAGGCAATCGAGTACTTGAACGATGATGAGTATTGCGAGGTTACACCGGAGTCCATCCGTCTTCGTAAGAAAATCCTTAACAAGAACGAACGTGAAAAAGCAGCGAAAAAGAAAAAAGCATAATCGGAAGCCCGGCATCCTGATGCTGGGCTTTTGCTTTTATGTTGTGGAATGGAGTTTCATCCCTTAAAATGGGAATAGCTCCAGATGGGGCAGAAAGGAAGGATGATATGACCAGACTATGGAGCAGGCTCCGTTTTCTGTTCAATTTCCGCAAGTCGATTCCATTTCTGAAAGCTTTCTTCACAGCTAAAGAGGTGGCAGCAGCCAAGAAGGTAACCGCCATTGCATTGATTGTCCTGTACTTTGTCTTCCCGTTTGATTTGGTACCGGATTTCCTCATCGGAATTGGTATCGTCGATGATTTGGCAGTCGCAACACTCATCCTGCAGCTTATCATCAAGATGGCCCCGGCACATATCAAAGCGAAATATGCTATTGATCGAAACGATAATAAAGTGATAGATATATGAAAAAGCACCCAGGTGGGCGCTTTTTTTCGCTCGGGAAAGAAGAGGTCCTGGGATCGGGAGGTTTTACAGTTTACGAGCAATACGGATACAGTCGTTTCCTTTGCTTTTTTCATCGTGTACTGATTGCTATCATTCTTCTCTCCTCCTGTCTTGCCTGCTATAAATAACGACGGAAGCAAGAAGGAAAAGTATTCAAAAAAAATCCTGCTGTCTTTTTGGACAGCAGGTTTTCGATAACTTATCTGTTTTTCTTCTTACGGAAGCCGCCGGCTATATCCGCTTGTTTGAATTCTTTGCGGAATGCGACCTCACGAGCATCAGATAGACTGACACCATTCATCCGTACAGGCTGATAGTTGCCATATTGCTTAGCCATGCGATCATCCTCCTTTTTACGGGTTAACAAAAGTTTACCCTTGTGACACGGGTTCTAAACAAGGGTTGCATCTTTCGTTAAAAAAGCTATAATAAAAAACAATATACACATGCCGATAAGAAAGAGAGTACTGCAGCTGGAAACAAAAGCGAGTCCCGGACGGTGGAAGCGGGATGCGGAAGGCGGCAGGAACCGGACTTTCTTGGCTGCAGCCCTGAACGTACGTGAAGCAGTAGGGGCTGCCGGGAGCTATCATTCCCGTTATCCAATTGAGCAGGTCCGATCAGGACAATTAGAGTGGCACCGCGGGTAACCGTCTCTTCCAAGTGGAAGGGGCGGTTTTTTAATTTGAAGGAGGAAATGAAACATGTACAAAACAATTGCAGCAGCATTATTGGCCAAGTCCCTGCACCAATCGGCAGATGAAATCGAGAAACAAATGGAGAGACCGAAAAAGCTGCAGCATGGAGACTATGCCTTTCCATGCTTTGCTTTGGCGAAGGAAAAAAGGCAAGCACCGCACATCATTGCAGCCGGATTAGCTAAAGACTTATCGCATGATGTATTTTCTGCCATCACGGCAATGGGTGGCTATGTCAACTTCACACTCGATAAGAAGCTTGCCGCAAGCCGCGTGCTGCGTGATATTCATCAACAGCGTGAGCGTTACGGAAGTTCAGCTGTCGGGAAGGGGCAGGTCATAACAATCGATCTTTCCTCTCCTAATATTGCAAAGCCCTTCTCCATGGGGCATCTTCGCTCGACTGTCATCGGGAACAGCATCAGTCTATTGCTGGAAAAGCAAGGCTATGACGTTGTCAGGATCAATCATGTCGGTGACTGGGGCACACAATTCGGCAAGCTCATATGTGCTTATGAAAAATGGGGAGACGAAGAGAAGGTTCGTGGGAATACGATTCCGGAATTGCTGAAGCTGTATGTCCGCTTCCATGAAGAAGCAGCCGATGATGAGCAGCTGGAGCAGGAAGGAAGAGACTGGTTCCGGAAATTGGAGCAAGGTGACGTGTATGCAAATAAGCTTTGGCGCTGGTTCCGTGACGAATCGATGAAGGAATTCGGGCGTGTGTATCAAATGATGGGCGTACACTTTGACTCGGATGCAGGAGAAGCGTTTTATAATGACAAAATGGAACGTGTGGTCGCGGAATTGGAACAAAAGGAGCTGCTAAGTTGGTCGGAAGGCGCGCAAGTGGTCCGCTTGGATGAACAGGAGCTTCCGCCCAGCCTGATCAAGAAGAAGGATGGTGCCACATTATACGCGACACGTGATCTGGCCGCAGCCATTTACCGTAAGGAAACCTATGGATTTTCCAAAAGTCTGTATGTTGTCGGTCATGAACAGAGCCTGCATTTTCAGCAGCTGAAGCTGGTACTCAAGAAGATGGGCTATGAGTGGGCGGATGGAATCAGCCATATCCCATTCGGCATGGTTTTGCAGGATGGCAAGAAGATGTCAACCAGGAAAGGGAAGCTGGTGCTGCTCGATAAGGTGCTGAAGCAGGCGATTCAGCTGGCTGCCGCAAATATAGCGGAGAAAAATCCTGATTTAGTCGATAAAGAGGAAATAGCAAGGCAGGTCGGGGTCGGGGCGGTGTTATTTCATGATTTGAAGCATGAACGCATCCGTGATATCGAGTTTTCCCTGGAGGATATGCTGCGCGTAGAAGGAGAGACAGGACCGTATGCGCAATATACGCATGCCCGGGCTTGTACGCTGCTTGCTAAAGCAGGTGATATCCGCTGCAATCCAGAAGTTTCTGCAGAAGCCGCCGCGGATGCCTGGCCGGTACTCTCCCAGCTGATCCAGTTCCCGGAAGCAGTTGATGCCGCAGCTGCCCACTACGATTCTTCCCGTATTGCCAAATACGTGATCGATCTTGCGCAGGCATTCAACAGCTACTATGGAAAGGTGCGCATCTTGGAAGAAAATGATGACCTTGGTGCTCGCTTAGCCATCGTCGAAGCAGCAGCCGCGGTATTGGCAGAAGGGCTTCGCCTACTCGGCATTGCAGCACCGAAACAGATGTAATCCACTAATAGGATCCTGCCCAGGAATCGGGATATCGGGAATCTGTATGTCGATCGGTGAAAGGCTGTGTTCTTTCCTGTTTGCCATCATTCGAGGTTTTTATGCAAAACGTACTATCATTGATACGAGCATCCGCTTATAATACGGATAAATAACAAAAAACAGGCGGTTACGCATGAAAATCAAAGCATTCTTTCCTGCATTTTCGGGTCTTCTTTTATTGGCAGCGTGCAGTGGCGGTGTTCCAGCACAGCAGCCGCAAGCGGTCCATACAGTTCAGCAAAAGACAATCGAGCTGGAACAAAAAGAACAGCCAGCCATTCCATCATCGATTTCGATAACAGCAATCGGTGATGTGCTCTTGCATAGTTCCATCTATACAGAGGCAAAAAAAGGGAGCGGCTATGATTTCGATCCGATGTTCCAGGATATCAAGCCATATCTTGGAGAATCGACACTTACCGTAGCGAATCAGGAGTCGATCATGGGCGGGGAAGCACTGGGGCTCTCCTCTTATCCGACCTTTAACAGTCCTGATGAAATAGGTGATACTTTAAAGGACGTCGGGGTGGACGTCGTCACGATGGCCAATAATCATACGCTTGATCAAGGAGCAGCTGGTGTGAAGCATGCAACAGCGCAGTATGAGAAGATTGGTATGGCATATACTGGAGCGTATGCAAACAAGGTAGATAGCGAAAAGCTAACAATAGAAAAAACGGCAGAGGGTATCTCTGCTGCCTTCCTTAGCTACACGTATGGTACCAATGGTATTCCTGTACCCAAAGGAGAAGATCATCTAGTCAATCTGATTGACAAGCAGCAGATAAAAGAAGATATCCAAAAAGCAAAACAGGAAGCGGATGCTGTCATCGTCAGCTTGCATTTTGGAACTGAATACGAGGATGATCCCAGCGATGAACAAAGAGAGCTGGCTCAATACGCTGCTGACCAAGGAGCGACAGCGGTATTGGGCTGTCATCCGCATGTGCTGCAGCCGGTTGATTGGCTGACTGGTAAAGACGGTAATAAGACGCTTGTCATCTATTCGCTTGGGAATTTTATTGCTGCACAGGATGGAATGGATCGGCGTATCGGCGGAGTCTTCCAATTTGATATCGAAAAGGATGGCAATGAAGTGACCGCAGGGTCCCCGAGAATGCTGCTGACGTACCTATCTTTCACGGATTGGCATCATTATCGTATTGAGCCGATGCATCAGCTGCCGGAGCTGAAGGGGATATATGAAGAAAAGAAAAAGCATATGGCGAGGCTTGCGCCGGACCTCACCTTTATAGAGGAAGATCCATCAAGCTAACTGCTTGATTCCCTTTCGTGTGTACCGTATCTTTAGAAGGAAAAGCAGAAGGGGGAGACAGATAATGGAACAAATCCATACAAAAGAAAAGTTCAACGAAATCATCATGAGTGAAGAGCCGGTGATCGTCAAGTTCTTCGCGGATTGGTGCCCGGATTGTACACGCATGAATATGTTTATCGATCAGGTGCTGGCTGAATACGGCAATTATAAGTGGTATGAGCTGAATAATGATGAAGTCCCAGATGTTGCAGCGGAACAAGAAGTAATGGGGATCCCAAGCATTCTCCTATTCCAGAATGGCGAGAAGCTGGCGCACTTGCATAGTGCAAATGCGAAATCCCCTGAAGAGGTCATCGCGTTCCTTCAACAGCAGCTTGGATAAGAAATAAGCTGAGAAGCTTCCCTGAATCAGCGGGGAAGCTTTTTTTATAACCCCTATCTTTTCTTTGACTAAAAAAGTTTCCTTTGGTAAACTCATGCTAACAACTACTAGAAAGAAGCGATCTTTATGAGTAAAGAACGAGATAAAGGCTGGCTCCAGCGAGCAGGGAATGCAAGCCTGGAGGAGTCGAACCATAGTGTGGCCATTCCGGAGAATGGCAGCTTCTTCAAAAAGCTTTTCGCGTTTATGGGACCAGGAGTCCTGGTGGCGGTCGGTTTCATTGATCCGGGGAACTGGGAGACTTCGATCTCGGCAGGTTCATCTTTTGGGTATACCTTGCTGGCAGTCGTCTTACTGTCGAATTTGATCGCCATGCTCATGCAGGGGCTCGCTGCCAAGCTTGGCATCGTTACCGGTCGCGATCTGGCACAAGCGACAAGGGATGCTTTTCCGAAAAAAGTGGTCGTGGTGCTTTGGCTGCTGACGGAGCTGGCAATCATTGCAACGGATTTGGCGGAAGTTTTGGGATCGGCCATAGCATTGAATCTGCTATTTCATATCCCGATCATGGCAGGTATCATCATTACGGCCCTGGATGTGCTTTTGCTGCTATTACTGCAGAAAAAAGGTTTCCGCTGGATGGAGGCCATCATCACCGTTTTGATGGTAACCATTGCGGGCTGCTTCCTATTCGAGATGATATTCTCGCATCCCGCCCTGTCAGAAGCAGTGAAAGGCTATATCCCTTCACCGGAAATCGTCACCGATCCATCAGTTTTGTTCCTGGCGCTTGGTATACTAGGTGCAACAGTCATGCCGCATAATCTATATCTGCATTCATCCATCGTGCAGACAAGGAATTACCAAGATACCGAAAAGGGGAAGAAGGAAGCTGTCCGCTTCGCCTATATCGATTCAACCTTCTCTCTTGGGGTGGCATTCTTTGTCAATTCGGCCATTTTGATCCTTGGAGCAGCCGCTTTCCATACAATCGGACAGCATGTGGAAGGAATCGAGGATGCCTATAAGCTGCTCAGTCCAGTGATCGGTGCCGGTGCAGCCAGCTTCCTGTTCGGATTCGCGCTGCTACTGTCTGGTCAGTCTTCGACCATCACTGGAACGCTGACAGGTCAGATCGTCATGGAAGGTTTCATTCAATTCCGGATAAAACCATGGGTCAGACGACTCGTCACAAGGATCATTGCCATCATTCCGGCTCTCATCGTGGTAGGGATATACGGTCCTTCAAGCACAGGTGATTTGCTTGTTTGGAGTCAGGTGATCCTTAGTCTGCAGCTGTCTTTTGCTGTCATTCCGCTGGTTCTGTTCACCAGCAGCAAGAAGAAGATGGGAGCATTCGCGAACAAGCCGCATATCAAGGTACTGGCTTGGACGGCGACTGGATTGATTGTCTGCCTGAATGCATTCATGCTTGGTTATATGATCGTGACAGGGCATGCTTTATGAAGCCGGTTTTTCAGCCGGCTTTTTTTGTACCAAAGTTTAGCCGATCCAAGTTGAAGGGAAAATAACAGGGAAGGAGAGGAGAACGATGCAAACTTTCAACCGTGCAATATACTTAGTGAATGGGAATATGGATGATGCCCAAATCGAACAGGAACTTAACCAGACGCTGCCGAAGCTTGCAGCATCGATCAAGCAGCTGAAAATCATCCAAACGAATGATCTGG
Organism: Terribacillus sp. FSL K6-0262; assembly: GCF_037977385.1. Classification (NCBI taxonomy): domain Bacteria; kingdom Bacillati; phylum Bacillota; class Bacilli; order Caryophanales; family Bacillaceae; genus Terribacillus; species Terribacillus sp. FSL K6-0262. Next base: position 1,177,844 of record NZ_CP150277.1, on the reverse strand, counting down.
AGGAATTGGTAAGCTGCAGCCGGGAGGCGGCGGAGCATATCGATCTGTTGATCATCCATGGCGGTGACGGTACCATCCATCAAGTGATCAATAGCATTGCGCCTTTACCTAAGCGGCCTACAGTTGCAATCATCCCCGGCGGTACATGCAATGATTTCAGCCGCATGCTTGGCCTTCCGCAAAACTTAAAGAAAGCAGCAGCTGTAATCGCCGACGGAAAGACTGCATCAATAGACCTCGGTCAGTATGAGGATTCGTACTTCTTGAATTTCTGGGGAGTGGGGCTGATTGCCGATGCATCGAATAATATCGATGAAGATCAGAAAGCGCGCTTAGGAGTGCTTTCCTATTTTATCAGTACAATGCGGACGGTTAATCAGGCAGAACCATTTGCATTTGAAATGGAAATCGATGGAGCGAGATTGGCAGGAGAAGCAGTCATGATCCTAGTGATGAATGGCCGTTTTATCGGCACAAGAGAGTTCGCAGGACCGGATATCAGGCCTGATGATGGCAAACTCCATGTAATATTCGTAAAGAATTCCAATCTTACCAGCTTTAAAGAACTGCTCCAGATTAAGCAGGATAAGACGGTGCTTTCAGATTTGACGGAGGTAGATATTCTGGAAGCAGAAAAAATCCGCTTTCATTCTCCAGCCGGCAAGCCTATCGATATGGACGGAGAGGTTTATCGGGAAACACTTGGGGAAGTGAAAATACTACCTGGACACCTTGATATGATAATCGGAGAATAGTTTGACAATTATGTTCCGTATCCTATATACTGGATATACTTACTATGAAAAAGGAGGGGAATCAGATGTTGCACACACTTTCGCGTGAAGCCGATCAGAATCTATTGCATCGCCGCGCGATTATTCATGTTTTTGTTGGTAACGGGATACGTATGCCCTTTTTTACCAACTGAATAATGAATAATGTGCAGGATCTATTTCTCTACAACATGATCGATTAGGAAAGGCGTTTCAAGAGAACCACACCCTGCGTGTGGTTTTTTTGTACCCATTTTTCCCCATTTGTCAGAGTCAGACAGTCTTGCTGTCTGGCTTTTTTTATAGAAAAGGAGCGGATATTATGTTGATTACACTGAAGGATGTCAAAAAAATCATGGGCGGCAACATATTGTTTGAAAAGCTCAACCTGGAGCTGAAACCAGGGGAAAAGCTAGGTTTGGTAGGAAGGAATGGCAGCGGCAAATCAACTATTTTCAAATTGATCGTCGGTATGGAAGCTTGTGACGATGGGCAGGTATTCATACGCAAGCAAGCAAAGATTGGCTACTTGGAACAAATTCCTGGCGGGCATGAAGGGACAGTCAAGGATTACTTGATGGGGGCATTTGAGGAACTGGCTGTCCTGCAGGAGAAAATGAGGAAGTTGGAGGAGCAGATGCTGGATCCGGACAAATTGGATAAAGCATTGGCGGCTTATGGAGAAATACAGACAGCTTTTTCAGAAGCTGGCGGCTATGAAATGGATGCTCGGATTGCGCGGACAGCAAATGGCTTGCATATTGCCCATTTACTCCAGGAGCCTTTCACCCGTCTCAGCGGAGGGGAAAAAACAAAAGTTGGTTTGGCATTTGTACTTCTGCAGCAGCCTGATTTACTGCTGCTGGATGAACCGACGAACCACCTTGATTTGTCCGCGATCGAGTGGCTGGAAAGCTTCCTCGCAAATTACGCGGGAGCCGTATGCATCATTTCGCATGATCAATATTTTCTGGATGCAACAGTCTCGCGAATCGCTGATTTGGAGGATGGGGAAGTGACTGTCTATACTGGCAATTTCACATCCTATCTGAAACAAAAAGAAGCGAAGCTGCTGCAGGAATTCGAAGCATACAAAGAACAGCAGAAAAAAATCAAGAAGATGAAGGAAACAATCAAGCGCCTGAAGCTGTGGGCGAATCAGGCGAATCCGCCCAATGAAGGGCTGCATAAGCGCGCCCGTAATATGGAAAGGGCGCTGGAGAGGATGGAGAAGCTATCCAGGCCGAATATTGATCCGGCTAAAATGAAACTCAAGCTTGCTGCCGATGAGCGCAGCGGGGAGGATGTCATCCGCTTGGAATCCATAGGCAAGCGTTTTGGCGGCAGGGAAGTGCTGCGGGATATCACACTGCATCTACGCTATAAAGAAAGATTGGCCATTGTCGGCGATAACGGTAGCGGCAAATCAACTTTGGTCAAGATCGTTCTTGGCTGCTTGGAGGCCGATGGCGGAAGTGTCAAAGTCGGAAGCTCGGTGCGGATAGGGTATTTGCCTCAGCATCCTTTGGGGGATGCTGATCCAGCCATGCGGATGATCGATTACTTCCGGGCGGTCATTTCTGTGACAGAAGCCCAAGCGAGACATATGCTGGCAGCCTTCCTGTTTTATGGCTATGCTGTATTCCAGCCGATCGGGCGATTGAGCGGCGGAGAAAGAATGCGGCTGAAGCTGGCGATTTTCATGCATCAAGGAATCAATCTGCTTATCCTGGATGAACCGACAAACCATTTGGATTTGGAATCCAGGGAAGTGTTGGAGGAGGCGCTGGGGCGTTTCGACGGGACAGTGCTGGGTATCAGCCATGATCGGCATCTTTTGAATACATGCTTTGATCAGACAGCTTACCTGGAGGAGGGGGTGCTGCATCGCCATCCTGGTAATTATGAACAGACGAAAGGCCGTTGGAAAAGATAAAGCAATAAAAAGCTGCGAGCGATTGCTCGCAGCTTTTCTTTATGCTGTAGGAATCCCGCCGGTGATGCTGTACACTTGTGCCGTTACGTAACTAGATTCCTCGGAAGCAAGGAATACATAGACGCTGGACAATTCGACCGGCTGTCCGGCGCGGCCGATAGGTGTGGCTGGTGTGCTGGAGCCGAACTCAGGGATATTATCCTGCAGCTGTCCGCCGGAAATCTGGAGAGGAGTCCAAATCGGACCAGGTGCAACAGAGTTCACCCGGATGCCCTTATCAGCGATTTGTTTGGCCAGCCCCTTTGTGAATCCGATGATCGTGCTCTTGGTTGCCGCATAATCCAAGAGCATCGGAGAAGGATCGAAGCCTTCCACGGAAGTCGTCGTGATGATGGAAGATCCCGCTGGCAGATGCGGAAGAGCGGCTTTTGTCAGCCAGTACAGCGGATAGACATTGGTCTCGAATGTTGATTTGAGCTGTTCGGTAGTCAGGTCGGCGATGTCCTCGACGGCCTGCTGCTTACCGGCGACAAGCGCAAGGATATCCAATCCGCCTAATTCTTCGACAGCTTCTTCTACCAGCTTATAATTGAATCTTTCGTTTTTAAGATCCCCGGGAATGAGTACGGCTTTTCTGCCTTCTGCCTCGATCAATTCCTTCACTTCCTCGGCATCAGGCTGCTCCTGGGGAAGGTAGTTGATGGCAACATCAGCACCTTCCCTGGCGTATGCAATCGCAGCTGCACGGCCGATGCCGGAGTCACCGCCTGTAACCAGTGCTTTTCGGCCGATCAGTTTACCGGAGCCTTTATAGCTTTCTTCCCCGCAATCAGGCTTTGGCTCCATATCCTTCTGCAGGCCGGGAGGGTCTTGTAATTGTTGGGGGAAAGTATCGTGATAGTATTGTGTTTTTGGATCCTTTGGCATATTCATACAGCTCCTTTTTGTATCGTTGTATATGCTATTGATACCACGTATGGAATAACTCAAACTGCATTTTCGTTATGTAAAGGGTTGCATGACAAAGTAATGTAAATGTGTTGAGAAATAGGTTTTAAGCACTAGGAGCAAGGGAATAGGCGGAGGTATAATTGCAGGACAATGTACAAGTGATGATCAGCGGTATGGGAGCAGTCCGATCTGCTCCGAATTGGCCATCGAGCAAAAATCAGCATAGGCGTTGGTTTTGATTTCTTTTTATACTTAGTGATAACGCCCGCCCTTCGCCTCACATAGGATAAAAGAGAAACAGGAAAGGTGTGGTGGAGATGTATTATTATAATACGGCAGAGCCACGCTCCCATATGCAGCAACAACAGATGAGCGATGGCCGGCAGCGCTATTATTACGAACCAATTTATCAAACCGAGCCCCAAGAGCGATATGATATGATGTACAATCATGATTGGATGCAAGCGAATGAAAATGTTGGTGATACTAACAGGCAGGCAGGTCCTTATACTTATAATCCTTTTCCGCCCGAGCACTTCACTCAGTGGGGGGGATGGCAGCAGCAAGGGCAGCCGCCGCAGCAGGTGACACCTTATGATTATTTTAAGAAACCGCCTCTTGCGCCGTACTGGCATGCCTTCGCGCAGCCGCCGAATGTCTATCAGCCAAAGCAGCAATCACAGCTGACGAAAGGCCTGGCATCTTATTTTCAGGATAAGAATGGTCAAATGGATATCAATAAGATGATGTCGACTGTCGGACAAATGGCATCGACAGTTCAGCAAGTATCCCCTATCGTCAAATCACTTGGTTCATTTTTGAAGATATTGAAATAAAGACAATGGAAAGCGAAGATGATCGTATGACAGGAATATTGTGTATACATGGCTTCACTGGCGGCACATATGAAGTGGAGCCTTTGACTGAGTATTTGATGAATCATACTGATTGGAAAGTCGAGAAGGTTGCTTTACCTGGCCACGGGACCACTGATGAGCTATCCTTGCGCGGAGTCGGGCACAGGGAATGGATAGAGGCTGCAGAAGGGGCATATGAACGGCTGGCGCAGGAATGCTCGCAGATCTACGTCATCGGTTTCTCGATGGGCGGGATGATTGCTTCCCACTTAGCTGCAAAATATGGTGCAGACAAGCTTGTGCTGCTGTCAGCTTCAGGGAAGTACCTGAACTGGAAGCTGCTCACGCTGGAGGCTTGGCAATATATGAAGAAGCAGATGAGCGGTGATGTCATCGAGGATTTGAATTTACTCCGGAAAGAAAAGAGGGGCAAGGTTCCGTTGCGGGCATTCTTGGAATTCAAGAAGTGTGTGGATTATACGAAGAAATCATTGCCTGCTGTCTCTTGTCCGGTTTTCATCGTACAGGGAATCCAGGATAGCCTGGTGCCATATCGGACCGTCAAGTATCTGCACAAGCATCTAGGTTCTGAAAATCAGAAGATGGTTCTTTTCGATGAATCGAAGCACTTGATCTGCCTCGGTCCGGATATCGACCAGATCTGCACACAAGTGGAGGAATTCCTGCTTGAGGCGTGAATTTTCCAGCGGTGGGGTGTTTAATATCCTTCAGCTGGGGAGAAAATATAAGGACAGCTGTGAAGATTGGCAGTGTGCTGCTTGAAAAGCGCATAGGGAGTTCCAAAGATAATGTGACTCTTTTGGAAGGGCTTTAATGGGATATCATGCATGTAGATATACGTGTAATCATAGATATAGGTAGAATTCAGACAAATAGTATGTTACTATAATTAAATCCAATGAATGCTTGCTTAAGGCCTCTTCCCAAGCGTGGAGGAAGGCTTTTTTATTGTGTATAACTGCCGTGCTTCATCAGTGAGACTTTTTTTATATAAAGGAGTAAAAAGAAATTGACAACATTTAGTTCATTAGGTATTTCGGAACCAATTTTGAAAGCATTAGATAAGATGGGATTTGAAGAGGCGACACCGATCCAAGCCGAAACGATTCCTTTCGCTTTGGAAGGAAAAGACGTACTAGGTCAAGCGCAGACTGGTACTGGTAAAACAGCTGCCTTCGGTATTCCGATGATCAGCAAAATCGATCGCTCCAAGCGTCAGATCCAAGGCCTGGTAATTGCACCAACGCGTGAGCTTGCCATCCAGGTCGGAGAAGAGCTCCACCGCCTTGGCCAATTCAAGGGCATCCGTACGCTGCCGGTTTATGGCGGTCAGCATATGGACCGTCAGATCCGTTCATTAAGAGAAGGTCCGCATATCGTCGTTGCGACACCTGGTCGACTGCTTGACCATATCCGCCGCAAAACAATCAATATCAGCAATGTACACACTGCTGTATTGGATGAAGCAGACGAAATGCTGAACATGGGCTTCATCGATGATATCCGTGAAATCCTTGCATCGATCCCGGAAGAGCGCCAGACATTGCTCTTCAGTGCGACAATGCCGAGGGAAATCCGTGATATCGGTACAAAATTGATGAAAGACCCTACGGAAGTCAAAGTAAAAGCAAAAGAGATGACTGTGACGAACATCGACCAGTCTTACATCGAAATTCAGGAAAGACAGAAATTCGATACACTTTCCAATTTGCTTGATATCGATGAGCCGACATTGGCAATCGTATTCGGCAGAACGAAGAAACGTGTTGATGAAGTGACGGAAGGATTGCAGGCTCGCGGATTCCGCGCAGAAGGCATCCATGGCGATCTTACACAAGGCAAGCGTATGTCCGTGTTGAACAAATTCAAAAATGGCCGAGTGGAAATCTTGGTAGCAACTGATGTTGCTGCCCGCGGTCTTGATATCTCCAACGTTACACATGTATATAACTTTGATATTCCGCAGGATCCGGAAAGTTACGTACACCGCATCGGACGTACAGGACGTGCTGGTAAAGGCGGACAAGCAGTCTCCTTCATCACGCCGAGAGAAGTCCCGCACTTGCATTTGATCGAAAAAACGACAAAGAGCAAGATTGCTCGTAAACCAGCTCCGACAAATGATGAAGCTGCCCAAGGACAGCAGCAGATTGCGATCGAGAAAATGATGCGCACGATCGAAAACAAGGATCTGAAAGCATACAACGAGAAAGCGAACGAGCTGATCGAGCAGTTCGGAGCAGAAACAGTCGTTGCAGCTGCACTGAAAATGCTGACAAAAGAGCGTCGTAATACACCGGTCCGTATTACTTCCCTTGCTCCTGTCAGTGTGAAAGGCAGTTTCAAGGATAAGAAGAAATATCGCGGTGGTTCCCGCGGCGGTAACGGCGACAGACGCGGTTATGGCGGTCGCAATGGTAAGCCTCGCAGCCGCAATTATCAAGGTCAAGGCAAACGCAATAACAGCGGCGGCTACCGCGGCAAACGCAATAACGATAATTGATCGGAGACAGACACCTGAGAAGGTGTCTGTTTTTTATGGTCTTTATGGTGAAACAAATCACTAGTTCAATCGTATGATATGACTGGAAAGAGGGTGGAGTATCATGAAGGCACAGCCGCGCAATAGAATTGCATCAAGCGCGAAGAAGGTTTGGAGGATAAATGCGAGTCTGTATATGCTGCTTGTGGTCATTGCGGCAGGAGTCGTCACATATTTTCAAGATGCCTGGTCCATACCGGATTTGGTCCTGTATATTGGATGGGGTGTGATCATCGCTGCTTTATTCTTTTTTATCTGGCTGCTTCCGGCAGTTCGGTGGAAGAGATGGCGTTATGAGGTGTTTGAGCAGGAAATATACATACAAAGCGGTATTTTCATTGTCACGCAGACAATTATACCGATGATCCGGGTGCAGCATGTCGATACGGAGCAAGGTCCGATACTCAAGAAATTCGGTTTGGCTACGGTATCTGTCTCGACAGCTGCAACCACTCATCAAATACCAGCTCTCGCTTTGGAGGAAGCGCTGGAGCTGCGGGATAGGATCGGAGTGCTTGCTCGCGTGGAGGAAGAAGATGTCTGAACCGAAACGGATGCATCCGATCAGCATCGTCCTCCGGATGCTGAAGCTTATCAAGGATGCCATTGTTCCGCTGGTCATTGCTTTCATCGCATTATTAAGGGAATTGACGGAATTATTTTGGTGGAGTCCTTATGCACTTATCGGAATCGTATTGCTTTTGGATGGCTTGTTTGCCTTTTTGTATTGGTACCGTTTTACGTATCGGATGGAACAAGATGAACTTCGCATTGAGTCTGGGATCTTTGTCCGGAAAAAAAGATATATTTCCAAACATCGCATCCATTCTGTGAATACAAGTGCCAATATCTTTCACAGATTATTTGGTTTGGTGAAGCTGGAAGTACAGACAGCAGGCGGGGGGAAAGAAGCCGAGGGAGTGATCCCGGCTCTTTCCAAATCGGATGCAGCAGCAATCCAGCAATTCGTCAAAAGAAAAGAGCAAGATACTGTGCTTGAAAATGCAGAGGATACACAGCTTTCAGAGCATAGAGTGAGCTGCCGGCTCAGTTTCCGGCGTTTGTTGGCAGCTGCTGCCACATCGGGCGGTACAGGGATCATCTTTGGTTTTCTATTTGCAATCACACAGCAAGCTGACAATGTCATGGATATCAACATCTATTCTTTCTTCTATCACTGGCTGCTGAAGCAAAGTCTGCTTTTGTCCATCCTTTTTGCGGCCGGCAGTTTGGCAGTCACTTGGATGGTGGCGATGGTCGGTACCATACTGAAATACTGTTCCTTTGAAATAACGAAACAAGGGAATGAGCTTTTCATCCAAAGAGGGCTTTTGGAACGAAAGGAAATGACCATCCCATTGCACAGGATACAGGCACTGAAAGTGGAAGAGAATATATTCCGTCAGCCATTCGGGCTGCTGGCGGTCAGTGTGGAAATAGCAGGTGGGGAAGCTGGTAAGGATCAAAAGAGTGTTTCCACTGTTTTATTCCCGCTGCTTAGACGAAAAGAGCTTCGTGATTTTTTGGATGCCATGCTGCCTGAATATGTAGTCGGGACCGCTTATCGGAAACCGCCGAAGCGGGCTTTGATGAGGTATCTATTCCTGCCGGCAGCAATATCCATTCTTATCACGGGTGTGCTCATTTATTTCTTCGGCGGATATGGGCTATTTGCTCTTCCGCTCGTAGTGCTGTCCATCCTATTCGGTGTCTTGGACCATCGGGATGCAGGAGTATCATGGACGCAGGGTATGCTGACCATGCGTTATCGTGAACTGACACGTGTCACTGTTCATTCGCATCGCAAAAAGGTGCAGTCCTTCCATGAATCCCAGCATTACTTCCAATCAAAGAAGCAGCTTGGGACTTTGAAGATAGCAGTCGCATCGGGAGGTGCTGCAGGAAGCAGCTTTAAAGTAAAGCATTTGGATGAGAAGGATGCAGATGAGGCCTATGATTGGTATTCCTTCCGAAGCCCAAAAAGAACCGCACAGTAAATGTGCGGTTCAATTCATATAGTCGTAAATTCCGATCAGCACCAAGACTGCAATGACAATCCAGAGGATCAGCTTTTTATTGGTACGTCTGCCATACGGACGCTTTTTCCAGCGGTCTGGATCAAATCCCGCCTCGTCATCACCCTGGCGGGGGCGTTTGTTCCGGTAGATCGAGAATGGCTGTGCTTTGACAAGGAAGAGCGGTGCCAGTACAAATCCCGCCGCAGCTCCCGCCAGATGGGCGGTGAGGTTTATATTTGCGGAAAATAGGGACATGATGATACCGACAATAAAAATGATGAGTATCAATTGTGCATTTCCTGGATCGATCAAATGCTTGCGGAAATAAACCATGAACAGATAACTTCCGAACAATCCATAGATTGCACCGGAGGCACCGATATGACTCACGAAGCTATAAGGATCCAGTATATACGTAACGGTATTACCGATGATTCCCGTAAGCAGGTAAAACAAGCTGAATTTCAGCTTTCCCAGCATTTGCTCAAGGGCAGGTCCGAAGATCACCAGGGAAAAACAGTTGAAAAGCACGTGCGAGATGCTGCCGGGGGCGTGCAGGAAAATCGGAGTGACGAGACGCCAGTATTCCCCGCCCGAGATAAATAGATTTACGCCTGCTCCTAATTGATACAGGCTGTTCCCGACTGGCGTCTGAAACAGTCCGGTTATGAGCCAAAGCAGCAGATTGGCTGCCACGATAAAGCTGATAACAGGATAAGCATATAAATATTCTTTAAAGCTTTCGGTCCTGCGGAACAATCGAATTCCTCCTTCATACCTTCTGTTGATCAGCATAGCGCAAAGCATGGAAATTTGCTTTGTTTACATCCTATAACTTTCCTCCCTGCTTTTATACATATAGGGTACAATACTTGGTAGGGAAATTCAGCTGGAAGGTAGGTTGTGCACCCGTGATAAAGGGTATTGGTTTAGATATTACAGAATTAGCACGAATCAAAAAAGCGATAGGGCATAATGAACGTATCCTGGACAGGATCCTGACAAAATCAGAAAAAACGCACTATGAATCACTGACATCCGATAAACGCAAGGTGGAATTCGCAGCTGGACGTTTTGCTGCCAAGGAAGCTTATGCGAAAGCCAGAGGAACCGGATTGGGAAAACTGGGGCTCCATGATATCGAAATTTTACCCAATGAGGCTGGGGCGCCAGTGCTGACATCTGCCGACCAGACAGAGGGGGAACTGGTATTCTTGTCGATTACACATTCGGATGCATATGCCGCAGCGCAAGTCATCATCACACAGGGTGAATAGACTTGTCTGCATATTTTTCAAGCATGTCTCATAGATTGTAGTGCGGGTAGGAGGGAACAGCGTGTATATTGTCACCGCAAAGGAAATGTACGAAGTGGATCGTCATGCGATGGAGGATATCGGAATAAACGGCAGCATCCTGATGGAATCTGCTGGCCGGGCCATCGCTGAACGGATGAAACCGCTGATCGGAACCACGGACCGGATACTTGTCCTCTGTGGCTCTGGAAATAATGGCGGCGATGGATATGTGGTAGCCAGAACACTGCTGAATGAAGGATATGATGCGGCTGCCGTGCAGGTCGGGCGAAATTTGACAGCTGACGCAGCCGTGCATCAGCAAGTCTATGACCGTCTTGGCGGTGAAGTGATGGACGTTGAAGCAGATACATTCCGGCTGGCTTTGGAAAAAGCGGATGTCATCGTCGATGCAATGCTCGGCCTGGGTATCCGGGGGGAGCTGAAAAGTCCCTATACGGAAACGGTACAGGCTGTCAACGATTCGGCTGCACTTGTCATTGCGATTGATTTGCCTTCCGGTGTACCTGCGGATGATGCCTCGGGATTCGATGAGGCGGTCCGGGCGGATTATACCTTCGTCATCGAAGCGCCAAAGCCAAGTGCATTCATCCAGAAGACAGCAGCCTATTACGGGATATGGGATACCGTATCCATCGGTCTGCCAGCTGCTTATTTAGGCAGACAAGCTGGTGCCAGAATATGGACAGTACAGGACGTGAAGCGGTCATTCCCCATCCGGCAGCCTTTCTCACACAAGGGGACCCATGGCAAAGGATTCCTCATCGGAGGAGGAATGGAGATGCCGGGATCGGTTACGATGTCCAGCATGGCTGCTTTAAGAGCGGGAGCGGGTCTTCTTACCGTCGGTACATTACGCCAAGTCATTCCATCTGTCTCAGCTCACTTGGCTGAAGCGACATTCACTGTGTTGGAAGGAGAAAATGGCGTGATAGTCGATACGGAAACACTTGATGTGAGTGCATATGATGGGATCGCCGTCGGCATGGGCATGGGAAGGAGCGAAGCGACAGCAGCCTTGACCAGGCGGGTGCTGGAGCAGGCTGAGGTTCCTGTCCTGGTGGATGCAGATGGCCTTCATCATATCAAATCCGACCTGGAGATCCTGCGGAATAGGCAAGCTCCGACGATATTGACGCCGCATCCTGGAGAAATGGCGATGCTCTTGGATATGAAGGTTCCAGAGCTCCTGGAGCGCCCGTTTGAGCTCGCGAGGAAATTTGCGATTGTACATCAGGTACATCTCGTGCTGAAAGGGACGTATACGATCATTACTGCCCCTGATGGCAGCCAGGTGGTCAATACGACAGGAAACCCTGGTCTTGGGAAAGGCGGAAGCGGGGATGTACTTTCTGGTATCCTGCTGGCCATGCTGATGCAGCATGATGATCTGATGGAGGCAATCGCAAACGGAGTCTATGTCCATGGCAAAGCGGCGGATGTACTGGTCGGCGATATGCATTCGCAGCAGGATCTGCTGGCAACTGATCTCATGAAAGGACTGGCCAAGGTCTTTCGTGACATTTCCGATTGAGGGTGGCATGTTCTCTTTGTTCGCTTTATAGCTGACAAAGGAGTGTGACCATGAAAAGATTTGCTGGTTTGATTGTCTTTGCTGCCTTTTTATTCTTACTAGCCGGCTGCGGCGATGCTTCCCGGGAGGAAGTGGTCCAAAATCTGGAAGAGACATCTGCTGAGCTGCAAGGCTACAAGGCCGAAGCCACTATGAAGCTGAACACAGGAGAAGAACAGCAGGCCTACGGAATCGATATATGGTACCAAAAAGACGACCATTACCGCGTTTTATTGAAAAACGATGCTGACGAGCAAGGCAGTCAGGTGATCCTGCGAAATAAGGATGGTGTATTCGTGCTCACCCCCGCTTTGAAGAAAAGCTTCAAATTCCAAAGCGAATGGCCTTATAACAGCAGTCAGCCTTATTTGTACCAGTCGCTGGTCCAGGATGTCCTGAAGGATGATGATGCTTCTTTCGAGACAACGGAGGAGCATTATGTTTTCCAGACGAAAACGACATATCAAAACAATACGACACTGCCTTATCAAGAGATCTATTTCAATAAAAAGACGTATACACCCGAGCTTGTGAAAGTGCTGGATAAAGATAAGAAACCAATGGTTGAAGTGGCGTTCTCTGCCTTCAAACTGGATCCGAAGTTCACAGACAAGGATTTTGAACTGGAAAATAACCTGACCGGTTCCTTATCCGGCGTGCCTGCTTCGGCCGTGCCAACGGAACAACAAGGGCTGACTGTGCTGTATCCTACTGAAACAGTCGGTGCGACGCTTGCCGAGGAGAAGGAAGTAAGTGTGGATGGGAAGGAACGCGTCATCCTGACGTATGAAGGAGAAAAGAGTTTCACTTTGATTCAGGAGCGTGCGGACGTTTCGGAAACCGCGCCGGCTGCTGCCACACCTGCCAGCGGAGAACCATTCAGCCTTGGTTTCACTGTGGGAGCCATTACATCTTCCAGTCTGACATGGACACATGATGGTGTGGATTATATGCTGGCCAGCGAGGAATTGACCCGGGAAGAAATACAGGAAGTGGCTGCATCCATAAACGGCCAGGCCATGAAATGATGATTCGAAGCAGACGAACCGAGTCTGCTTTTTTGTTTTCCTGTTATAATAAGCAAAGGTAAAAAATCTAGGAGATGAATACATATGCGGAATGACCAATTTTATCGGGATTCCTGGGTGGAAATAAATCTCGATCATGTTGAATATAATATAAAGCAACTGGCAGCACATATCGGAGAAGACAAAGGGATTTATGCAGTTGTCAAAGCTAATGCATACGGACATGGGTATGTCCAAGTCGCGCAGACGGCACTGGATGCCGGGGCCCAAGCCCTGGCTGTCGCCTTTTTGGATGAGGCAATCCATCTGCGCAAAAATGGCATTCATGCAGCCATCCTTGTGCTTGGGGCGACTAGGCCGGAGGATGCGGCAATAGCTGCAGATCATGATATCTCACTGACTTTCTACCGCAAGGATTGGCTGGAGACCGTACGTGCACAGCAATTCCGCAAGCCGCTGCAGCTGCATATGAAGCTGGATACCGGAATGGGAAGATTAGGTTTTCGGACGGAGGAGGAAGTACGGGAGGTCTTGCCGCTGCTCGATGTCCCATCCCTTCACCTTGAAGGTGTCTATACGCATTTTGCAACAGCTGACGATGCGGATTTAGCTTACTTTGAAGGACAGCGGAGTAAGTTTGATAAGCTGTTCCAATCGCTGCGGGAAGAGTGGCAGCACCCAATCATCGTGCATACGGACAATAGCGCAGCCAGTATGCGCTTCGCTGCGGATGAGTCGGATTTTGTCCGTTTTGGAATCGGCATGTACGGACTATATCCGTCAAAGGTCGTCAAAGAGGAACATCCGATCAATCTCCGCCAAGCGTTTTCCCTGCACAGCAGACTTGTGCATGTGAAGCAGCTTGAAGCGCATGAAGCGGTAAGTTACGGTGCAACCTATGAAACAAATAAACCCGAATGGATCGGGACCCTGCCGATCGGCTATGCTGATGGCTGGATCCGCAAGATGCAGGGCTTCGAAGTACTTGTAGATGGCAAACGAATGCCTGTTGTCGGCAGGGTTTGCATGGATCAATGCATGGTGAGGCTTGATAAAGCCTATCCGAACGGTACAGAGGTCGTTCTCATCGGTCCGCAGCAGGATGCATTTATCAGCATGGATGAAGTGGCAGACTGGGTCGATACCATAAATTATGAGGTTCCTTGCCTCATCGCCGCCCGGATGCCTCGCGTTTATAAACGCTCTGGTGAGATTGTCGAAGTCACCAATGCGCTTTCTCCCGGCGAAAGCTTGTAATTTTCGGCAGGAAGCCAGCCTTCCTCCCAAGCTTTTTGTTTGAAAAAGGCTTTTTTTATCAAAAAGTTCCGGAGAGTCCTTTGCAAACACAATGCTCGGATGGTATGATGAAAATGGATTTTTACAGAATCGACCCGAGTGAATTGGTGGAGGTGTATGGTTGTGTCCGAAGGCTTACAAGAAATCGTTGTAAAGCTGCCTAAGAAACTCCTGAATGAGGTGGATGGTTTGATGCAGAATAATAACAATAGTCTCGATCATTTCTTCTATCAAGCAACGAAGTCATACGTGCAGGAAAGAAAGAATATCCGTGAGACCATGCAGAAGGGTTACATGGAGATGGCACGTATCAATCTTAATATCGCTTCAGAAGCTTTCCAAGCTGAAGAGGAGGCAGAAGTAACGTTAGAGCGCCTTGTAAGCGGGGTGTAGGCCCTTGATCGTTAAAAGAGGCGAAGTCTATTTCGCCGACCTGTCCCCGGTAGTGGGATCAGAACAGGGGGGCGTACGCCCGGTGTTGGTCCTGCAGAATGATATCGGCAATCGATTCAGTCCGACCGTCATCATAGCGGCAATAACGGCACAGATCCAAAAAGCCAAGCTGCCGACCCATGTGGAGATCGATGCCAAGAAGTATGGATTTGAGCGGGATTCCGTCATTCTTCTGGAACAGATCCGAACAATCGACAAGCAGCGGCTGACGGATAAGATCACCCAGCTTGACCCACAGATGATGGGAAATATCAATCGAGCACTTGAAATAAGCCTAGGCCTTACAGAGTTCTAGGAACGGACCAGCCCTTACGGTGACGTAAGGGCTTTTTTGTTTTGATTTCAGTCCTGTTGGATTATGGTATATACTAAAAAGCAGCCGCCTTATTGGCAAGGTGGGCGTATTGGTGTTAGATTAATAAGTAGATAAAGTGGCCTTGAGCATATGACTGCAAAAACGGCTTTTTACAAGGTGAACGTTACAATACGGGGGTTTCATGATGGCAAAAAATCTGAAGGAGATTCTGGTTGAAAACAGTGACAATCTGATTCATATGTGGCTTGAGGAAGTCGCAGAGAAACAGAAAAATGTCGTGATTTCCACTATTTCGCAGGATCTTTTCGAAAACACGAACCGGGAATTCGTCGATATCATTTTCGGCAGTGTCGAGAAGGAGAGCTTGACTTCCGATCTGGACAGCTTTACAGAACGAGTCATCAATCTGGGCTGGCCGCTCAGCTATCTGACGGATGGCCTGCAGCTTTTCAAACGCGTCGCAGTGGAGTTCCTTGTCGATCACGAAGAGTTGGATGTCCCTGTGTCGAAAGTGTTAAGGCATGTGGATGAGCTTGTGAATCCGTTCATCAACCAGCTGGTGAATGAATATTCCGGCAACTGGGAAAATACAGTATCCCTTCAGCGTGTCGCATTGCAGGAATTATCTGCACCTTTGATCCCGGTCATGGATAATATCACAGTCATGCCGCTGATTGGAACCATTGATACGGAGCGGGCCAAATTCATCATGGAGAATTTACTCGATGGCGTAATCAAGCATCATGCAGAGGTAGTGCTGATTGATATTACTGGTGTACCGGTTGTGGATACCATGGTCGCACATCATATCATCCAGGCTGCAGAAGCAGTGAGGCTGATCGGGTCCACTTGCATCCTTGTCGGTATCAGACCGGAGATTGCCCAGACGATTGTGAATCTGGGGATAGATCTCAGTAAGTTCCCGACGAAGAGCTCCCTTCGCAAGGGATTCACTACCGCTCTTGAAATGACGAACAAAATGATCGTACAAACAAACAGCGAAGAACAGACGATTGAAGAGCTGATCGATTCGCTTGATGGGAGTGAACAACCGTGAGAATCCCAATATTGAAGCTGCATAACTATTTGCTGATCAGTATCCAGATCGATCTGGATGACCAGACTGCGATTCAATTCCAGGAAGACTTGCTCAATAAAATCCATCAGAGCGGGGCGACAGGAGTGGTCATCGACTTGACTTCCGTCGACATCATCGACTCCTTCATCGCCAAAGTATTGGGCGATGTAGTGACAATGTCCGACTTGATGGGGGCAAAGGTCGTCCTGACCGGAATCCAGCCAGCTGTGGCCGTGACACTTATCGATTTGGGCATTCATTTGAATGAGGTAACGACAGCATTAGATTTAGAACAAGGATTGATCAAATTGCGCCAGGAACTGGAGGAGTGAAAATGGACTTCAGAACCTGTGTGAATATACAGAAAGAATGGGACATTGTCGGTGCAAGACAATTCGGCCGCGACTTTTCGAAAAAGCTGGGCTTTGGGATCGTCGATCAAGCTCGTATCGCAACTGCTATTTCGGAGCTTGCACGTAATATCTATCTTTATGCCGGAAGCGGAAAAATCTGCTTTGATGAAGTGGAGAATGTCGGTTCGCGCGGGATTTGCATCGTCGCAATCGATACAGGTCCAGGTATTAAAGATATCAGTCAGGTAATGGAGGATGGTTTTTCCACATCCGGAGGTCTGGGCGCAGGTCTTCCTGGTGTAAAACGCCTGATGGATGAATTTGATATTACTTCAAAGATAGGCGAAGGGACGGAAATCCGCGTCGTGAAATGGGTCCGTTAGAGGAGGATGATGCCAGGTGGATGCGCTTAAGCTAGATCTGTCCCACTATCGGGAACTGCTCAAGCAATACATCGATACACAGGATGAGTCTGCCCTATATGAGGCGGAGCAGATAAGTAAACGCTCCATCCAGCACAATATATCGCTGGAGGAGATCATCAACACGCATATCAATGCGCTGGAAGATATCTATCCGGATCTTCCAGAGAATATACAGCACTCGATGAGCTTCCTATTGGAGGTGATGATTTCCTACGGTTTGGCGCTTCAGGAATTCCAGGATCTGAGGGAAGAGCAGCTCGAGATCAAATCGGAGATCTCCGTGGCTGCTCGGATGCAGAATACGTTGCTGTCGACTGAAAAGCCTGATGTGGAAGGCTTTGATATCGGTGTTGTCAGCGTACCTGCGAATCAGATGAATGGTGATTACCATCACTTCATTCATCATGAAGATGGTACTGTAGGTATCACAGTGGCTGATGTGATCGGTAAAGGTATCCCAGCGGCATTATGTATGTCCATGATCAAATATGCGATGGAAAGTTTTCCGTCCGAGCATAAAAAACCGAGTGAGATTCTTGAAAGCCTTAATCGGGTTGTGGAGCGCAATGTCGATCCCAGCATGTTCATCACGATGTTTTATGCTCTTTTCAATCCGGAGGCCAGCACGATCACTTACTCATCAGCAGGGCATGAACCTGGTTTTTATTATCATGCTGCCGAGGATGCATTCGAAGAGATCAGGGCGAAAGGGGTCGTCCTCGGTGTTACGGATACGGCCCAATACCGCCAATATGAAAGGGAAATCCATGCAGGGGATATGATCATCCTGCTGACGGACGGCGTTACCGAATGCCGTCAGGGAGATCGTTTCATCGAGAGTGAGGAAGTGCTGGAGGTCATCAAGAGTTTTTCCCATCTCCCAGCACAGGAATTGGTGGAAAACGTATATAAACATTTCGAAAAACTGCAGGATTTTCATCTGCGGGATGACTTTACCTTAATAATTATCAAAAAAGATGTTTGAATCGAGAAGACACGGGTATTACATAGGATGGTAACTAGCCCTTAGGAGGTACATGATGAACTTAACTGTTGACGTACAAGAACAAGCAGGGAAATCAATTGTTCTTTTAGCTGGTGAAATAGATGCCTATACAGCTCCTAAATTGAAAGAAACACTTTTATCCCTGACGAGTAAAGAGGGGAATAAAGTCGAAGTCAATCTGGAGCAGGTGAATTATATGGACAGTACCGGATTGGGCGTATTCGTTAGCGGGTTGAAATCGACGAAAGAAAACAACAGTGAATTGAAGCTCGTACAGCTGCAGGATCGTGTATACCGTTTGTTCGAGATTACAGGTTTGATCGATGTGATCGATGTTGACAAAACAGTACGAGGTGGCTATTAATTATGGAATCTTTCGATTTTATCGAGATCAAAGTACCGGCTAAACCAGAATACGTTGGTGTGATTCGCTTGACTGCTTCAGGTGTTGCAAACCGGATGGGTTTTTCCTATGAGGATATCGAGGATTTGAAGGTTGCAATTTCCGAGGCGGTGACGAACACGGTTAACCATGCATATGAAAAGGATGAAGATGGCGAAGTTACGATCGGTTTCGGCGTATATGAAAATCGTCTCGAAGTGATGGTCGCCGATCATGGCGACAGCTTCAACTTGGATCAAGTAAAAAGGAATATTGGCCCGTATGAGGCAGCAGAACCCATCGAACAGCTGAGGGAGGGCGGTTTTGGTTTATTCCTGATAGATGCGTTGATGGACAAAGTGGAAATCAACAGCGATTCTGGAGTGATCGTCCTCATGACGAAATACCTTCATGAAAATGAGGTGGGGCTAGATGACGACCAAATCTCAACCACACAATAACCGTGAGGATGAGGTTTATAAATGGATAGATCATCTGCAAAAGCATCCCACAGATGAAGAAATCCAAGAAAAAATCGTACTCACATACAAAGACCTCGTCGTATCCATAGCAAGGAAATATTCCAAGAACAGCTCCATCCATGAAGATTTGGTCCAGGTCGGCATGCTGGGCCTGCTTGCAGCAATCAGGAGATATAATCCTGATTTCGGCAAATCCTTTGAATCATTTGCCATCCCGACAATCATCGGGGAAATCAAACGCTTCATTCGTGATAAGACATGGAGTGTCCATGTACCGCGGCGGATCAAAGAGCTGGGTCCGAAAATACGCAAGGCAATCGATGAACTGACGACAGAAAATCAAAAATCCCCGACCGTGGCTGAAATCGCTGCTTATCTGGAAGTGTCCGAGGAAGACATTTTGGAAACGATGGAAATGGGCAAAAGCTATAAGGCATTGTCTGTCGACAGAAAGATTGAGGCTGACTCGGATGGCAGCACGGTGGCTATCCTCGATTTGGTAGGCTCGACGGATAATGGCTACGAAGACATAGACCGCAGAATGCTGCTGGAAAAGGTGCTTCCAATTCTCAGTGAGCGGGAGCAGGAGATACTTCGCTGCACATACTTCGAGAATATGAGCCAAAAAGATACAGGGGAAAGACTCGGTATTTCTCAGATGCATGTATCGCGTCTGCAGCGCAGAGCTTTGCGTAAACTGCGGGAGGCCCTGCAAGCCGAAGGTGCGGACAGCTTTGAGTGATTTCTATCTCCATATGGATGTGTCGGCGTTTCAGGAGCCTAAAAAAGGCAATTATTATTGCGGAGATAGTTATTTCTACCATGAATCGGAACATGAATTCATCTGTGTGCTGGCTGATGGACTTGGAAGCGGGGAATTTGCCAAAGAGTCATCACAGGTAGTGATAGATGTGATCCGTGCCCATGTGCATAGCGGAATCGATGAGCTGATCAGAAGATCGAACGAGGTATTGGTCGGTAAACGCGGAGTCGTGCTGGGTATCTTGAAGGTGGATTATCGGACAAGCACTTATTCCTTCACTTCCATTGGCAATATCGGGATCATGACAATCACAAGTGGTAAAAAAGAGCGATGTATACCGAGCCAAGGGTTTCTTGCCGGGTATCCGAGGAAATATAAGATTTCACGGGGAATCCTGCAAGATGATATGATATTCGTTATGTTTTCTGATGGTGTTTCCGATAACGAGCTTACGCAGGAACTTTTCAAGGAAAAGGATGTTCGGAAAATAAGGGATATGTTCGCTCTCACCAAACAAAAGCCGCATGAAGATGATATAACATTGATTGCCATGAAATACACAGAATAGGATTGGTACCTCGCGCAGGTGCCGATCCTTTTTTTATCTGCCCAGCAATTCTGATACAATGAGGATAGCAGCAGTCAGGAGGAACAAAATTGGAACCATCGATTCAAGACAGGCTCATACAATGGGTCGAAAAAGAAACATCCATCAAACAATCATCCATCAGACAGGTCATCCACCTGCTGGGAGAGGGAAATACCGTACCGTTTATTGCCCGTTACCGGAAAGAGCAGACTGGAGCTCTGGATGAAGTTGAAATCAAGGCGATTCAGGATAAGTGGGAATATGCACAGCAGCTTCACCAACGGAAAACGGAAGTGATCCGTTTGATCGAGGAGCAAGGAAAACTGACAGAGGAGCTCAAGCGCGACATTCTGGCTGCCATGCAGCTGCAGCGCATAGAGGATTTATATCGTCCATACAAGCAAAAGCGGAGGACAAAGGCAACGATTGCGAAGGAAAAAGGATTGGAGCCCCTTGCAAAAGGACTTTATGAACAAACCATCCGAGATCCGGAAAAAGAAGCGCAAAACTATCTGGATCCTGAAAAAGAGCTGCATTCCGAGGCGGAAGTGCTGCAAGGTGCCGGTGATATAGTAGCGGAATGGATCAGTGAGCAACCGGCTTTTCGGGATTATATTAGAGATAAGACAGAGAAGCAAGGTGTTCTTTTGACCAAAGTCAAAAAGGCGGAAGACGATGACAAAGGCGTATACGAAATGTACTATGCGTATCAGGAGCCGATCCGGCAAATGGCTTCCCATCGGACCTTGGCTGTCAACCGAGGTGAGAAGGAAGGGATATTGCGTGTTACGATCGAGCCGCCTGTGGATGTCATCCTAGCTTATCTTAAACGTAAAATCATCAGACAAGGGGCATCTGCTGAAGTAGCTGCAGCATTGGAGGCAGTGATCGAGGATAGCTATAAGCGTCTCATCCAGCCATCGGTGGAACGGGAAATTCGTTCCATGCTGTCGGAGAAGGCAGAGGAACAAGCGATTAAAATTTTCTCGGAGAACCTGAAAAATCTCTTGCTTCAGCCGCCATTGAAGGGCCGCGTCGTATTGGGAGTGGACCCGGCGTTCCGCACAGGATGTAAGCTGGCGGTTATCGATGAGACAGGGAAGCTGCTGGAAAAGAATGTGATTTATCCTACAGCGCCACGCAACGATGTCAAAGGAGCCAAAAGAATCGTCGATGCGTTGCTTGAAAAGTACAATGTCGAACTGATTGCCATTGGAAATGGAACTGCATCAAGGGAAACGGAGCAATTCATTGCGGATGTGATTCGTCAATCCGGAAGCAGTGTCGCTTATATAATCGTAAACGAAGCTGGCGCGAGTGTGTATTCAGCATCGGAATTGGCAAGAAAGGAATTTCCAGATCTGCAAGTGGAGGAACGTAGTGCTATTTCCATCGGCCGCAGAATACAGGATCCTTTGGCAGAGTTGGTCAAGATCGATCCGAAATCGATTGGCGTCGGACAATATCAGCATGATGTCAGCCAAAAAAAACTCAATGATTCCTTGGGGTTTGTCGTGGAGACTGCAGTGAACCAAGTCGGGGTCAATGTGAATACAGCTTCCGAATCTTTGCTGCAGTATGTATCGGGATTTAGTAAGACGGTAGCAGCAAATGTCGTGAAGCAGCGGAATGAGATCGGTAAATTCACCTCGCGCAAGCAGCTGAAAGCCATTCCCAGGCTTGGAAACAAGACTTATGAACAGAGTATCGGCTTCCTGCGTGTCTTGGACGGTGAGGAGCCGCTTGATAGGACGCCGATCCATCCAGAGAGCTATACAGCTACAAAACAGCTTCTGGAGCGGCTTGGTGCAACTGTGGCGGATATAGGGAGCGCGCAGCTGCGGGAGAAGCTGGCGGAGCTTGACATCGACCAAGTTGCTGCAGAGTTAGGTATTGGTCGATTAACGCTCCAGGACGTCATACAGGCGCTGAATCAGCCGGGGAGAGACCCGCGTGATGATTTGGCTCAGCCATTATTGAAACAAGATGTATTGGCAATGGAAGATCTCAAGGAAGGAATGGAGCTCCAGGGAACGGTCCGGAACGTAGTGGATTTCGGTGTGTTCGTCGATATAGGAGTCAAACAGGATGGACTCGTCCATATTTCCAAAATGTCGGATAGATACGTAAAACATCCGATGGATATTGCTTCGGTAGGGGATGTTGTCACTGTCTGGGTGGATAAAGTGGACATTGACAAACAGCGAATAGCCCTTACAATGGTGAAGTGACAACAGCAGTGACAAACCCCTGTCCCGTTTGGGACAGGGGTTTTAGCCGCCGTTGGAATGCTGTTTCCGCTTATAGAAGAACCAGCATTGATTCAACACCTTCAATTGGTTAACGTTTTTTGTGAGAAAAGCTTGTGATAGTTGATTTTTCAACCAATTAGGCATTCTTTTTACCTCCTGCAGCCCTTGGATGTCGGGAAAAATGAATGTCTGCAGCATTATATGCATGAGAGAAACAGGAGGTGCCTATGTAATGAAAGAAATAACGATGCATAATCTGCAGCAGATAGTTGAAGAAATTTCAATTATGTGGTTTCAAAAGCCATTTGTAGATACTGCAAGGTATAATAATCGTCTCAGGACGACTGGAGGCAGATACCTGCCCGGGAAAAGGATCATTGAGATCAATCCTAAGTATTTGGATGAGCTTGGACAGGAAGAAACGATTGGAATCA